>JBEVLE010000402.1:0-10489 GCA_040509335.1 Longimicrobiaceae bacterium | reverse complement strand
GGGGGGTGAGGGGGCCCGCACTCGCGGACGCCAGCGCCACCGCCGCGTGAGGGATTTCGGCCCGAAGGGGCGAGACCCGGCGGGGCAGTTTCCGCCGGGGCTCGACTCCGTTAGCCCGCGTCGTTTGCGGGCTTACGGAGCCGAAGCCCGACCCCGGCGCCAGCCGGGGGCACGCCCGAACCCGCTGTTCGACCTCGCCCCAAACGGGAGACGCAATGCCATACACGACCGACCCGTTCTTCTGCCGGCTGCGCGCCCGCGAGTTCGCCCGGCTGGACGCCCTGGGGCAGACGTACCTGGACTACACCGGAGGCGCCCTGTACCCGGAGTCGCTGGTGTCGCGCCACGCGGAGACGCTGCGCGGGGGCGTCTTCGGGAACCCGCACTCCGACAGCCCCGCCTCCCGCGCCAGCACCGCCCGCGTGGAGGAGGCCCGGGCCGCCGTGCTCCGCCACTTCCGCGCGGACCCGGCGGAGTACGAGGTGTGCTTCACGGCCAACGCCAGCGGCGCCCTGCGGCTGGTGGGGGAGGCGTTTCCCTTCCGGCCCGGCGCGCGCCTCCTCCTTGCCGCCGACAACCACAACTCCGTGAACGGCCTGCGCGAGTTCGCACGGCGCGCCGGCGCCGACGTCCGCCACCTGCCGCTGGACGGCGAGCTGCGCCTGCTGGGCGCCGCGGAGGCGCTGGACGAGCCTCCCGCGTCCGCGCCGGGGCTCTTCGCCCTCCCCGCGCAGAGCAACTTTTCCGGCGTGCGGCACCCCGCCGGCCTGGCGGCCGCGGCGCGGGAGCGGGGGTGGCGCGTGCTCCTGGACGCCGCCGCAGCCGCGCCCTCCGGCGGCCTGCGCCTGGGCGAGGGCGGGCCGGACTTCGCCTGCGTCTCCTTCTACAAGATGTTCGGCTACCCCACCGGCGTGGGGGCGCTGCTGGCCCGCCGCGACGCCCTCGCGGAGCTGCGCCGCCCCTGGTTCGCCGGCGGCACCGTGGAGTTCGTTTCCACCCGCCACGGCACGCACCTCCTTCGGCGGGGCGCGGAGGGGTTCGAGGACGGGACGCTCGACTTCCTGGGGATCGCCGCGGTGCCGGACGGGCTGGAGTGGCTGGCGGGGGTGGGCGCCGAGCGGCTCGCCGCCCACCTCGGCGGGCTGACCGCGGCGCTCCTGGACGGCCTGCGCGCCCTGCGCCACCCGGGCGGCGCTCCCGCCGTGCGCATCCACGGGCCGGCAACCACGGAGTCGCGCGGCGCCACGGTCGCCTTCAACCTGCTGGACCCCGCCGGCCGGGCCGTGGACCACGAGCGGGTGGAGGCCCGCGCCCGCCGCGCCGGCATCTCGGTGCGCGGCGGCTGCTTCTGCAACCCCGGCGCGGCGGAGCACGCCTTCGGCTTCCCGGCGGAGGCCACCCGCGGCTTCCTGGAGCGCGCCGCGGCGGACGGATTCAGCATCCCCGCCTTCCGGGCGCACCTGGGCGGCGCGGCGGTCGGCGCGGTGCGCGTTTCGCTAGGCCCTGCCAACGTCGCGGAGGACGTACGGCGCTTCCTCGCCTTCCTGGACGAGACGCGGGACGAGGTCGCCGCGGAGCACGCCGCTTCCCCACCTGCCGACCCGCACGGACGGCACGGATCGAACGGCGGATCTGGGCGTGCCCCCGGCTGGCGCCGGGGTCGGGCTTCGGCTCCGTAGGGCTGCAAACAACGCAGCCCAACGGAGTCGAGCCCCGGCAAACTGCCGCCGGGTCTCGCCCCTTCGGGCCGAAATCCCTCACGCGACGGCAGGCCCCCTCTCCCCCGCAAGCGGGAGAGGGGGAGCACGACACGACGAACCCGAGGGTCGGGAAGCCCTCCCCCAGAATTGGGGGAGGGTGGCGAGCCTCAAGCGAGCCGGGTGGGGGCGCCTCTGCGGACGCAGCCCGGTGCCCGCTTCATGCACGAGAAAAGCCCCTCCCCTGCTTGCGGGGGAGGGGTTGGGGAGGGGGCCCGCCGAGGACGCGTACCAGGTTCCAGGCTTCCGGCGAGCGCCCGCAGTTCTCGTACTCCGTACCGCCGTTGCAGGCTGTTCCCTGTTCCCTGTTCCCTGTTCCCTGTTCCCTGTTCCCTGTTCCCTATCTCGGCGAGAACGTCGCCGACCTCGCCTCGTACTTGCGCGTGGGCAGCCCCATCACGCGCACCACGGCGCGGCGGAGGCCGCTTTCCACCGCGCGGCCCACCGAGCGGCGCCCCTCCACGGCGGGGCGGGCCTCGCCGCGGAGCCAGCGCTGCAGTTCCTCCAGGTCCGAAAGGGAAAGCGTCTCGATCTCCAGCACGGCGATGTAGTAGAAGCGGCCCCGCCGCGTGGGGTGCAGCGGCGCGGCGAAGGCGGCCTCCACCGCGCTCTCCACCGCCGCCAGCGAGCGGAAGCGCTGCTCGGCGCGGCCGTCGTCCAGCGTGTACGCCCCGTCCAGGGGGTCCTGGAGCACGGCGAGGGCGGCGCGGTGCGTTCCCTGCAGCCGGTCGAACACGCTCTTTTCCCACAGCTCCACGCGGAAGCGGATGCGCAGCGGCAGCCCCGAGTCCAGCGCGTCGCGCAGCCCCGGGTCCGCGAGCAGCCCCTGCGCCCTCACCGCCGGGCGCCACCCCGCCGCCGCCCCCGCCGACGCCACGGTGAGGGGGCGCGCCCCCTGCGCGCGCGCCGGCCCGGCGAGGGCGAGGAGCGCGGGCAGGAGGCAGGCCGCAAGGCGGAGGGAGCGCAGCGTCAAAAGCGCGATCCGAGCCGGACGAACAGGTTCACGCCGCGCCCGTTGCGGAGCGGGACCGCCGCGTACACGCCCAGCTCGTCGAAGAGCAGCCCGAAGCCGGCGTCCACCCCGGTGTCGTCGCCCAGCCCGTCGCGGGTGGACCAGCCGTGGCCCGCGTCGGCGAAGAGCACCCAGTCCACGTCCGCGTCCCAGCTTTCGCGGTAGCGCTCCTCGTCCTCGTCCCACTCGTCGTCGTCCCACCAGCCGCGCCCGCTCCAGTTGAAGCGGAACGACAGGTTGCCGCGGTACTCCGCCTGCGCCAGCGCGAAGCGGTCGCAGCCGTAGCCGGTGAAGAACGCCGGCGCGTCGGGGTCGGTGGGGTCGGCCGCCCCCACGGGGCGCACCACCCGGTCCACGCGGGCGCCGCAGTCCATCTCCAGCAGCGAGTAGCCGGGGAGCGTCCCCTCGCCGCCCAGGGCGTGCTGCCGCTGCGGCGGGAGCTCCGACCCGTCCAGCGACCCCGCCACCACCACCCGCAGGTTCAGCCGCGAGTCCGGGTCGATGCGGTTGTAGCGGCGCACGTCCAGCAGCCCCGTGGTGAAGGCGCCGTACGGCATGGCGGGGACGGGGACCAGCGTGAACTCGTCGAGCGGGCCGAAGACCGGGCGGACGGCGGCGGGGCGCACCAGGCCGTCGTTCAGCGCGCGCTCCACCTCGCCCTGCACGTACCACCCGTGGGACGGCTCGTCGCGGTCGTTGCGGGTGTCGATCCTGGCCGTGGCGAAGACGCTGTTGAGCCGCCCCTCGCCCACGAGAGGCTGGGGACGCCAGGCGTCGCCGTTGTCGAAGATGGTCCACGGGTCGCCGGCGGCCAGGCTGGCGTGCCGCTCCGAGCGGTATCCGCCCGTCAGCGAGAGCGGCGTCCCGCGCGGCTCCAGCGTGGCGTACGCGTTCCACCCCTTGCGCTCGTAGTGGTCGCGGAAGTCGCGGTGGAAGAGGAAGGTGGACAGCCCGTTCTCGGTGTCGCTGAGGTGCCAGTCCTCGATGGGCGCGACCACGGAGTACACGCCGCCGCCCACGCGCAGCTCGCGCCGCCCGCCGAAGAACTGCTCGGCGCTGACGTCGTGCCCCCAGCGCTCGGTGCGGAAGAAGGGGCCGTTCTCGGTGCGGTACACGGCGAGCGCGCGCAGCCGGAAGGGATTGGACCCCGAGGTCTCGATCACCGGCCCGAAGTGCACCGGGAGCCCTTCCACCCGGTTGTAGCTCTGCCCGCTGGTCACGTGGAAGGTGGCGCGCCCGCTGGTGTCGTCACTGTCCCGCTCGGCGTCGCCGTCCCGGCGCCGGTCGCGGTCCCTGCGGGCGATGCGGTCGCCGCGGTGCACGAAGCGCAGCCGCTCCGTGTACGCGAGCACCTCGCCGGTCACGCGCGCCCCGTCCAGCCCCGTGATCTCGCCGCCGACCACGGTGAGGTCGCCGTCCACCACCGCGCCGGGGAGGAGCTCCACGTCGCCGTTGATCACCACCACCCGCCCCTCGATGCGCCCGGCCACCACGAGCGGCCCCCCGAGCACCGCCACGTCGCCGTCGATGGCGCGCTCCTCGGGGATGCGGGTGCGCCCGCTGAAGTGCAGCGTGCGCGAGTCGTTGAAGAAGTCGATCACCTCCTCCGCGACCTCGGGGGGGAGGTCCATCCGGCTGAGGGTGTCCGCCCGGGCGGCGTCCGCCGCGGGCTCCTGCGCGGCGGCGGGCGCCGCGGCCAGGAGCAGAGCGGAAAGGGCGATGAGGGAGCTGCGCATGGTTCCTCCGTGGATGGGAAGCTGAAGTCCGGCGGCCCGCCCAAAGGCACGGGCCATGCCCGGTTTCGGCGTTCTTCCAGGGTGTTTTGCCGCAACGACTTGGATTTTCGGAGCGTCGCCACCGGCACGCGTTTTCGTGTCGGAACGACGCGGGAGCGTGTCTCCTTTCGCCGCTCGCCGCCTCAGCCGAACTCCACGCGGGCGGCTGGATCGGTTTCGTTCGCCGTTCGTCGTACCCATAAAAATCTGTTCGGAGGGAGACAGCCGGGCAGTTTCGGCTGGCTCCCTCCGGCGCAGGGAGACCCGCAGCAGTATCGCGGGGCTCCCGGAGCCCGCGGAGGAGACCGGCGGGGCAGTTTCCGCCGGGCTCCGCAGCGGCCCCGCCACGTCACGACGATGCCGAAGACGCTATCGCTCGATGCCCAGACGCCGCATCCGCCGGTACAGGTTCGCGCGATCGGTCTGAAGCCGTCGCGCCGCCTCCGCCATGCTCCCGTCGGCGGCCTCCAGCGCCTGGAGCAGCAGGAACTTCTCGTACTCGTCCAGCCGGTCGCTCAGAGACCCCGACTCGTCGTCCCGGAACCCGTCGGCGTCCGGCCCCGAGCCCACCGCCGCCCCCGCCAGCAGCGCCCGGATCTCCGCGACGCCCACCTCCGCCCCCGCGTGCAGGATGGTGAGCCGCTCCACGATGTTCCCCAGCTCGCGCACGTTCCCCGGCCACGGGTGCCGCGCCAGCGCCTCCACGGCGGACGGCGCCATGCGCGGCGGCTGCAGCCCGGTGCGCGCCCGGTTGCGGGCCAGGAAGTGCTCCACCAGCAGCGGCACGTCCTCGCGCCGCTCGCGCAGCGGGGGCAGGTGCAGCGGGATCACGTGCAGCCGGAAGAACAGGTCCTCGCGGAAGCGCCCGGCGGCCACCTCGGCGCGCAGGTCCTTGTTGGTGGCGGAGAGCACGCGCACGTCCACGGGGATGGGCTCGGCGCCGCCCACGCGCTCGATCTCGCCGGCCTCCAGGGCGCGCAGCAGCTTGGCCTGCGCCTCCGGGCTGAGGTCGCCGATCTCGTCCAGGAAGAGCGTCCCCCCGCTGGCCAGCTCGAAGCGCCCGCGCCGCCGCTCCGTGGCCCCGGTGAACGACCCCTTCTCGTGCCCGAACAGCTCCGACTCCACCAGGTCGCGGGGGATTGCCGCGCAGTTGATGCGCACGAACGGCCCGCCGGAGCGCGGCGACAGGCGGTGGATTGCAGCCGCCGCCAGCTCCTTGCCCGTCCCCGACTCGCCGGTGATCAGCACCCGCGCCGGGGTCCCCGCCACCCGCTCGATCAGGGCGCGCACCGCGTCCATGCGCTCGCCGCGCCCCACCATCTCCCACCCCTCGCCCAGCTCCTCGCGCAGCGCCCGGTTCAGCTCGCGCGCCCGGCGCAGCTCCAGCGCCGAGCGCAGCGTCACCAGCACCGACTCGGGGGAAAGCGGCTTCTCGATGAAGTGGAAGGCGCCCAGCTTGGTGGCGCGCACCGCGTCCGACAGGGTGGCGCGGCCGCTCATCATCACCACCGGCAGGTCCGGCGCGGCCTCCTGGATGCGGGGGAGCACGTCCAGCCCCGTTTCCTCGGGCATGTACAGGTCCATCAGCGCCGCGTCCGGCTCCTCGGCGAGCACCTCCGCCAGGGCGCCGCGGGCGGTGCCGGTCTCGCGGACGCGGAACCCCTCGGCGCGCAGCAGGGCGCCGAGCATCCGGCGGATGTTCGGCTCGTCGTCGGCGATCAGGATGGTGGACATGGGGTCGGGTTCCGGGGAGCGGAGGCGGGCCGCCGTGCGACGGCGGAGCCCCTTCTACGCCCGGGGTGCGCCGGGTGTTTCAGCGCCGCCGGCGCGGGGGGCGGACAGGGCGGGGCGGGAGGGGCGGGCGGCGGGGAGGAGCACGCGGAACTCGGCGCCGCCCTCCGGCCGGTTGCGGGCGGCCGCCTCGCCGCCGTGGGCGCGCACCGTCTGCCGCACCAGCGCCAGCCCCAGCCCGGTGCCGCGCGACTTGGTGGTGAAGTCCGGCTCCCAGATGCGCTCCAGGTTCTCCGGCGCGATCCCGGGGCCGGTGTCCGTCACCCGCACCTCCACCCGGTCGCCCAGCGAGCGCGCCACCACCGTCACCGCCCCGGCGCCGCCCACCGCGTCCGCCGCGTTGAGGAGCAGGTTGGCGAAGGCCCGCGAGAGCGCGTCGTAGTGCCCCACCACCGGCGACAGGTCCACCGGGGCGCGCAGGCGCGGCTGCACCTCCGGGGGGAGGTGGGTGCGCAGCAGGTAGTCCAGCATCTCCGACAGGTCGATCTCGCTGGCGGGGCCCTCCGGCATGCGCCCCAGCTGCGCGAAGGAGCGCGCCAGCTCCTCCAGCCGCGCCGACTCCGCCGCGATCACCTCCAGCGCCTCGCGCGCCGCCGGGTCGCGCGCGGCGTCCTGCGCTTCCAGCGTGCGCACCGCCAGGCGCATGGGCGTGAGCGGGTTCTTGAGCTCGTGGGCCACGCCGCGCGCCATGGACACCCAGGTGCGCATGCGCTCCGTTTCCAGCGCCCGGGCGCGCGACGCCGCCAGCTCCGCCTCCATCTGCCGGAACGCCGCGCGCAGGAGGGCGAACTCGTCGTCCTCGCCCGCGTCGGCGGCGGCGGGCGGGGGGAGCGCCTCGCCGCGCCCCACCTGGCCGGCCCACCCCACCAGCTCGCCCACCGGCGCCGACAGCCCGTGCGCGATCCCCCGCGACGCGCGGAAGGCCAGCCACGCCAGCACCGCCCCCAGCAGCACCGCCGCCAGCGGCAGCGCCACCAGGGCGCGCTCCAGCAGGAACTCCCAGCGCCGCGCCTGCGTCAGCGAGGCGGACAATTCCCGGCGGTGCAGGGTCCCGGCCGCGATCAGGCCGGGGTCGCCGCTCGCCTCCGCGCGCCCCACCAGCCCGCGCCCGCTGGCCGCGATGCGCTCCCAGGCGCCGCGCGAGTCGGTGCGCGCCACGGCTGCGGACAGCACGTACGTCCCGGCGCCCAGCAGCAGGAGCGACGGGAGGATGGAGAACAGGACCAGGGCCGTTCTCAGGCGGCGTTCGAACGAGCGGGCCATCGGGGGCTTTCGGACGGTCTGCGCCGGGGGTACTTTCGCGCAGGTCCAAGGTACCGGGTTCTGGACGCTGGCGGCAAGACGCTGGAACGGCTTTGAACTGCGGACTCGGGCGTGCCCCCGGCTGGCGCCGGGGTCGGGCTTCGGCTCCGTAGCGCACGAAACAACCGTGCGCAACGGAGTCGAGCCCGCGCAAACAGCCGCGCGGTCTCGCCCCTCCGGGCCGAAATCCCTCACGCGGGGGTGGCGCTGGCGTCCGCGAGGGCCCCCGCCCGGCTTCCCGGCCCTCGGGTGCGTCGTGCCGTTCTCCCCTCCCCCTTGCGGGGAGGGGTCGGGGGAGGGGGTCCGCCGTCGCAGTTGCAGGCTGTTCCCTGTTCCCTATTCCCTGTTCCCTGTTCCGTGCCCCCTTCCGACCTCGAGTCCCAGCTCCGCGCCCGCTTCCGGGTCCGCACCGAGACGTTCCGGCACGGGCCGCTCTCGCTGGAGATCCTGCTCCCCGACGCGGCCGAGGAGCTGATCGACGAGGCGGAGTTCGACGTGGACGAGCGGCTCCCGTACTGGGCGGACCTGTGGCCCTCCGCGCGGGCGCTGGCGCGGCGGCTGGCGGCGGAGCCCGCGCCGGGGGGGCGGGTGCTGGAGCTGGGGTCCGGGGTGGGGCTGCCGTCGCTGGCGCTGCTGTGGCGCGGGGCGGACGTGCTCGCCACCGACTGGTACGCCGACGCGCTGCTGTTCGCGCGGGCCAACGCCGAGCGCAACGGGCTCCCCGGGCTGCGCACCGCCGAGATGGACTGGCGCGAGGTGCCGGATGATCTGGGGCGCTTCGAGCGCGTGGTCGCCGCGGACGTGCTGTACGAGATGAGGAACGCCGAGAGCCTGTCGCTCGCGCTGCCGCGGCTGGTGGCGCCCGGCGGCAGCGCCGTGGTCGCCGACCCCGGGCGCGTGTACCGCTCCGAGTTCGTGGCGCGCATGGCGTGGCGCGGCTGGACGGTGGAGGAGGCGCGCGTCCGCGAGCCCACCGACTACGCCCCCGCCGGGAGCCAGGAGATCCACCTGCTCACCCTGCGCCCGCCCCCGGATTGACCCCGCCGGGGTGGACACGCCCCGCCGCGCCCGGCTATCCTGACGCCACGTCCCGGCGGGGTCCGCCCGCCGCGCGCCACCTCCCGACGCTCCACGCGCCCCATGATCCCCATCCGCACCCGGCTCCTGCTCCTGGCGCTCCTCGCCGCGCCGCTCCCCGCGCCCGCGCAGCAGGCGGCCGCCCCCGCCGCGCCCGCGGGCGAGCGGGTGGACGCCGCCATGAACGCGCGCATCCGCGACGAGGGAATGAACCGCTCCCGCGTCCTGGAGACCGCCGTCCACCTGTCCGACGTCAACGGCCCCCGGCTGGCCGGGTCGCCCGGGTACCGCCGCGCGGCCGAGTGGGCGCGCGACCGCATGGCCGCCTTCGGGCTGGCGGGCGCCGCGCTGGAGCCGTGGGGGACGCGCCGCGGCCGCGGCTGGGAGGTCGCCCGCCACTCCGTGGAGCTGGTGTCGCCGTACTACGAGCGCATGGTGGCCTACCCCAAGGCGTGGAGCCCCGCCACGGGCGGCGTGGTGCGCGGCGAGCCCGTGCTGGCCACCCTGCGCAGCGAGGCCGACCTGGCCAGGCACCGCGGCCGGCTCCGCGGAAGGATCGTGCTGAGCGGCGACGCCCTGGTGGACAGCACCCGCTTCGCCGCCACGGGCCGCCGCCTGGACGACGCGCGCCTGGACTCCATGGCCCGCGTCACGGACCCCGGCTCCCCGGGCAGCTACGAGGAAGACGCCGGCGGCTACGCCGACCGGGTGCGGGCGCGGCACCGCTTTTCCGCCCTGCTGCGCGAGGAGGGCGTCGCCGCGCTGCTGGAGCCCGGCCGCGGCGCCCACGCCGTGAACGTGTCCGCCTACCAGGCGTACGACAGCGACGTATCCGGCACCGTCCCCTCCTTCGTGGTGGACGCCGGCGACTTCGCGCGCCTGGCCAACCTGGTGCGCGCCGGCGCCGCGCCGGTCCTGGAGGTGGAGCTGCGCACCCGCGAGACCACGAGCGATTCCGTGGGCTACAACGTGGTGGCCGAGATCCCCGGGAGCGATCCGCGCCTCCGCGACGAGGTGGTGCTGGTGGGCGGGCACCTGGACTCGTGGAACGTGGGCACCGGCGCCACCGACAACGCCGCCGGAGTGGCCGTGGCGATGGAGGCCGCGCGCATCCTCCGGGCCGTCGGGGCCCGGCCGCGGCGCACCATCCGCGTGGCTCTGTGGGACGGCGAGGAGCACGAGGACTACTTCGGCTCCGGCGGCTACGTCCGCAGGCACTACGGCGACCCCGCCACCGGACGCCTCCGCCCGGGCGTCCGCCCGCCCTTCGCGTACTTCAACATCGACAACGGCGCCGGCCGCATCCGCGGCCTCTACGCCCAGGGCAACGCCGCCGTCCGCACGGTCTTCGCCGCCTGGCTGGAGCCCTTCCGCGACCTGGGCGCCGCCAACGTCACCCTGCGCAACACCGGGAGCACCGACCACATGCCCTTCGTGGGCGCCGGGATCCCCGCTTTCACCTTCATCCAGGACCCGCTGGACTACGACACCCGCACCCACCACACCAACCGCGACGTGGCCGCCATGCTCATCGAGTCCGACCTCAAGCAGGCTTCTGTCGTCGCGGCGAGCGTGCTTTTCCATGCCGCGAACCGCGAGGAGAGGTTGCCGGGCGGGGGGAGCAGGGATTAACGGCTGGGTTGGGCGTGCCCCCGGCTGGCGCCGGGGTCGGGCTTCGGCTCCGTAACGCACGAAACAACCGTGCGTAACGGAGTCGAGCCCGCGCAAACAGCCGCGCGGTCTCGCCCCTCCGGGCCGAAATCCCTCACGCGGGG
>JBEVLE010000401.1:0-3278 GCA_040509335.1 Longimicrobiaceae bacterium | reverse complement strand
ACAGGCCAGCACCAGCGGCAACTCGTGGCGGCGCCCTCGGGGGTCCCGGAAGTCCGGCACTTGAGCAAGTGCTTCAAGCAGTGTCATGCCAGAAATTTACTGGCATAACCAACAATGAAACAACCCTACGGCGCCAGCCGGGGGCACGCCCAAACCCTGCTCTTCAAAGTTGTGACGATGCTGAACGTGCTGCACGACGAGGTGACCGGCTGTCGGAAGTGCCCTCGGCTGGTGGAGTGGCGGGAGCGGGTGGGGCGCGAGAAGCGCCGCGCCTTCCGCGACCAGGACTACTGGGCCCGCCCCGTCCCGGGGTTCGGCGACCCGGCGGCGCGGCTGCTGGTGTTCGGGCTGGCGCCGGCGGCGCACGGCGCCAACCGCACGGGGCGCGTGTTCACCGGCGACCGCTCGGGCGACTGGCTGTTCGCGGCCATGCACCGCGCCGGCTTCGCCAGCCAGCCCACCTCCGAGCACGCCGGCGACGGGCTGACGCTGCACGGCGCCTGGGTGACCGCCGCGGTGAAGTGCGCCCCGCCCGACAACCTCCCCACCCCGGAGGAGCGCGACGCCTGCGCGCCCTGGGTGCTCCGCGAGCTCCGCGCTCTCCCGGAATTGCGCGCGATCGTCGCGCTGGGAGGCTTCGCCTGGGGCCAGCTCCTGCGCCTGCTGCGCGAGGGCGGGCACGCCCTTCCCGTACCGCAGCCCAGGTTCGCGCACGCCGTGGAGGTTCCCCTCCCGGGGGGGCTCACGCTGATCGGCTCGTACCACCCCAGCCAGCAGAACACCTTCACCGGGCGCCTCACCCCGGAGATGCTGGACGACGTGTTCGCCGCCGCCCGCCGCGCGATCGCCTGACCCGCCTCCCCGCGCACGTTCGCGGGGCGGCTCGACACCTTTCATCTCCCTTGCGCGTATTGTCTTCAGGTTGACGCGGCCGCTGCCGGCCGGTACCTTTCCGACGCGGAACTTTTGGCGCGCCGCGCCCGTTCCGCGTCCCACCCGCCGCCCTTCCGCAACGTGGAAACCCTCTTCCTGGCCTGCGCCATCCTCGGGGGTGCCGTCCTGCTGCTGCAGATCCTCCTGAGCCTGCTCGGGATGGACCACGGCGTGGACGTGCCCCACCTGGACATCCACACCGACGGCGCCGAAGGGCTCAACCTGCTGAGCGTCCGCGCGCTGACCGCGGGGCTCACCTTCTTCGGCATCGGCGGGCTGGCCGGGTACGCCACGCCGCTGGGGCTCGTGGCGGCGCTCCCCCTCGCGCTGCTCCTGGGGGCCGGGGCGGCGGTCGGCGTGGCCGCGGCAATGCGGGCTCTGCTGCGCATGGAAAGCGACGGGACCGTGCACATCGAGCGGGCCGTCGGCGAGCCCGCCACCGTGTACCTGAGCATCCCCGGCGACCGCGCGGGGATGGGCAAGGTGCACCTGCGGCTGCAGGACCGCCTGGTGGAGTACCAGGCCCTTTCCGCGCACCCCCTTCCCACGGGCGCGCAGGTGGTGGTCGTGGACGTGGTCGGTCCCGACACCGTCGAAGTCGTCCCCTCACCCGACCTCGGAGGTCTTCTCGATGCCTAGCGCTTTTTCCCTGATCCAGATCCCGCTTCCCTTCGTGGCGACGGGGGGCCTGATGGCCGTGCTCGCCGTGGGGCTGGGGATCGTCTTCCTTTTCGTCTCGCGCTACAAGCGCTGCCCGGCCAACAAGGTGCTGGTGATCTCCGGCCGGGTCAGCGGCGGCAACTCGGCGAAGTGCATCTCGGGAGGCGGCACCTTCGTGTGGCCGGTGATCCAGGAGTACGCCTACCTGGACCTGGAGCCCATCCAGATCAACATCCCGCTCAAGGACGCGCTCTCCTTCGAGAACATCCGCGTGGCGGTGCCCAGCGTGTTCACCGTCGCCATCGGCACCGAGCCGGACGTGCGGCAGAACGCGGCGATCCGCCTGCTGGGCTCGGACCACGCTTCCATCACCAAGCAGGCCACGGACATCATCTTCGGCCAGCTCCGCCAGGTGATCGCCTCCATGCGCATCGAGGAGATCAACCGCGACCGCGACGGCTTCCTGCACAAGGTACAGCAGTCGCTGGAGCCGGAGCTGAAGAAGATCGGCCTGGTGCTGATCAACGTGAACATCACCGACCTGCGCGACGACTCGGGGTACATCGAGGCGATCGGGCGCAAGGCGGCGGCGGAGGCGGTGCAGAAGGCCCGCGGCGACGTGGCCGAGCAGGAGAAGCTCGGCGAGGTGCGCGTGGCGGAGGCGGAGCGCGAGAAGGTGGTCAAGGTCGCCAACGCCAGCAAGGAGCGGGAGATCGGCATCCGCGAGGCGCAGCGCGAGCAGGCGGTGCGCGTGGCCGAGCTGGAAAAGGAGCAGAAGATCGGTGAGCAGACGGCCGCCTTCCAGCGGGAGATGCAGGTCAAGGAGGCCGAGCAGATCAAGCGCGTCGCCGTGGCCAGCGCCGACGCCAAGGCCATCGCGGGCGAGGCGACCGCGCAGGCGACCATCGCGGCCACGCAGGCGGAGCTCCAGGTGAGGCAGGCCGAGGCGTACCAGCTCTCCGAGACGCGCAAGCGGGAGGCGGAGGCCGCGGTGCAGGAGGCGCAGAACCGCGCCATGGCCCGCGCGGCGCTCGCCGACGCGGAGCGGGTGGAGGCGGAGCGCCGCGCCGAGCTGGAGGCCCCCGCAAAGGCCGAGAAGGCCCGGACCATCGTGGAGGCCGAGGCGGACGCGGAAAAGCGGCGCATCTCGGCGCAGGCCGAGGCGGCGGCGACCTTCGCGCGGCTGGAGGCGGAGGCCCGCGGCCAGTACGAGATGCTTGCCAAGAAGGCCGAGGGCCTGCGCGAGATCGTGGCCGCCTGCGGCGGCTCCAAGGAGGCCTTCCAGCTGCTCATGCTGGAGCACGTGGACAACCTGGCGGAAACGGCTGCGCTGGCGATCTCCGGGATCAAGTTCGACAAGGTGGTGGTGTGGGAGGGCGGCGGGAACGGCACCAGCGCCACCTCCGGGTTCCTCAACAACATGGCGCGTACCCTGCCCCCCATGATGCAGGTGATCCAGGAGATCGGCGGGGTGGAGCTGCCGGCGATGTTCGGCAAGCTGGTGGAGGAAGGGCCGGCGGCCGGCGGCGCGGCCGCGTCGGACGAGGTGGCGCGGGCCCTGGCCTCGCGGGGGGCTCCGCCCTCGCCCGACGACCGGACGGTCCCCGCCGACGGGCGGGCGCCGGCGCGGGCCACCGACGGCGTCGCGGCGGAGTAGAGGGAAACGGGGGAGGCGCCGCGCGGCG
>JBEVLE010000400.1:0-2614 GCA_040509335.1 Longimicrobiaceae bacterium | reverse complement strand
AGCGCCCCTTCTGCGCTGGATGAACGGCGTTTGCTCCGGCGGGCTCCGGGAATGGGGTCGGCCGGGGAGGGGGCCTGTCGCGTGAGGGATTTCGGCCCGAAGGGGCGAGACCCCGCGGGGCTGTTTCCGCGGGGGCTCGACTCCGTTGCAGACGGTCGTTTCGTCTGCTACGGAGCCGAAGCCCGACCCCGGCGCAGCCGGGGGCACGCCCGAACCCGCAGTTGAATCCGTAAGATCACGCCACCCGCGGAGCCGCGAACTCGCGCGCGAGCAGCAACGCCGTCGCGCCGCGCAGGCGGGCCAGCCCGCCGGGAGAGACCGGGACCAGAGGAGTAGCCGCCGCGCCCGGCGTCAGCGAGCGCTCGCGCATGGCGCCGATGACCGTGTCGCCCAGCAGGTCCCAGGCGGCCATGACCTCGCCGTCCAAAAAGATGCGCGCGGGGTTCAGCGCCATGACGATCCCGGCCAGCCCGATCCCCAGGCTGCGCGCCGTCTGCTGGAGGGCTTCCGTGGCGCGCGCGTCGCCGGCGCGGGCGCGGGCCACCAGGTCGGGGATGCTCATCCCGCTGCGGCGCAGCTTCTCGCGGTCGCCTTCCTCGGCGGGATCCAGCCCCAGGTAGCGCCCCAGCGTAGCCAGGTTGGAGGTGTGCGCCTCCAGGCAGCCGCGCAGCCCGCACAGGCAGCGGGGGCCGTCCATGCCCAGCGGCAGGTGCCCGAACTCGCCCGCCGTGTCGCCGTGGCCGCGGAGCACCTGCCCGTCCACCACCACCCCCACCCCCACGCCGTCGGACACGGTGACGTAGGCGAAGTCGTCCACGCCGTCCACGCGCGACGGGTTGAGCCACATCTGCGCCAGCGCGCACGACACGGGGCCGTTCTCGATGAAGGCGCGCAGCCCGGTGCGGGCGGACAGCATCTCGCGCAGCGGCACGTCCCTCCACCCCAGCGCGGGCGAGTTGAGGACGCGCCCGGCGCGCCGGTCCACCATCCCCGGCACCACCAGCCCGATCCCCTCGCACCCACCCTCCGCGCCGTGGACCTCCAGCAGGTCGCGCACGCGCTCGGCGAGGCGCTCCACCAGCTCCGCGGGGTCGGCGGGGGTGGGGAGGGTGTCCATGGCGATCTGGTTGCCGCTGAGGTCGGCGAGCACCACGTAGGTGAGGCTGAAGCGCACGTCGATCGCCACCACCAGGCGGCCCTCGGTGCGCACGTGCAGCATGGTGGGGCGCCGGCCGCGCGGGGCGGTGGCGTGCATTCCCTCGTAGATGCTGCCGTTGCGCAGCAGCACGTCCACCAGCCGGGTGACGGTGCCGCGCGTCACGTCCATCACCCGGGCCAGCTCGGCGCGGGAGATGGGCTGGTGCTCGCGGATCAGGTTCAGGACGATCTTCTCGTTGATCTGGCGCGGAGTGGAGCGCGTCGCGCGCTGGAAGCGCTGGGGGTTGATCTTCCGCATCGGCCGAAGGCCTTCCTGTGTGCTGAACGGGCAGCCGCGATCCGGCGGCCGCGCCGGCGCCGGTTCCCGGCGGCTGTACTCCGTGCAATCTAATGCATCGCTGAACAAAGTAAACTGTCCACGACGAAATATCTTCGGATCTATAGTTCCCCACTGCAACAAACGAATAATTTCAAGTCAAGAGTCCATACAAACCACCGATTTCTCGGTGTCGGGGCCGTTCCGCACGCGAAGTGGAGGCGTGGAGGGCGAAACGCCCCGCCGCTTGACGCCGGCGCTTCCGCGCCCGATGCTGCATCGTCGCCGCGCCGCCCGCAGCCCAGCCCCGCAGCCCACGAGATGACCCCCGAGCCGCCGCCCATCGCGATCCAGGTCGAGGAGCACCCGCTCCTCCGCGTCGCCGCGTTCACCACGCGCTTCCCCGCCCCGCTGGGCGATCTCGCCACCCCCCACGAGGTCCTGCGCCTGCTGGACGCCGACGCCCCCGCGCCGCTCGCGCGCGACGAGGCGGTGCGCGCCGCCGTGCGCGACCTGCTGAGGTGGGGCGGCTACAAGCCCACCGGGCGCGGCAAGCCCGCCTCCGAGTACCTGGTGCGCGCCGCCGGCGAGGGAGCGCTGGGGAGCATCAACCCGGCGGTGGACGCCTGCAACGCCGTGTCGCTGCACGCCGGGCTCCCCGTCAGCGTGGTGGACCTGGCGCTCGCCCGGCCCCCCTTCCGCGTCGCCCTGGCCCCCGCGGGCGCGTCGTACGTGTTCAACGCGGCGGGCCAGGAGATCGACCTGGGCGGGCTCCTGTGCCTGTGGGACGCGGACGGCCCGTGCGCCAACGCCGTGCGCGACTCGCAGCGCACCAAGACCCGCCCCGGCACCACGGACACGCTCTCGGTGGTGTGGGGGTCGGCCGGTCACGAAGACCGGCTGCGCGACGCCACGGCGTGGTACCGCGAGCTGCTGGAGCGCGCCGGCGCCCGCACCGAGGCGGCGGGGTGATGCTGACCCGGGATTCGCGCTTTTTAACGACGGACTTGGGCGTGCCCCCGGCTGGCGCCGGGGTCGGGCTTCGGCTCCGTAACGCAGCAAACAACGCTGCGTAACGGAGTCGAGCCCCGGCAAACTGCCGCCGGGTCTCGCCCCTTCGGGCCGAAATCCCTCACGCGG
>JBEVLE010000399.1:0-14178 GCA_040509335.1 Longimicrobiaceae bacterium | reverse complement strand
GCCCCCGGCTGGCGCCGGGGTCGGGCTTCGGCTCCGTAAGGCAGCAAACAACGCTGCCTAACGGAGTCGAGCCCCGGCGGAAACTGCCCCGCCGGGTCTCGCCCCTTCGGGCCGAAATCCCTCACGCGGGTGCGGCGCTGGCGTCCGCGGGGCCCCCACCCGGCTCGCTTAGGCTCGCCACCCTCCCCCAATTCTGGGGGAGGGCTTCCTGACCTTCGGGACCGTCGTTCTCCCCAATTTCCCCCCGCGTGCGGGGGAGAGGGGGTCGGGGGTGAGGGGGCCGGCCCCAGCGGACGCCAGCGCCAGCCCCGCGTGAGGGATTTCGGCCCGGAGGGGCGAGACCCGGCGGCAGTTTGCCGGGGCTCGACTCCGTTAGGCAGCGTTGTTTGCTGCCTTACGGAGCCGAAGCCCGACCCCGGCGCCAGCCGGGGGCACGCCCAGATCCCGGTCGTTCCAGTATCCCGACCCTAGACGAACCAAGGAAACGATGGCCGACGACTCGCTGGACCTGATGCAGGGCACACTCGGCGTGCTCGTCCTGCGCACCCTCGCCTGGGAGCCCATGCACGGCTACGGGATCTCGCAGTGGATCCGCGACCGCACGGAGGGCGTGCTGGCGGTGCAGGACGCCGCCCTGTACCAGGCGCTGCGGCGGCTGGAAAAGAAGGGGTGGGTGGAGGCCGAGTGGGCGATGACGGAAAACAACCGCCGCGCCCGCTACTACACGCTCACCGGCGAGGGCCGCGCCCGGCTGCGGCAGGAGACCGCCACCTGGCGGCGCTACGCGGAGGCCATCTTCAAGGTGCTCGACGCGGCCCCGGGGGAGGCGCTGTGAGCGCGTTCCGGCGGGTGCCGCGCGCCTTCCGCTTTCCCTGGCGGACGCGCGACCAGATCCGCGCCGAGGTGGACGAGGAGGTGCGCTTCCACCTGGACATGCGCACGGAGGCGCTGGTGCGCGCGGGGATGCCGGAGGCGGAGGCGCGCGCCCGGGCGGGGACCGAGTTCGGCGACGTGGACGAGGCGCGGCGGTCGCTGTGCCGCGCGGAGGAAGGGATGGAGCGCGGCCGCCGGCGCTCGGAGTGGCTGGCGGAGCTGGGGCAGGACCTGGCCTTCGGGGCGCGGCAGCTGCGGCTGCGCCCCGGCTTCGCGGCCGCGGCGGTCCTCACGCTGGCGCTGGGGATCGGGGCGAACACGGCGGTGTTCAGCATCGTGGACGCGACGCTGCTGCGCGGGCTCCCCTACCCCGCCGCGGAGCGGCTGGTGCGGCTCTCCAACCGCTGGAACGACGAGCCGGCCGGCGACCTGTCGCCCGCGGAGTTCTTCGACTACCGCGACCGGCTGCGCTCGCCGGAGGCGGTGGGCGCGTACGCCGTGGCCTCGGCGAACCTCACCGGCGACGGCGAGCCGGAGCGGCTGCGGGCGGGCTACCTGTCCGCGGGGGTGATCCCCGCGCTGGGCGTGGCCCCCGCGGCGGGGCGGGCCTTTTCGGCGGGCGAGGACGCGCCCGGCGGCGACGGCGTGGCGGTGCTGAGCCACGGGCTGTGGACGCGGCGCTTCGGCGCGTCGCCGGAGGTGCTGGGGCGGCGCCTTCTCCTGGACGGCGCGCCCCGCGTGGTGGTGGGGGTGATGCCGGCCGGCTTCCGCCTGCCGCGGGACCTGGAGGAGGGCGAGGACACGGAGGTGTTCCTGCCGCTGGCGCTGGGGCCGGAGCTGGCGGCGCAGCGCGGCAGCCACTTCCTGGAGGGGGTGGCGCGGCTGCGGCCGGGGACGACGGTGGCGGCGGCGGACCGGGAGATCGCCGCGGTGGCCGCGGGGTTCTCGCGCGACTACCCGGACGACTACCCGGCGGAGATGCGCTTCGCGGCGGGGATGGTGCCGCTGCGCGAGGCGGTGCTGGGCCGCACGCGCCCGGTGCTCGCGCCGCTCCTGGGCGCGGTGGCGCTGGTGCTCCTCATCGCCTGCGCCAACGTGGCCAACCTGCTGCTGGTGCGGGTGGACGGCCGGCGGCGGGAGCTGGCGGTGCGGGCGGCGCTGGGGGCGGGGCGCGGGCGCCTGGTGCGGCAGCTCCTGGCGGAGGCGGCGCTGCTGGCGGGGCTCGGCGGGGGGATCGGGGTGCTTCTGGCCGCGTGGGCGGTGCGCGCGGTGCCGCTGCTGGAGATGGCGGAGCTGCCCAGCGCAGGCCCGGTGCGCATGGACCCGGCGGTGCTGGGGTTCGCGCTGGGCGCCTCGCTGCTGAGCCTGCTCGTCTTCGGGGTGGCGCCGGCGCTGCACGCCTCGCGCGGGCAGGTGCACGCGTCGCTCAAGGAGAACGGGCGCTCCGGGACGGGCGGGGTCCGCCGGCGCCGCTTCCGCTCCGCGCTGGTGGCGGGCGAGGTGGCGCTGGCGGTGGTGCTGCTGCTGGGGGCGGGGCTCCTGGTGCGCAGCCTGGCGGCGCTGTACGGGGTGGACCCGGGCTTCCGCACCGGGGGCGTGCTGACGCTGCGGGTGTCGCTGCCGGAGTCCGGGTACCCGGACGACGCGCGGGTGGTGGGCGCCTTCCGCGAGATGCTGCGCCGCGTGGGCGACGTGCCGGGGGTGGACGCCGCGGGCGCGGTCACCAACCTGCCGCTCGCCAGCACGCTGGGCGACCTCAACTTCGAGATGGAGGGGCAGCCGGTGCCCGACGGCGCCGTGAGCCCGCGCGCCGACTGGCAGGCGGTGACCCCCGGCTACCTGCGGGCGCTGGGGATGCAGGTGCTCGCCGGGCGGGGGATCGAGGCGCGCGACGACGAGCGCGCGCCGGGGGCGGTGGTGATCAACGAGTCGCTGGCGCGGCGCTACTGGCCGGGGCGCAGCCCGCTGGGGGCGCGCTTCACGCTGGGCGGCGAGGCCGGGCCGGGGATGGTGACCGTGGTGGGCGTGGTGCGCGACGTGAGGCACGCGGCGCTGGGCGAGCCGCCGCGCGCGGAGATGTACGTGCCGCACGCGCAGTTCCGCTTCTGGAACGGGGGCGGCGCGGCGCGCTCCCTGACGCTGGCCGTGCACACGCCGGGCGATCCGGCGCGCCTGGCCGGTCCGGTGCGCGAGGCCATCCGCGCCCTGGACCCGGAGCTCCCCCTGGCCGACGTGCGCACGCTGGACCAGGTGCGCGGCGAGTCGGTGGCCCGGCCGCGCTTCCTGGCGCTGCTGCTGGGCGCCTTCGCGGCGGTGGCGCTGGTGCTGGCCGTGGTGGGGATCTACGGGACGCTGGCGTACCTGGTGGCGCAGCGCACGTACGAGATGGGAGTGCGCATGGCCCTCGGCGCGCGCCCCGCGTCCATCCGCCGCCTGGTGGTGGGCCAGGGGATGGCGATGACGCTGGCCGGGGTGGCCGTGGGGGTGGCGGCGGCGCTCGGGCTCACGCGGCTGCTGGCGCACCTGCTGTACGGGGTGACGGCAACGGACGCGGCCACCTTCGTCGTGGTGCCGGTTGGTCTGGCCCTGGCCGCCGGGGTGGCGGCGTACGTGCCGGCTCGCCGTGCCACGCGCGTGGACCCGCTGGTGGCGCTGCGCGGAGCGGACTGATACGGCAACGACTACGGCTTTGACGGCGGGGTCGGGCGTGCCCCCGGCTGGCGCCGGGGTCGGGCTTCGGCTCCGTAACGCACGATAAAACTGTGCGTAACGGAGTCGAGCCCCGGCAAACAGCCGCCGGGTCTCGCCCCTCCGGGCCGAAATCCCTCACGCGGGGCCAGGGCTGGCGTCCGCGGGTAGGCCCTCCACCCAGCTCGCTGTCGCCTTCTTCCTGTCCCGCTTAACTTCGATCCATGTCAACTCCCGCGCTCACCAAGCAGCAGGTCGTCGAGAGGCTCAGGGCGGTCCGCGAGCCGATCCTCGCGCTCGGAGTGCGGCGGATAGCGCTGTTCGGCTCGTTCGTCCGCGAGGAGCCACGGCCGGACAGCGACGTGGACGTGCTGGTGGAGTTCGATCCCGAGCGGAAGTCGTTCGACACCTTCATGGCGCTCGCCGACCTTCTCGAAGACGTCCTTCAGCGCCGGGTGGAGCTGGTGACGACCGAAGCGCTCAGCCCCTTTATCGGACCCCACATCCTGCACGAAGCGGAAGATGTCGTTCGGGCCGCGTGACTACCTCCAGCACATCCTGTCCGAGGCCGACTACCTGGCACGCCAGAGCGAGGGCTTGGGCCGGGAGGCTTTCCTCGCCGACGAGACCCTGCGACGTGCCTTCGTACGCAGCATCGAGGTCATCGGAGAGGCTGCCAAGAATCTGCCGGAAGACTTCCGTCGGGAGCACGTGACGGTGGATTGGCGCGCCATGGCGGGGATGCGAGACCGCCTGATCCACGGCTATTTCGGTGTGGACTACGCGATCGTCTGGGACGTTGTCGTGAACAAGGTCCCTCCCCTGCGAACGGAGATCCAGCGGATCCTTGAGGAAGCGGAGTAAGGGGGCGGCCTGCGGGATCCGACCGGTTGCAGCCGGCCCAGCAACGACGAAGGTCCCTCCGCCCGCCGCGGAGGGACCTTCGTCGTGGAGGACGCATCACTCCGCAGCACGCGAACCATCTCTGCGCGCGAATGCTCCGCGTTACGGAGCCGAAGCCCGACCCCGGCGCCAGCCGGGGGCACGCCCAAACCCGCAGTGAGATCAGCAGTTCAAGAAACGTCGCTCTTCACCCACTGGATGCGCCGGTGCCGCGTCCCCTCCAGCGCCGCACGCAGCCGCCGCAGCGCCTCCCGCCGGGCCGCGTCCGCCGAGTCCGCGTCCACGGCGACGTCCACGAGCACCCGGTACCCCACCCGGAACTCCTCCACGATGCGCCCCGCCGCCTCCGTGCGCTGCACCTCCGCCACCTCCACGCGCGCCACCGGCAGGGCGCGGACGATCTCCTTTTCCACCTGGTGCTCGGCGTCGGCGAGCCCGTAGGCCGGCAGCTCGGCGCGCCCCCGGCCCTCCGCGCGGACCGTGTACCTCACTCTCGCGGGATCAGGATGGTGTCGCGCGGCGCGGGGCGGCGCGGCTGCGGCGGGGCGGGGCGCGGCTCCACGGGCGGCTGCTGCACCGGCTGCGGCACGCTGTCCAGCGGCAGCGTGTCCGGGAGCGGGGCGCGGGCCGCCTGGAGGGTGCGGATGCGCTCCTCGGCGACGCGGCGGCCCGGCTCGTACGTGCTCAATTCCATGTAGCGCTCCAGCGCCGCGATGGCCCCGGTCGTGTCGCCCACCACCACCGCGGCGTCGGCCAGGTGGTTGTACGCCACCACGCGCGACGGGTCCACCTCGGTCGCGCGGCGGATCTGGGCGAGCGCTTCCGCGGGCTGCCCCGCCTGGAGCAGCGCGTAGCCGAAGTTGTCCAGGTACTCCGCGTTCTCCGGGTCGATGCCCACGGCGCGTCGGAACTGCTCCACCGCCGTGGGATAGTCGCCCGCCTGCATGTAGCGCAGACCCTCCTCGTTGGCCACCGCGGCGTCCACGGTGGTGGGACCCTGGGGCACGGTGTCGGCGACGAGCGTGTCCGCCAGGGCGCTGTCCGGGAGCTCGTCCAGCGGACGCGCGGCGGTGCGGGAATCGCGCTGGCTCGCCACGTACATGGCGAACGCGCCCCCGGCCAGCAGGAGCAGGAGCACCAGCGCCCACGTCCACCCGCGCCCCCGGCGCGGCTCCGGCGCGCGGCGGGGCGGGGGCGCCACCCCGGCGGGCGCCGCGGCCGCGGCCGGGGCCGCCGTGGGCGGCGCGGAGCGCGGGGCGCCCATCCCGGGGGCGGCGATCAGCGTGCGGTCGTCGGCGTCGTCCACCCGCGTGCGGTCTTCGCCGGGGGGGATGAACCCCGGGGGCGCGTACGGCGGGAGCGTGGTCTCGCCCATGGTGCGGCGGGCGCGGTCCAGCGCCTCGGCGAAGGCGCCCGCGTGCGGGTAGCGTTCCTCCGGGTCGCCGGCCATGGCGCGCATCACCACCTCCTCCACCTCCAGGGGGATGGCCGGGTTTCGCGCGCGGATGGAGGGGGCGGGCACCGGGAGGCCGATCCCCATGCGGTTGCGGTCCGCCTCGTTGAAGGGGCGGTCGCCGGTGAGCAGCTGGAAGGCCACCGCGCCCAGCGAGAACACGTCCGAGGCCGGCGTCAGGCGCGCCTCGCCGCGGAGCTGCTCGGGCGAGGCGTAGGTGGGCGACAGCGGGGCGCGCCCGTCCTGCGTGAGCTGCGTGAAGGTGTCCTCCTCGGCGATCACCTTGGCGATGCCGAAGTCCAGCACCCGCACCTGCATCTCGTCGCCCTCGTCGGTGCGGACGATGAAGATGTTCCCCGGCTTGACGTCGCGGTGGATGACGCCGGAGCGGTGCCCCACGTGCAGCCCGCGCGCCGCCTGGCGGAGGATCTCCAGCGTCTGCGGGAGCGGGGGCGGGCCCACGGCCAGGCGGGTGGCCAGGTCGTCGCCGCGCAGCAGCTCCATGACGATGAAGTCCAGCCCCAGCACGGGGTCCGTCCCGTAGTCGTACACGGGGACCACGTTGGGGTGGTGCGGGAGGCGAGCCGCGGCGGCGGCCTCGTGCCGGAAGCGCGCGCGGATGCGCTCGCGGGCGGCGGGGTCGGCGGCGCCCATCACGGTGATCACCTTCACCGCGACGTGGCGCCCCAGCCGCTCGTCCGTGGCGCGGTACACCGCACCCATCCCCCCCCGGCCGATCACCTCCTCGATGCGGTAGCGGTCCACCAGCACCCGCCCCGTGAGCAGCGACTCGAACCCCGACATTCGTTCTTTCGATTCCAGGTTGTTTGGACGGCTCCGGCTCCGGAACTGCTTTGAACTGCCGGTTCGGGCGTGCCCCTCGCTGTCGCTCGGGTCGGGCTGCGCGCTGCGTAGGGAACGATACTACCGTTCCCAACGCAGCCGAGCCCCGCCGAAACCGCCCGGCGGGTCTCGGCCCTCCGGGCGCGCATCCCTCACGCGGGCGCCTCCGCGGGGGCCGGCTTCACCGCCGCCGCCCCGGTCAGGGCAGGTCCGTCCGGAAGGTGTCCACCTCCACCTCGCCGCGCGGCGCGCCCCAGTCGGTCGCGACCTCCATGTCCGGGCGCGCCGTCGCCAGCGTCGGCACGGCGAGCATCGGCTCGGGGTCCGCCTCCGCGTCCGCGCCGTCCTCCGGGCGGATGCGCTCCAGCACCTGCCGGGCCAGGCGGCGGCGCGGGCCCGGCGGGTCGCGGTCCAGCAGCCGCTCCAGCGTCGCCACGGCGGCGGCGGTGTCGCCCTGCGCCAGGTACGCGTCCGCCAGGTTGGCGTAGGCCACGTGGCGGTCCGGGTAGCGGTCCACCACCTCCTCCAGCACCTCCGCCGCCTCGTCGCTGCGGCCCAGGCGGAGCAGCGCGTACCCCTCGTTGTTGCGGTACTCGGCCTCCCCCGGCACCAGGTTCCCGGCGCGCCGGAAGGCCGCCAGCGCCAGGCCGTACTCGCGCCGCTGGAAGTGCCGCAGCCCCTCGCGGTTGGCGTCGCGCGCCTCGGCGGCGGGGGCGCGGCGCGGCAGGGCCGGCTCGCGGACCTCGGTCGCGGCGCCGCCGCCCCCGGCCAGCTCCAGCGCGACCGCCCCGCCCCCCGCAAGGAGGACGCCCGCCGTCACCGCCGCCAGCGCGGTGCGCCGCCGCACCGCGGGAAGCCGCATCCGCCGGCGGCGCTTCGCCACCGGGGGAACCGGCTCGGCGCGGCGCTCCTCCACCCCGGGGGCGGTGCGCTCCTCCACCAGCGCCGTGCGGTCGTCGGGACCCCCGCGCGGCGGCTCGCCGGTGGTGCGCCAGCCGCTGCGCTCGGCCGGGTCCAGCGCGATGCGGCGCCGGCCGCACGCCTGCTGCAGCGCCCGCGCGAAGGCGCCCGCGTCGGGGAAGCGGCGCCCCGGCTCGTCGGCGAGCGCCTGGAACAGCACCTCCTCCACCTCCTGCGGCACCTCCGCGTTGCGGGAGCGCACGGACGGGAGGGGGACGGGGAGCCCGGCCTCGCGCCGGTTCTGGTCCGCGTCCGTGAACAGGCGGGTGCGGGTCAGCACCTCGAAGCCCACCACCCCCAGCGCGTACACGTCCACCGCGCAGGTGATCTTTGCGTCGGCCGCCAGCTGCTCCGGGGCCGCGTAGCGCGCCGAGAGCGGCGCGCGCCCGTCCAGCGTCAGGTGGGTGGCGGTGTGCTCCGGGTCGTGCCGCAGCGGCTTCGCGATCCCGAAGTCCAGCACCCGCACCGTCGGCTCCGCGCCCCCGTCCTCCGGTGCCGCCAGGAACAGGTTCCCCGGCTTCACGTCGCGGTGCACCAGCCCCTCCTGGTGTCCCACCGAGAGCGCGCGCGCCGCGTCGCGCAGGATGCGGAGCGCCTGCGGCAGCGGCAGCGGGTCCGGGCGCGACAGGCGCGCGCGCAGGTCCTCGCCCCGCAGCAATTCCATGACGATGTAGTCGCGGTTCAGCGTCTCGTCCGTCCCGTAGTCGTAGACGGGGACGATGCCGGGGTGCGTGGGGAGCCGCGCCGCGTACGACGCCTCGTGGCGGAAGCGGGCGCGCAGCCGCGCCACCTCGTCCGCGGGGGCGCGGACGGGGAGCTTGAGCACCTTGACCGCGACCGAGTGCTCCGCCCTGCCGTGGCGCAGGTCGCTGGCGCGGAAGACGACGCCGAAGCCGCCGTCGCCGAGGACCTCCTCGATGCGGTAGTGGCGGCCGACGACCCGTCCGATCAGGAGGTGCTCGAACCCTGACATGGGACTGCTCGGGTGGGGGTGCTCGGGGGCGGCGCGCCTACTCCAGGCGCGTCGCGTCGGGATCCTCGTCCTCGTCGAGCGGCGGGAGCTCCCGCACCCGGAGGACGGGGCCCTGCTCCCCGATGCGGAGCGGCTCGTCCAGCGGGAGCCACTCGGTGTGCATCCCCTGCATCTCCTCCAGCTGCAGGGGGCCCTGCTTGCGGTTGGCGCCGGGGATCTCGCGGCCGGCCAGGTGGACGACGTTGAGGCCCAGGTTGTACACCCGGAACCCCGGCTCGTCCCCGCGCGGCTCCCACGCCAGCGCCAATTGCCGGCGGCTGACGTGCGGCGCCTCGGTGAGGGACACCGTGCTGCGCAGCCGCGGGTCGTCCGTGCGGCGCCCCACGGTGCAGATGGTCTCCGGCATGCGGAACACCTCGCGCTCGTTGCCCTCCAGGTCCTCCACCACCAGCACGAAGCGCCCCGGCTCCCACCCGGCCGGCGCCCCGTCGGCGGCGCCGCCCTCCACGCGGGTGGCGTCCGGGTCCATCCCCGGCGCGAACACCGGGGCGGGGGCCGGCGCCGGCGCGGTGATGGGCACCGGCTCCACCTCCGCCATCTCGTTCTCGCTGTGCGAGGTCACCACGAACAGCGGCGCGTCGTCCCGCTCGGCGCGGTGCACCTGCACGCGGTACTCGCGGTCGTACAGCGAGCCGTGCCGCATGCACGAGGCGGTCAGCTCGCCCTCCACCTCGCGCGCCACGGGGAGGAGCGAGTCCGCCGCGTCGGGGCGCAGGGTGACCACCAGCACGGTGGGCGGGAGGAGCTGCGCGTAGCGCTCCGGGAGCGCGCGGGCGTTCTCGCGGTCGATCACCCGCCCCAGCTCCAGCTTGACCTGGGGGAGGGTGTCGCGCAGGAAGGCGTCCAGCAGCGGCTCGCCGGTGTGGGCCAGGGGGTCGCTCGGGGACATGGCGCTCATGGCGTGACGGCGGTGGGGGCGGCCGCGGTGTCGGTCCCGGCGGCCAGGGTGTCGGCGGGCAGCGTGTCCGGCGGCGGCACCAGCAGGCGGATGGAGTCCATGGCGGCGCGCAGCCGGGCCACCTCGTCGCGGGAGGCCGCCTGTCCGCGGGCCTGGAGGCCGCTCCACGCGGCCCACCCGGCGAGCGCCAGCGCCGCCAGGCTGAGGAGGAGGGCGAGGCCCCCCAGACGGGAGCGGCGCGGAGCGTGGTTCACGGGCGTCGCGGGGTTGAAGATCGGGTCGGCCGGCTCCGGGGCAGCGGCCGGCCGCGCGGGCGCGGCGCGGGGGGGCGGCTCCGGCTCGGTGTCGTCCTCGCGGGGGCCGCCGCCGGTCATGCGCACGGCCAGCGCGGTGAAGTTGTCGTCGGGGCCGCGCTCCTCCACGCGGCGGCGGATGATCTCCACCACCTCACCCGCGGAGGCGGCGGCCATGGCCTCGCCCAGCTCGTCCAGCCGGGTGGCCTTGGAGATCCCGTCCGAGGCCAGCAGGTACGTCCAGCCGGGGCGCAGCGGGATCCACACCGCGTCCGCCTCGCCGCCGCGCCCCACGGCGCGCTGCAGGCGGTTGGCGCCCTCGGCCTCGGTGACCTCGTCCAGGCCGATCTCCCCCGCCTCCCAGCGGGCGAAGGCCGGGGTGTGGTCGCGGCTTTCCAGGCGCACGGTGCCGTCGGGCGAGCGCGACAGGATGCGCACGTCGCCCGCGAAGGCGCCGATCCACCCCGGCGACCCCGCGCGGTCCGGCGCCAGCGACAGGAGCGCCAGCGCGCACCCCATCCCCCCGCGCTCGGCCACGTTCTCCTGCGCCGCCTGCGCCACGGCGCGGTCGGCGGCGCGCACGGCGTGCCGGGCGGCGTCCAGGCTGCGGATGGGGCCGGCCTCCAGCAGGGCGCGCAGGGCGGTGTCGGCGGCCAGGCGGCCGCCCCGCTCCCCGCCCATCCCGTCGGCGACGGCCACCGTGCCCGTCTGCTCGAAGGCGTCCAGCGACAGCGCGTCCTGGTTTTCCGGGCGGGGCCCCTGCCCGCTGAACCCGGCCAGCTCGAAAAGGAGCCCGCGGTGGCGGACGCTCCGGGCGACGGTGTCGCTCATACGATGCGGACCCCGCGGGCCGCCTCGGCGGCCTCCGGCGGGGGCGCGAGTGCGTGCTCCAGCTCGTCCTCCTCTGTCCGGCGGTGGCTGATCCCCGCGATGAGCCCCACGGCCAGCGCCGAAGCCAGCAGCTTGGCGCCCCCGTGGGCGGCGAAGGCGGCGGCCACGCCCGTGAGCGGGATCACGCGGATCCCGCCCAGCGTGGCGAGCCAGAAGGGGATGGCGATGAGCATCGCCAGCCCGGTCACCAGCGTGCGCTCGAAGGCGCCTCGCTCGCGGACCGCCGCCATGAACATCCCGATGAGAAATACGGTGTAGAGCAGCACCAGCGCCACCCCCCCGACCAGCCCCCACTGCGCCGCGTGCAGGGTGATGTACCCGTCGTCGGCCGAGTTGGGGGCGGTTTCGCCGTGCCCGCGCCCCGGTCCCTCGCCGACGAGGCCGCCGGCCGTGACGTTGGCGTCGAACAGCTTCATCTGGTGGAGCTTCGCCGCCCACGCCTCCGCCTGCGGCTCGGTCATCTGCGCGGGGTCGCGGTACGGGTCGTACGCCAGCTCCAGGCGGGTGCGGGAGCGGTCGTCCACGTTGAAGGCCGCGAACACCAGCCCCGCCCACGCCACCAGCATCAGCCCCGCCCACCAGCCGCGCCGCGTCCCCACCAGCAGCATGGCCGCCAGGCTCCCCGCCAGCACGATGGAAAGCCCCAGCTCGCGGATCACCAGGAAGGGGACCACCGGCATCAGGCCGTACAGCACCAGCCCCAGCATCCGCCGCGGGGCGAGCACCGAGCCCGGCCGCGCCAGGTTGTACGCGTCGTCCGCCAGCGTCGCCGCCCAGGTGGCGATGAACACCGGCAGGAACAGCTCCCACGGCGTCGTCCCCCCCACCTTGCCCAGGTTGGTGAAGAACAGGGTGAGGACGAAGAACGCCGCCAGCGTCACCAGGTAGGGGATGCGGCGGTTCAGCCGGAACCAGCGCAGCCTTTCCGCGCGGCGCGACAGCAGGTACCCCACGAGCAGCGCCAGCGGCGCCAGGAACACCGAGTAGTGCGACATCCCCCGCAGGAACGCCGTTTCCCCCTCCGCCACCCCGCGCACCGCCCGCGCGAACGGGTCCGGGAGCGGCGGCGGAGCCCCGCCGAACACCTCCTGCTGCCGCTCCGGCTCGTACGCCCGCTCGATGGTGGAGATGCGCGAGCGGTCCGCCTTGAGCTCGTTGGCCTGCGCCCGCGAGCCGCTCGCGGCCTGGTACACCGGGTCGGTGAACACCTGGAACTGCGCCGGCCGCGTCATGAAGAAGATCACCACCGGCAGCGCCACGATGGCCCACGAGCCCCGGTACCCCGTCCACCGCAGCAGCCCCAGCACCAGCAGCCAGGCGAGCAGCGCCCCCGCGTCGCGCAGCAGCGTGCGCGTGGCCCCGGTGGAGGTGCCGTGCACCGGCCACACCCAGGTGACCACCGAGTAGTGCGCCGCCAGGTAGAAGGCCGTGGCCAGCAGGAGCCCCACCCACAGCCAGCGCGAGGTGCGCTGCGCCGGGCGCATCATCGCTCCCGGCGCCGCGGCGGCCGGGGCGCGCACGCGCAGCGCCACGCCGTGCGGCCCCTCCGGGGCCTTCTTCCGGAACAGGTCCATGAGCGCCATCATCCCCTCCTCGCCGCCGGGGCCGTGCGGGCGAGCACGCGGGTCACCCCCGCCGCGACCGCCGCCGGCTCGCGTCCGCCCGGGCCGCCCCCGCGCAGGTACACCACCACCGTGTAGCGCGGCCGCCCGTCCGGCCCGAACACCAGTCCCGCGAACCACCCGTCGTCCGGCCTTCCCGCGATCTGCGCCGTCCCCGTCTTGCCGCCCAGGTCCCAGCGCAGTCCCTCCAGCAGCGGCAGGGTGCTGCGCGCCGTCCCCGAGTCCACCACCGCCAGCATGGCCCGCTGGAGCTTCTGCGCCGTCGCCGCGCTCATCACCCGCGTCCCCTCCTCCGGCCGCTCCGCCCGCGGCATCTCCAGGGTGGGCGGCAGCATCACCCCGCCGTTGCCGATGGCCTGCACGAAGCGCGAGATGGCGATGGGCGTCACGTCCACCGGCCCCTGCCCGATGGCGAGCTGCGCCCACTCCTGGCGCCCCGTCTTCTCACCCATGCGGATGCGCGAAGGCGAGGGGTTCATCCGCCGCGCCCACGCCTCCGAGGAAGTGCTCCAGAAGGCGCGCGTGGTGTCCGTGGACGGCGTGCCCGTGTACGGCTCGAAGCCGTAGCGGCGGTACGCCTCCGTGAACGCCCGCTCGCCCAGCCGCTCGCGCATCTGCTGCGCCATCCACACCGCCGCCGTGTTGCAGGAGGGGATCAGCATTCCCGTGGGCCCCTGCACGATCCCGCGCGCCTTCATCTCGTAGTTGCGGATGGCGGAGCGCTCCGTCACCTGGATGCTCGCGGGGCAGGGGATGGGCGGGTCGCCCAGCCCGCTCTCCCACCAGAGGGCCGCCAGCGCCAGCTTGAACACCGAGCCCGGCGGGGCGTAGCGCTTGATCCCCAGCGGCGGGTCGTCCGGCCCGCCGGTGGCCGCGTACGCCACCACCGCGCCCGAGCGGACGTCCTGCACCACCACCGCGCCCGGCTTGCGGGTGGAGCTCAGCAGCTGCCACGCGGCCCGCGTGGGCGCGGCGCACAGCGTCAGCCGCAGGTCCGTGCCCACCGGGTGCAGTTCCCCGGACTCGGTCAGCGACACCGGCTCGCGCAATTCCTCCGCGAAGAGCCGCTCCACCGTGTAGTCGCGCTCGTCCGCCTCGCGGCCGCCGCCCACCAGGTTGGCGGTGGCCTCGCCCAGCGGGTACACCCGGCGGATCTCGCCGCCCTGCGTGGCGTAGCGCGCCAGCGCGTCGCGATTGCTGCCGGAGCAGTCCAGGATCCACCCGCGCGTCTCGCCGCGCCGCTGCTCGGTGAGCCGCGGGTCGCCGAAGCGGGAGTACATCCGCCGCCCCTCCTCCAGCTTGTCCTTTTCCAGCAGCAGCTTGGCGTGGCCGGCGGTGTACACCCCCGCCAGCACGAGCATGCCGAAGGCGATTCGCACCGCCCAGCGCTCCCGCCGCTCCTTCCACAGCGCCCGGGTCAGCCGGGCCAGTGCGATGGCCGCGCCGATCCCCATGGCGAGGAAGGCGCCGCGCAGCAGCCAGTTCAGGATCGTATCCAGCACGCTCGCTCTCCAGTTGTGTTGCCGGGGCTCGGTCGGGTGAGCGAGCTACGGCAAGCACTGCACCACACGAAAAGAGGAACGTCGGTTTCGGGCGTGCCCCCGGCTGCGCCGGGGTCGGGCTTCGGCTCCGTAAGCCCGCAAACAACGCGGGCTAACGGAGTCGAGCCCCGGCAAACTGCCGCCGGGTCTCGCCCCTTCGGGCCGAAATCCCTCACGCGG
>JBEVLE010000398.1:0-21834 GCA_040509335.1 Longimicrobiaceae bacterium | reverse complement strand
GCCCTCACCCGGCTCGCTTGAGGCTCGCCACCCTCTCCCAATTCTGGGCAGTATAAATTTTCGTTGACATGGGAGGGGGGGACGAAAAAACATGAGGCACCACACCCCATCGCGAGAAAGGGAGGTGCCCCATGCTTGTGGTGAACCCAAGTGTCCACCTGGACCTCAAGGTAGAGACCCAGGCGCTTCAGATCAACGGCCTCGTCCGGCAGGTGCGCGCCGGCGCCCGGCAGGCGCAGAGGGAAGCCGTGTCGCAGCTGTTGGAGCAGCTTCAGGAGGCACACGTGGCGCGCGTGCTGGGCGCCGAGGAAACACTCGTCTGTCGCCGGTGCGGCCTGGAGCACTGCGGCAGCAGCGATCTGGTGCGGCGGGGCTGGCGAAAGCGCCAGATCCTCACGCAAGACGGTGTGGTGCACTTCGGTCTGCGCCAGGTGACCTGCCGCGGCTGTAGGCGGACGTGGAGTCCGTACGGGGAGTTGCTGGGGCTGCGCGCAGGGCAGCGTGTGCTGGAGGAGGTGGAGGAGAAGCTGATGGGGCTGGTCACCCAGCTCAGCTACGCCCGCACCTGTGAGGTGGCCGAGAAGTGGCTGGACGTACGGGTCCAGCCGCGCAGCCTCCACCGCTGGGTGCAGGCGCGAGGGGAGCAGCTTCAGCTGACTCCAGACCCGCAGAGTGAAGTGCTTCTGGGGGATGGGACCAAGATCCCTAGCGGAGGCCGTTCGCGCCTGGGGGAAGACGTACGGATCGGCTTCCAGCTCTGTGGGCGAGAGGAAGTCCACGGGCGCAACCGAGCTCATTTGCGGGTGGCTGGGGTAGGGATCGGGCGAGGCAGCTGGGCCGAGGCGTTCCCGGCCGAGCTGAAGCCGGCCCTGGTGGTCACCGACGCGGAGGCGGGGCTGCGGGAGTTCGTGGGGGAGCGCTACAGCGAGGCGCGCCACCAGCTGTGCGAGTGGCACGTGGTGCACACGCTGGACTGGTCGCTGATGGAGGACCGCGTGCCGGTCAAGCGGCGCAAGTGGTTGAGGAAGCTGCTGGGGCGGATCCTCTTCCGGACGACGACGCAGGCGCGGAAGCGGCGCCGCTACGAGCGCTTCACGCGCGGGATCGGCAAGATCAGCCCCAAGGCGCAGCAGCAGCTGGAACAGGCCTCGTCCCGGATCCTCTACGAGGAAGCCTCGGCCGAGTGCACGACGAGCCTGGTGGAGCGGCAGATGCGCGAGGTCAACCGCCGGATGGAAGTCGGGGTGCGTTGGTCCGACACGGGAGCATTGAACCTGCTGCGCTTGCGCCTGGCGCAGCAGCACAACCCCGACGACTATGCCCGGCTCTGGTCTCGAAATTGACGTCCGAGGGTGCCTCTCCCCCCTCCCATGTCAACGAAAGGGAACGCTACCGAATTTTGTCTGATGTCCTGCCCCACTACAAAACCGTTCCGCGTCAGTCCTTGTACGGATCGAACTCGTCGGCGCCGGCCATGACGACGATGAGCGGGCGGAGCACGTGCAGCGTTTCCACGGTCGGGCCCTGCTCGGCCAGCACCTTCGGGAGACGCCGGTACGCGTGGGGGCTCTCGTCCAGCCCGCCCCCGCGCAGCACCACGCCGCGGTCGGAGATCCACTCCTTCATCATCTCCGGCGTGACCCGCCCGGGGGTGATGATGCGCCCCGTCTTGCGGTGGCGCTTCCCGGCCGCCGCGGTGCGGGACATCACCCGCCCGGCGCCGTGCACGGTGGAGAAGAGGGCTTCCCGCTGCACGCGGAGGGTGTCGGCGTCGGCGCTTCCGGCGGGGGTTCCCCGCACGATCACGGCGTCGTCGCCCATGGAGCCGCCGATGAACCCCTTCTGGCCGGGGAACGCCGGCGTGGCGCCCTTGCGGACCACCACGTACTCCTGGCCGTCGTGCTCCTCCTTCCAGGCGAAGTTGTGGTGGTTGTGCACCAGCTCCACCTCGCTCGCGCCCAGGATGGAGACCACCTTGCGCGCCACCCACTCGCGCCCGGCGTAGGCGTAGCGCCCGGCCAGCTCCATCAGCTGCCAGTAGTCGTGCCCGACCGGCGCCTCCAGGTCCAGGAGCACCTCCTTTTCGGGGACGCGCTCGCCCCAGTCGCGCCCCTGGCCCAGGGCGAGGAACCCGCTGGCGACGGTGTGCCCGAAGCCGCGCGAGCCGAAGTGCACCCCCACCCAGACGGTCCCGGCCTCGTCGGCGAACACGTCCACGTAGTGGTTCCCGGAGCCCACGGTCCCCAGCTGCTTGCGCGCCTTTTCCCGCAGGTCGTCGCGGTAGCTCCCCCGGTTGGGGATTGCGTACCACGCCGGGTCCTGGAAGAGCGGGTGGTCCGTGGGGGCGTCGTCCGCGCGGTTCTTGCGCCCGATCCCGAACGACACCGACGCGGCGATCTCGTCGGCGAGCTGGCGCACCTCGCGGTTCTGGGCGAAGCGGTGCGGGTTGCTCCGCGCCTCGGCCAGCGTCATCCCGCCGGAGATCTGCTCGATGGTGGCGTCGGTGCGGATCGCCGCGTTTCCGCAGCCGATGTCGAAGCCAACGCCCACCACGGAAACCTTGTCGCGGTACGCCGCCACTCCGCCGATGGGGCAGTGGTAGCCGACGTGCCCGTCCGCCATGAGCGAGGCCTTTTCCGCGCTCTGCGCCACGGCCTGGATCTGCCGGATGGTGGTCTCGTCGTGCTGCCCGAAGACCGTGATCTTGTCGTTAAGCTTCTGCGGCATCGTCGCCTTCTTCTGTAAATAAAGTTGTGAGCAGGTGCCGGACGGAATCCGCGTCTTGCTGAATGTCCTTTTCCCAGAGCGACAGGAAGCGAAATCCTTTTGCTTCGAGCTGTTCCCGCCTCCTCGCATCCTTCGCCCACTTCTCCCCCGCAGTCATGTGGAGGGAGCGGTTGTAGTCGCCGGCCGCCCAGAGCGCGGGATTGCAGTGCCAGAAGTCGCCGAAGCACTCGACGATCACTCGGCCCGCCAGGAAGTCTACGTTGTGTCTTCCGATCTGGGTGTTCCGGCGATACTGCACCCCCAGATCGTCCAGGATGGCAGCGACGACCAACTCGATCCGGGTCCCTGACGATCTGCGGTTGTGGACTTGGCCCGCCGCGATGAACGAGGCCAGGTGGCGCTCCTTCTCCTCGGGAGAGCGTCTTGCCCACTCCTGCCGCCGTAGCTCGCTGAGCACCGCCGGGTCCGCCCCGCCGCCCCGATACGAAGCTGGGTCGCGATGCCGGTTGGCATCCTTCATTCGCTGCCGTGTCTCGCCGCTGTGGGCCTTGCCATGAAAAGGGTTTCGTTCCCCTTTTATCGAGCAAGAGATGCACAGCCCGCTCCGGTTGCTCCTCGCCAGCCGCTTTCCGCACTCGCAGTGCTTGATGGTCTTGCCGCCCTGCCAGTTCGGGTTGCTCTCGCCGGCCATACCCATGGCTGCCTTGACATCCTCGTCCAGCAGCGGAGCACCCGGATGCCGCGTCCGGTACTCCTGCGGAGTGAGCCCGCAGCAGCGCTTCAGGTGCTTGAAGTTGATGCTGCGAACCCGAGCTCCGCACTCCAGGCAGATCACCGCTCCGCCCGGGTGGCGACGTCCTGGAGCTGCCGGATGGTGTTCTCGTCGTGCTGTCCGAAGATCCGCATGGTTCTCCCCTGGCGCGTGCCGCGCCGTTCGTTCTCAGGTTGCGGGAGGCGGCGCCGGAACCCGTCGGCGCCCCTCCCCTGCCCTGTCGGCCGCGCCCGCGGGCTCACTCCTCCCACGGGCTGCGGTCGGTGTCGCTTTCCTCCGCCAGCGACCGGTAGAACTCCCGGTCGGAGCGGCGCTGCTCGGCGGTGGACTCGAACACGCCGGTGACCTGCCCGCGCAGGACGCGGATGCGCGAGCCGGACAGGTCACGGAATACCAGCCAGCGCGGCGCGACCAGCCGGTCCAGCGCGCGCTCCACCGCGCGCGCGGTCTCCGCCGTGACGTAGAAGGTGCCGAAGAGGCCGGCGACGACGAAGTAGTCGCCCTTCGGCCGGCGCTCCTCCGGCTCCCGCAGGTACGCGAGGATCCGGTTCATCGTTCTCGTTCGGTAGAAAGGGTGGGACCGCGACCCTCGTGCCGCGGCCCCGTCACGGGGCGGCTCCGCCGGGACGGGCGCGGAGCCGGGGAGCCGGCCCGCGCCCGCCTACCGGGCGAAGTCGCTGATCATCCGGGGCGCGGACGCGTCGAACCCGACCACGTCCAGCATCCCCCCGTCCTCCGGGTCCGCGATGCTGAACCCGTTGGACGCCATCCCGACGACCACCAGCTTCGCCGGGATCCCCATCCGCTCCCGGTACTCGCGGAGCGCCTGCACGGGGTGCACCTTCCCCGCCCAGGTCTCGCTGTCGGTGTAGACGACGAAGGTGTCGACCTTCCACCGCCCCCTGGTCGCCTCCAGCATGGGCAGCGCGCAGTCCGTCCCCCCGAAGGGGAGCTTGCCGATGCTCCGGACCACGTCGTCCAGCCGCTGCCGCGGGGAGATGGCGAGCGGGGTGAGCCCGCTGCCGAAGCCCGCGTGCAGGGACGGGTACGGCCCGCTGGTGAAGGCGACGAACCGGTGCTCGGGCTCGACCGCCGCGGTGACCAGCGCCATCGCCGCCGCGCCCTCGCGGCAGGTCAGGTACTCCATCCCCAGGATCCGGGCGTCCATGGAGCCGGACACGTCCAGCGCCAGCAGCGTCCGCTTCCGCGAGGGCTCCACCGCCGCGAAGGCCAGGTAGAAGGCCGCGTCCAGCGCGTCCACCACCTGGGGGACGGGGGTCCAGCTCCCCTTCCCCTTCATCCCCCGGCCCTGCCCGTACGTCTTCAGCGCCGCGAGCAGCGCCACGGGGTGCACCCTCGCCCGGCGCAGCGCCTCCGCGTCCGTGAGGCGGGCGGCCACCGTCCTCGCCGCCCCGCTCATGGGCGCCAGCAGGCCCACGCCGCTCATCACCCCCAGGTTCCGCACCAGCGCGGTGAGCGGCATCTCCTCCAGCAGTGCCTCCCACACCACGGCCTCCCGCAGCAGCTCCGTGGGGAGCATCTCGCGGGTGAGCCGGTGCTCGCGCACCCGCTCCGCGGCGTGGGCGGGGGACACGCCGCCGGCGTGCAGCTCCTCGGCGGCCCGCAGCAGCCGGACCACGTCGGAGCCTTCCAGCTCCGCGGGGACGTCGCCGACGGCCCGCTTCGCCACGCGGTGGAACAGCACCGCCTGCTCGCCGGTGGCGGGGCGGGGGTGCGCCAGCCGGAGCGCGTCCCGGTGCGACCACCCGTCGCGGGACGGGTACTTGAGGAGCTGGTACGCCAGCTCCCGGGCGGGCCGGGCGGTGTACCACGCCCCCACCCCCGGAACGCCTGCACGTAGCGCAGCCAGTGGAACAGGTGCGTCCCCGTCCGCGCCACCCGGGGGAGCGCGTCCAGCGCCGCGCGCCGGGTAGCCGGGTCGCCCAGCCCGGCCGCCATGGCCAGGACGAAGAGCGCGGGATCGTTCCGGGGCGCGCGGCTGGAGGCGCTGACCTCCACCACCCGCCGCACCGTCCGCGGCCCGTCCTCGGCGAGGCAGTCGGCCGCGGCGGAGGCGTTCTCCACCGTCAGCTCGCGCTCGCCCACGTAGAAGGTCCCGCCCTCGCTCCCCAGCACCAGGAAGCGGTCCAGCCGGGTCCAGCGGTCCACGGCCCAGGCGTACCCGCCCGCCGAGTCGGGCACCTGGGCGGTGCCGGGGATCGGCGCGTGCTGGGGGGTGCGAAGCCGGCGGAGGCGCGTGGCCACGTACCGCGTGAAGTCCATCATCGTCGTTCGCCTCCTTTCCCGGGCGAAGGGTGGTGCCGGAAGCCGCGCCCATCCGCGGGCATCCGGCGGTGTGCGGCGCACGGGCGATCATGTCCGCTCGGGCCCTGGCGCGCCGTGTTCAAGGCCAGGATCCGGACTTTGGAGGCGATCACCGAACGGGTCCGGCCCGTGCGCCGGAAAAAATGCGTCGTGTACGTGGAGCCGGCGGGACTCGAACCCGCGACCTCTCGATCCTAAGTCGATCACCCTCCGCCGTCGGCCCGGGAGTCCCGGACGAGGAGTGGGGAGGGTTGTAGCGCTCTGCCTCTGAGCTACGGCCCCATGCTTCCGTGCTGTGCTGCCGTCCTGCGTGCGTGGGTGGCGCGGCGGGACGCTCGGCCCTGGCACCGGGAGTCGCGTGTCCACGTGCTTCGGGCTCCGCGCCCGCCGGCCACCCTTCAACCGCCTGGCTGCTGCATCGTCGTCGTCGTCCGCCACCTCCCGCGGCTGGTGTGAGCCCGCAAATGAAAATCGCCCCACCCGGCGTGTGCGCGGGTGGGGCGACGGTGTCGCTCCCCGGTTGCGGAAGCGGTCACGCGCTCACGGCGCGAACCCTCCCGGAACTCCCACGCTGGTTGTCCTCGTACCCTTCCTGCCGCCGCGTCCGCCGAACGGACGCACGTCCGCGCCCCGCCGACCGGCGCACGCCGACCACGCCACGGGCGACGCGGCGATCGCGTCCTTCCGTGGACTGCCGGCGAGTCTGTCGAGCGAGCGTGCCTGCATCGGTGCCGTGTCGTCGGTTCGGGGTGTAGAGCTGGCGGGACGGACCCGCCGGAAACGCAAAATCGCGCCGCCGATGTCCTCCCGCAGCCTTGGCTTCGGGGTCCACTCCGGGGCCCGTGGCGAGCACGGGACCGTGGCGGACGGTGGAACATCGGGACGCGACTCCCTGAGGGCGAGGAGTGTAATCGCCCTCAAAGAGTTTGTCAAGGGCGATCGTTCAGCGGGGGGGACGAGCACGTTCCAGGGTCCAGCCGATCGGGATTGCGACCAGCACCGGGACGGGTCTCCCTCCAAGCATGGCCGGGCGGAACCGCATCGTCGCTACGACCGCGGCCGACGCTCCCGCGAAATCTGGGTGCGAGGTGGATATCACGACGAGGCTGCCGGGGTTCGTCCTACCCTCCGCGTCGACCACGAACTTGATCACCGTTTGCCCCATGACTCCTGCGTCGCGCAGCGCCGGGGGGTAGAGCCTCTCGAGCGCCCTCTGTGCCTCGGGGCCGTTGAGGAGCCGGGGCGGAACGTCCGCTTCCGCCACGTCCACGGGGCCGTTGAGGAGCCGGGGCGGCACCTTCGCATCCGCCACGTCCACTTCTTGGGACCTCCCTTCCCCGGCCTTGCGGCTCTTCCGCGCGGAGCTGGGCTTGAAGCGCGGGAGCGAGTTCACCCCGCGGTTCCAGGTCCCCTGCTCCATCAGTGGACTCGGCCTGCCATCCACCATCCTGACGGGGACGCCCACCTCCGTCCGCACGGGGACTCCGTCGAGCGTCCCGGGCTGGAATCGGACGGCGAGGAACTCGGGCTCGGCGCGCTCCACGCTCGACGACTCGATGTTCGAGAATGTCGTCCGCAGCCGGGACGTGTCGATCCGCCCGTTCACGTCCACGACGAACTGGAGGTACGTCGCCGGGGGGAGAAGGGAGTCCCGGCGGAGCATGGCGATGGCCGCCGCGAGCCGGTCCGGGTCGAGGAGCACGGGCTTCTGCCCGACGGCCGCCGCGACGTAGGTGAGGGTGGTGGGATCCCGGGAGAGGCTCGCGGCGGGGGCCGGGCTCTGCGTCGTGCCCTGGGCAAGGCCCACCGCCGGGGCGCCGCCGATCGCCAGGGTCCCCAGCACCAGGGCCGTCGTCACCCGGGAGATGGCGCCGCCGGGGCGCCGTGGGAGCGAATCCTGCCGGGGGGTTCCGTTCATGGACGCCTCTCGCCGCGGGGAAAGGGTGGCGTGCGCCGGACGGCGCGCCGGATGGCGAAGGCGAGTCGGGGGCAACCCCCGTACCCGGGATGCGGTGACTACGCGCCAATCACCGAAGTGCGTGCTCCCCAAGCACCTGTAGCCGCTCGGCCGGAGGGAAGTGTGGCAGTGCGGGTGCGGAAGGTCCGTCCCACGGGGGCGGAGCTGCCTCACCCGCGGATCCGCCCGCTCCCCGGGTCAGCGCTCCAGCGTCCAGGAGATGGGGATCTGCACCAGCACCGGGGTGACGTCGCCCTCCATCATCGCCGAGCTGAACCGCATCCCCGCGGCTACCCTGGTCGATGCTTCGGCGAACTCTTCGTGGGTGGCGGACACCACCGTGATGCTGGAAGGGACGACTCTGCCGTTCGTGTCGATCACGAACTTGAGGTCCGCCCGTCCCGTGACGCCGGCATCGCGGAGGAGCGGCGGGTACGTCCGGGCGAGGAGGGCCCGTACCTCCCCGCTGTTGAGCAGCATGGGCTTCACGTCGGGTATATCAGGCCCGCGTCTGCCGCCTCTCAGCGGCGAATCGCCCATCAGCACGGGCTCCGGGAGCGAATTCACCCCGGGATGCCAGGTCGCGAGCTCGACCAGGGCGGTCGCCCGCCCGTTCGTCCACTGGAGCGGGACGCCGACGCGGGTCCGCACGGGCTTTCCTCTCCACACGCCGGGTGCGAAGCGCAGCGGGAGGAATGCGAACCGGGCGCGATCCAGGCTCTCCGACTCGATTCCCCAGGACATCGTCACATACTCCGGGTCGATCTGCCCGCTCTCGTCCACCGGGAACTGGAGGTTGGAGAAAGGGGGGATGAGAGTGTCCTCGCGCTCCCGGCGGAGCAGCGCGACCATGGCTGGAAGACGCTCCGGGTTGAGGAGCACGGGCTTGCGGTCCACCTCGATCACGGAGAACGTGGAGGGCTCCCACGGCACCCCCGGGTCGTCGGCCCCGGCAAAGAAGCCCGTCGCCACGATCAGGACGGTGAGTCCCGCGAGGATCGCGGTGACGAGGCCGCCCCTCGCCAGGCCACCCATGCTGCGCCACCAGCGAACCAGCAGCATCCCCGCGACGACCGCGGCGACGCTCAGCCCGAGCGAGGGGGATGCCAGCCCCAACCCCGCGACCAGGAGCGCCCCCAGCAGCCACCCGCTGAAACGCGCGGCGGACGATGGACGGACCGCCGCGGTGGCGGCGCGTGCCGGCTCGCGGCGCCGGGTGGCGCGTACCGGCGCCGCCCGGCGGCTGTGCTCACCGCGCTGCACCGCGAGGGCGGAGGGGAAGGGGTCGCGTCCCTCCAGGCGCCGGGCGCGCTCGCACCAGGGGCAGTCGCCCAGGTGCGGGGCGTGGCGGTGCTGCTCGTTGCGCGCGCAGGCGACCAGCGCCTCCCCGGCGGCGGCGAGCGCGTCGCGCCACTCCGCCGCCGAAGGGCGCGCCGCCGGGTCGCGGTGGCCGTCCACGAAGCAGCGCCCCAGCAGGGCGCGGACGCCGGGGTCCAGCAGCTGGAACGGCGGCGCCGTTCGCGGCGGTTCCAGCTCCACCCCGTCGCGCGGCGCGTAGGGGAAGAGCCCGGCGGCGATCCGCTCCTCCACCGGGGGCGGCTCGCCCTCGCCGCGGAAGCGGCCGGCGAAGGGATGCGTCCCTTCCATCAGCATCTGGAAGACCAGCACCCCCAGCCCGAAGCGGTCGTGCTCCGGCGCGCGGTCCGTTTCGGCGAAGGAGCGCTCCCGCAGCTCCGGCGGGGTGAACTCCGGTCGGCCCACGGGGCAGCGGTACACCGTGCCGGAGACCGGGTCGCGCACCTGGAAGGAGTCGGTGTCGATGAGGACCACGCGGCCGTCCTCGCCCACCAGGATGTTGCTCTCGTTGACGTCGCCCACCACGAAGCCGGCCTCGTGCAGCCGGTCGAAGGCGGCGGCGAGGCTGCGGGCGGCGCGGTGCAGCAGGCCGTGGTGGAAGAGCGGGGCGCGCTCGCGGCGGGTGGCGGGGTTGTACAGCTCGAAGACGCGCAGCCTGCCGTCCACGCGGGGGAGGAGGAAGCCCACCAGGCCACCGTCCTCGCCGCGCAGGAGCTCCAGCGGCCACGCGAAGATCCCGGCGCCGGAGCCCCCCGCCGAGGCTCCGGCGGGGGGATGGGCGATCATCCGGCGGAGCTTGAGCTCCTGCTCCGGCGCGGGGTCGTGGTAGATCTTGGCGACCCGGTCGGGGCGGCCGGGGACGGGGTACACCGTGGCCTGGCCGCCCGCCCCCAGCTCGCTGCCGGGGACGAGGAGCAGGGTCTCGCCGCCGTCGGACCGGACCCGGACCATCGGTCAGGACCGATCCAGCGTCCAGGAGATGGGGATCTGCACCAGCACCGGGACGGCCTGGCCATCCACGCGCGCCGGGCGGAACCGCATCCCGGCGACGACGACGGCCGACGCCTCGGCGAACGCCTCGTGCGTCGCCGAGACGACGGTGACGCTCGACGGCACCACCCGGCCCCGCGCGTCGATCACGAAGCTGAGATGCGCCCGTCCCGTGACGCCGGCGTCGCGGAGGAGGGGCGGGTACATCTCCGCAAGCAGGCGCTGCACCTCGCTCCCGTTGAGCAGCGCCGGCTTCTCCTGTGCCAGCGCCACGTCCACCGGGGCGGACGTTTCCTGCGGGACGGTCGCGGAGGGGAGCGAGTCCAGGCGGGGGAGCGGCTCACCCCGTGTCAGCTCGTGGTCGAGGAGCACGACCGCCCGGCCGCGGACCGAGCGGGCCGGGACCATGAGCCTCGTCGGGACGGCGCCTCCGTCCAGCATCCCGGGCTCGAACCGGACGTAGCCGAGCAGCCGCTCCAGCTCCGCCAGGCGCGCGGATCCCGGGGGCTCGACGCCCGGGAACGACACGCTCCCGGGAGCGACACGTCCGTCCTCGTCCACGGTGAAGAAAAGGACGGCCACCACCGTATCGGTGCCGTTCATGGCCGGAAGGTCGAGCGGAATGGTCGCGACCGCCTCGGCGAGCTTCTCGGGGTCGAGGAGCACGGGCTTGCGGTCCACGTCCATCGCGGAGTAGGCAAAGGGCTCCGCCGGCACCCCCGGGTCGTTCGTCCCGGCAGCGAAGCCCGCCACCATGAACAGGACGGTGAGCCCCGCGAGGGTCGCCGCGACGGAGCCGCCCTTCGCCAGGCCACCCGCGGTGATCCACCCGCGAATCAGCAGCATCCCCGCGACGACCGCGGTGAAGATGGGTCCGAGCGACGGCGTTCCCAGCCCCCACCCCGCGACCAGGAGCGCCCCCAGCAGCCACCCATTGGAAAGCGGGGTGGTCGGAGGACCGACCGCCGCGGTGGCGGCACGCGCGGGCCCGGGGTGCCGGGTGGCGCGCACCGGCGCCGCCCGGCGGCCGTGCTCGCCGCTCCGGACGGCCGCGGCGGAGGGGAACGGGTCGCGCCCCTCCAGCTGCCGGGCGCGCTCGCACCAGGGGCAGTCGCCCAGGTGCGGGGCGCAGCGGTGCTGCTCGTTGCGCGCGCAGGTGGCAAGCGCCTCCTCGGCGGCGGCGAGCGCGTCCCGCCACTCCTCCGCCGAAGGCCGCGCCGCGGGGTCGTGGTGCCCGTCCTCGAAGCAGCGCCGCACCAGGGCCCGCACCCCGGGGGCGAGCAGCTGCAGCGGCGGCGCGGTGCGGGGCGGCTCCAGGACGCCGCCCGCGCGCAGGCCGTGGGGGAAGTGCCCCGCCGCGATCCGCTCCTGGATGGACGGCGGCTCCCCCGCGCCGCGGAAGCGGCCGGCGAAGGGGTGCGTCCCCTCCATCAGCATCTGGAAGACCAGCACTCCCAGCCCGAAGCGGTCGTGCTCCGGCGTGCGGTCGGTCCCGGCGAAGGAGCGCTCCCGCAGCTCCGGCGGGGTGAACTCCGGCCGCCCCACGGGGCAGCGGTACACCGTGCCGGAGGCCGGGTCGCGCACCTGGAAGGAGTCGGTGTCGATGAGGACCACGCGCCCGTCCTCGCCCACCAGGATGTTGCTCTCGTTGACGTCACCCACCACGTAGCCGGCCTCGTGCAGCTTGTGGAAGGCGGCGGCCAGGTTGCGGGCGGTGCGGTGCAGCAGGCCGTGGTGGAAGAGCGGGGCGCGCTCGCGGCGGGTGGCCGGGTTGTACAGCTCGAAGACGCGCAGCCTGCCTTCCACGCGGGGGAGGAGGAGGCCCGCCAGGGCGCCGTCCTCGCCGCGCAGGAGCTCCAGCGGCCACGCGAAGATCCCGGCGCCGGCGCCCATCAGCGCCGCCCCGGCCGGGCGACGGAGGAGCATCTGGCGGAGCTTGAGCTCCTGCTCCGGCGCGGGGTCGTGGTAGATCTTGGCGACGCGGTCCGGGCGGCCGGGGACGGGGTACACCGTGGCCTGTCCGCCGGCCCCCAGCTCGCTGCCGGGGACCAGGAGCAGGGTCTCGCCGCCGTCGCACCGGACCCGGATCTCGCCGATCGTCGCTGTGTTCATGCGAGCGGACCGCAGGGAGGAGGTGAGGGCCGGGGTCGGTCAGTCCGGCTCGAGCGTCCAGGAGACGGGGATCTGCACCAGCACCGGGACGGCCCGCCCATCCACACGCGCCGGGCTGAACCGCATCGACGCGACCACCACCGCGGACGCTTCGGCGAAGCCGTCGTGCGTGGCGGAGACCACCACGATGCTGCCGGGATCGACCGCGCCCCCGGCGTCGACCACGAACTTGAGGTGCGCCTGTCCGGTGATGCCGGCGTCGCGGAGGAGCGGCGGGTACATCTCCGCGAGCAGCGCCTGCACCTCGCCGGCGTTGAGGAGCTGCGGCTTGACCTCGGCGTCGGCGACGTCGATGATCGGGGCAACGCGCTCCATCCCGGGGTTCCAGCTCGCGGACGTGAAGTCCGGGCTCACCCTGCCGTTCGCCCCGCGCAGCGTCACCCGCATCTCCGTGCGCACGGAGCGGCCGCCCAGCTCTCCGGGGCGGAATCGCACCCACGCCAGCCTGGTCCGGAACATGTCCATGGCGTAGTAGCTCGGGTCGGGCGTGAGCTGTACCGTCTCCATCTCCGCCTGGCCCGACGAGTCCAGGACGAAGCGGAGCTGGAACTCCGGCTCCTCCCCGTCCGGGACGTACTCCTGGGACAGCAGGGCGGCAGCCGCCAGGAGCGCGGCCGTGTCCTGGAGGATGGGGAGCCTGTCCAGGGCCTCCGGAGCGTACGCGAACGCCACGGAAGACGCGTCGGCGGACGGGACGGGCGGGAGCTCGAGCGCCGGGGAGGACGGCTCCGGGCGGCCTCCCGCCGTCCCGTTCCAGGGCCCGTCCCCGAGCGCGAGGCCCAGGCCCAGGAAGATCATCGTGAAGGCGAGCCCCCACTGCGTGGATTGCTTGGAAAGAGCCGTGCGCCGCCCCAGCACGGTCAGCCCGCCCGCGACGAGGGCGAGGGAAAGCGGGGGCAAGGCGGCGGTGACCGTGCCCACCAGGGCGACCAGCAGGGCCGCCAGGAACCAGCCGTTGCGGAGGGGAGCCGGGAGCGTGCGGGCTCCCGCCTGCGCCATCGCCCTGAAGCGCGGGCGCGGGGCGGCGCTGGGCCCCTGCCACCGGGGCGCGCCGGCCGGTGCCGGTCGCCGTGGAGCGCGCGCCGGCACGGGCCGGTGCTCGCCGCTCCGGACGGCCGCGGCGGAGGGGAAGGGGTCGCGCCCCTCGAGCTTCCGGGCGCGCTCGCACCAAGGGCAGTCGCCCAGGTGCGCGCCGTAGCGGTGCTGCTCGTTTCGCCCGCAGGTGGCGAGCGCCGCCTCCGCCGCCTCCAGCGTGTCCCGCCACTCCGCGGCGTGCGGGCGCGCCGCGGGGTCGCGGTGCCCGTCCTCGAAGCAGCGCCGCACCAGCTCGCGGACGCCCGGATCCAGCACCTCCGGCGGCGGCGCCGTGCGCGGCGGCTCCAGCGGCACGCCGGTCCGGCGGGCATACGGGAAGTGCCCGGCCGCGATCCGCTCCTGCACCGAGGGCGGCTCGCCCTTGCCGCGGAAGCGGCCGGCGAAGGGGTGCGTCCCCTCCATCAGCATCTGGAAGACCAGCACCCCCAGCCCGAAGCGGTCGTGCTCCGGCGCGCGGTCCGTCTCCGCGAAGGAGCGCTCCCGCAGCTCCGGCGGGGTGAACTCCGGCCGCCCCACCGGGCAGCGGTACACCGTGCCACACTCCGGGTCGCGCACCTGGAAGGAGTCGGTGTCGATGAGGACGACGCGGCCATCCTCGCCCACCAGGATGTTGCTCTCGTTGACGTCGCCCACCACGAAGCCGGCCTCGTGCAGCCGGTCGAAGGCGGCGGCGAGGTTGCGGGCGGCGCGGTGCAGCAGGCCGTGGTGGAAGAGCGGGGCGCGCTCGCGGCGGGTGGCCGGGTTGTACAGCTCGAAGACGCGGAGCCTGCCGTCCACGCGGGGGAGGAGGAAGCCCACCAGGCCACCGTCCTCGCCGCGCAGGAGCTCCAGCGGCCACGCGAAGATCCCGGCGCCGGAGCCCCCCGCCGATGCCCCGGCGGGGGGATGGGCGATCATCCGGCGGAGCTTGAGCTCCTGCTCCGGCGCGGGGTCGTGGTAGATCTTGGCGACGCGGTCGGGGCGGCCGGGGACGGGGTACACCGTGGCCTGGCCGCCCGCCCCCAGCTCGCTGCCGGGGACGAGCAGCAGGGTCTCGCCGCCGCCGTCGCACCGGACCCGGATCTCGTCGATCGTCGCTGTGTTCATGCGAGCGCCGCCAGGAGGAGGGTGAGGTCGTCGTCCGCCCGCTCGGCGATGCGCGGGCCCGCCAGGTACGCCCGCAGCCGCCCGGAGGCACGCTCCGGGTCCGCTTCCTCGGCCGCGAAGCGGAAGAGCGGCTCGAAGAAGGGGGCGTGCGGTGTGTAGCCCGGCATCCGCAGCGCCAGGAGCTGGAGCCCGTCCGTGAGCAGCGCCAGGTGCGACGGCGCGACGTCCAGCGCCAGGGCGCGCAGCGGCTCCAGCGCCCCCGGCGAGGTCAGGAAGACCGTCTCGTTCAGGTACTCGCCGCGGGGCGCGGCGGCCCCGGCCACGTGGAGGGCGCCGTCCCGGCCGCGGACCACCACGGCGCCGTCCCCCACCTGCGCCACGACCACCCGCTCCGGCCCCGCGACGGCGGCGGCCAGCGTGGTGGCCAGGTCGGAGGGATTCGCTCCGCGGCCCGCCGCCTCCGCCTCCACCGCTTCCAGCGCCGCGTGGAACGCGCGCTCCAGGACCGCCGCGGGGTCGGCGTCCGGGTCCGCGGTGATCGCGTCGTGGACCGAGCGTACCACGGCGTCCGCGGCGGCGCGGGCCCCGGCCTCGGCGTGCTGCGCCGAGCCGGCCCCGTCCGCGACGGCGGCGACCAGGCGCCCGCCCGGGAGCGCGCTCCAGCGGTGCGCGTCCTGGCAGGGGACGCCGGCGCGCAGGTGGGCCGCGCCCTGCACCGAGGCGGCGGCCACCCGCCAGCCGGGGGCCGCGACGATCCCCGGCGCCGCGGCGGCGCTCAGATCTCCGCCCATCCCGCCGGCGGGAGCGCCACGCGGTCTTCCGGGCGCGAGTGGGCGATGCTCTGCATGCTGCGCGACAGCCACACGAAGAGCTGGCGGAAGTCCAGCCCGCGCAGCTTGAGCGGGGCGCGCACGGAGATCTCCGCCAGCCGCTTGAGGTTCGCGCCCTCCACCCCCACCGCGAAGAAGGCCACGCGCTTGTCCGCCTCCGCGGCGCGCAGGCGGCGGGCGGCCTCCGACACCGCGGCGGGGCTTTCCCCCTGCGGCTCGCCGTCGGTGATCATGAACACCCAGGGGCGGTAGTAGGCCACGTCGTGCGCCCGGTAGTCGGCCTTGCGGGCCTCCACCAGGTCCAACGCCGCCTGGATCCCCGCGGCCATGTGCGTGCGCCCGGAGGCGGCCAGCGCGGGCGGCTCCAGCCGGTCGGGCTGCACGAAGTCCTGCACCACGTGCACGTGGGTGTCGAAGGTGACCACCGCCACCTCCACCCGGCGGGTGCTCACGGGGTCCAGCAGCACGTCGTAGCGGAACGCGTCGATCCCGTCGCGCAGCGCCTGGATGGGCTTTCCGTCCATGGAGCCGGAGGTGTCCAGGAGCAGGACGCACGGGCAGCGGGGCTCCGGGTTCTCGGCGAACTCCACGGCGTCTTCGAAGTCGAACGGCACGGTGGGCACTCGTCCTGTTTTCTGGTGGTCGCGCGGGGCCGCCCGTCGCCTGCCGGGCCGCCCGCGAGGCAGCAATCGGCGTACCCCGTGCAAAGGCGCGCCGCCCGCCCCACTCATGACGACAAAACGCCCGCCCGCGTTTCAGCGCGGGCAGGCGCTCGTCGTCCGGCGCGGGAACGGAGCGGACGGAACCGTCTCAGGAAGACTCGGGCGCGCCCACGATGGACGGGACCTGGACCCGGTCCCGCGGCGGGGCGGCGTCCTCCGGCTCCGCGTCCGGCCGCGCGGGGGCGGGCTGCGCCGCGGCCGGCTCCACCGGGACCATGGCGGTCACCATCTCGGCGAGGAGCCTGGACACGTCCTCCGGCGCGGCGCCGGCGGCGATCTGCTGCCGCAGCTCCACCAGCCGCGAGGCGACGCCCAGGCGGGCGGCGGCGGCGTCCTCGGCGGCGCGCGCGCCGGCGGCCTGCTCGCGGAGCGCGGCCTCCTCGCGCGGGTCGGCGCGGAACACGCTTTCCACCGTGCCGATGAGCCGGTTGAGGATGCGGTACACGGCGGAGGCGGAGAAGCCGCCGAGCATCGCCAGCGTGGGGCGGGCGAGCGCCTGCGCCGCGGTGGCCGTCTTTCCGCCCGCGGCGGCCGCGGCGCCGCCCTCCAGCCCGTCCAGCGGGATCAGCGCCACCAGGATGAAGCCGGCGATGACGCCGATGAGGAACTTGATCCAGTACGAAGACTCGTACTTGGGATCGTAGCTCCGGTTCACGATGAACTCGTTGACCTGGAAGAGCATGGCGAACGAGGCGCCCACCCCCGCCGAGGCCAGCCAGAACACCTCGTTGACGAGCAGGGCCCGCCCGAACGAGTCGAGCACGTCCCCGCTGTCGTGGCTCACGTAGCGGGACAGGCTGCTGCCGATGAACAGCGTCACCGAGACCAGCGCCGCCAGCGCCATGCGCCGCACCAGCCGGACGGGTCCGGGGAGCCGCAGCATCCCCTTCTGCTTGCGGTCCTCCTCCGCGAACAGCACCAGGGCGCGCGGGGTGGCGGGGGCCACCAGCTTCGACAGGCGCTCGTGCGCGCCGGCCAGCGCCGCCAGGTCGGAGGCGCCGGCCGGCGGGGCGGCGCGGGCGGCGTCCACCGTTTCCACCAGCGCGGGGGAAACGCGGATCCCGGAGGAGAGCGCGTAGCGGACCATCTCGGTGCACTCGCGCAGGATCTGGTCGCGGAGGCCGGGCTCGGACGTGCGGGGACGGGGCTCGGGGCTGGGCATGGCGGGATGAGGAGTGTGGGACGGCGAGGGAAACGGACGGCGCGGGAGCGCACCAACAAGTTAGCGCGGGGAAACGCCGTCGGGAAGTAAAACGTGCGCGGGCAGGCGCGTGGGGGATGGTTCAGGGATGCACGATACAGCGGTGCAGACCTTGTGCGCGCCTCCGCCCCACGCATAGCTTTTCGGTCATGGACCGAAACCGCTTTCTCCGCGCCGGCCTCCTGGCCGCCACCCTCGCCGCCGCCCCCGCGCTCCCCGCGCCGGCCCCCGCACAGCAGGCGGGCGCCAGCGAGTACGAAGGCGCCGCCGGGCTGGGGCTCGCGCTGCGCCGCCTGGGCACCGCAAAGCGGGTGCTGATGATCGGCGCGCACCCGGACGACGAGTACACGCCGCTGCTGGCGCACCTGGCGCTGGGCGAGGGCGCCGACGTGGCCTACCTGTCGCTGACGCGCGGCGAGGGCGGGCAGAACGGGATCGGGACGGAGCTGGGGGAGGCGCTGGGGATCCTGCGCACCGAGGAATTGCTGGCGGCGCGCCGGGCGGACGGGGCGGAGCAGTTCTTTTCGCGCGCGTACGACTTCGGCTTCAGCAAGAACGCGGACGAGGCGTTCCGCCACTGGCCGCGCGAGGAACTGCTGCGCGACGCCGTGGCCGTCATCCGCCGCTACCGGCCGGACGTGGTGGTGACGGTGTTCAGCGGCACCCCGGCGGACGGGCACGGGCAGCACCAGGTGTCGGCCATCGTGGGGCGCGAGGCGTTCGAGGCCGCGGGGGACCCCGGCCGCTTCCCCGAGCAGCTGGCCGCGGGGCTGCGCCCCCACCGCGCCGCCAAGCTCTACCAGTCGCTCTGGCGCGGCGCGGAAAACAGCACGCTGCGCCTGCAGGTGGGCGCCTTCGACCCGCTGCTGGGCCGCTCGCCCTACCAGCTCGCCATGGCCAGCCGCTCGCGCCACCGCTCGCAGGACATGGGGCGCCCGGAGCCGGCGGGGCCGCAGTGGGCGTACCTGCGCCGCTTCGCCGCCGCGGGCCCGGCCGGCGACGCCGCCGCGCCCGAGACTTCGCTCTTCGCGGGGATCGACAGCACGCTCGCCGCCGGCACGATCGCCGACGCGGGGCGCCGGGGGCGGCTGGGCGCCGCCTTCGCCGAGTACCAGTCGCTCGCAGAGCGCTTGCGGCGCGAGGCCAACCCGCTGGAGCCGGGGCGGCTGGTGCCGGAGCTGGCCCGCGCGCTGGCGCTGCTGGACCGGGCGGACGCGGCGCTCGCCGGGGACGCTTCGCCGGCCGCGGAGGAGCTGCGCTTCCGGGTGGCGGCCGAGCGCGGGGACGCGCGCGCGGCGCTGGCGCGGGCCGCGGGCGTGGTGTTCGAGGCCACGGCGGACGACGCGCGCATCGTTCCCGGCGAAACGCTGACGGTCACCGCCACGCTGTGGAACGGCGGCGGGCACCCGGTGCGCGTGGCCGCGCTGGAGCCGGCGCTCCCACCCGGGTGGACGGCGGAGCCGCTGGACTCGCTGACTTCCGCGGTGGCGCCCGGCGCGCTGGCCGCGCGCCGCTTCCGGGTGCGCGTCCCCGCCGACGCCGCGGCGAGCGGGGCGTACTTCCTGCGCCGCCCGCGCGCCGGCGACCTGTACGCCTGGACCGGCGACCGGGGGGTGGACGGGCTCCCCTTCGAGCCGGCGCCGGTGCGCGTCCGCGCCCGGGCCGCCGTGGAATCCGCCGAGCTGCCGCTGGAGGCGGAGGCCACCTTCCGCGAGGTGGACCCGCGGCAGGGCGAGCTGCGGCGGCCGGTGCTGGTGGTCCCGGCCGTTTCCGTGCTGCTGGAGCCGGCGGCCAGCGTGCTCGCCGTGCCGGAGGCGGGTGGCGGCGCCTCCCCCGCCCCGCTCCGCTACCGGGTGCGCCTGCGCGCCGAGGCGCCGGGTGGGATCGCCGGGACGCTGCGGCTGGCGCTCCCCCGCGGCTGGAGCGCGGAGCCGCAGGCCGCGCCGGTGCGCTTCGCGGCGCCGGGCGAGCAGCGCGAGGTGGACTTTCTCGTGCGTGCCCCCGCCGGGGTGGCCCCGGGCGACTACCCGGTGCGCGCGGCGTTCGAGGCGGAGGACGGGCGGCGCTTCGAGCGCGGGGTGCAGCTGGTGGACTACCCGCACGTGCGCGCCCGGCCGCTGCTTCACGACGCGGCCTCGCGGGTGCGCGCGGCGGACGTGCGGGTGCCGCGCGGGCTCCGGGTGGCGTACGTCACCGGCGCGGGCGAGGAGGGGCCGGGGGTGCTGGCGCAGCTGGGGATCGTCCCCGACCTGCTGGACGCGGAGGCGCTGGCCACGCGCGACCTGTCGCGCTACGACGTGGTGGTGGCCGGGAGCCGCGCCTACGAGGTGCGCCCCGACCTTGCCGCGCACAACGCCCGGCTGCTGGAGTACGTGCGCCGCGGCGGCACGCTGATCGTGCAGTACAACAAGTACGAGCTGGTGGAGGGCAACTTCACCCCCTACCCGCTCACCATGGCCCGCCCGCACGACCGGGTCACGGACGAGGCCGCCCCGGTGCGGGTGCTGGACCCGGCGCACCCGGTGTTCACCTGGCCCAACCGCATCACCGAGCGCGACTTCGAGGGGTGGATCCAGGAGCGCGGCCTGTACTTCGCCCGCACCTGGGACCCGCATTACACCCCGCTGCTGGAGACCGGGGACCCGGGCGAGGCGCCGCTGCGCGGCGCCCTGCTGGTGGCGCCGTACGGAGAGGGGACGTACGTGTACACCGGCCTCGCCTTCTTCCGGCAGCTCCCGGAGGGGGTGCCCGGGGCGTGGCGGCTGTTCGCCAACCTGCTGGCGCTGGGCGCGGACCGCCCGGCGCGCTGACCCGACGACGAGCGAGGAGGGACGATGTCCATCGGGAGCCACGAGGAGCTGGAGGCGCTGCGGCGCGTGGGGCGGGTGGTGCGGCGGGCGCTGGACGCCATGGAGCGCGAGGTGCGCCCGGGGATCGCCACCGGCGAGCTGGACCGGGTGGGCGCCCGGGTGCTGGAGGAGCACGGCGCCCGCTCGGCTCCGCACGTGGTGTACGGCTTCCCGGGGAGCATCTGCATCAGCGTCAACGACGAGGCGGTGCACGGCATTCCCGGCGGCCGGACGCTGCAGCCGGGCGACCTGGTGAAGCTGGACGTGACCGCGGAGCTGGACGGCTACATGGCGGACGCGGCGGTCACCGTCCCGGTGGCGCCGGCGGCGGAGACGGCGCGGCGGCTGGCGGCGTGCGCGCGGGTGGCGTTCGAGCAGGCCATGAAGGTGGCCCGCGCGGGACGGCGGGTCAACGACATCGGGCGGGCGGTGGAGGCGGAGGTGAACCGCCGCGGCTTCGCGGTGATCCGCGACCTGGCGGGCCACGGCATCGGCCGCACCATCCACGAGGAGCCCTCGGTCCCCAACTACTACGACTGGCGGGCCCGCGCGCCGCTCACCGAGGGGCTGGTGATCACGGTGGAGCCCATCGTGGCGGAGCGCTCCGGCGACTACGTGGAGGACGACGACGGGTGGACGGTGCGCACCGCCGACGGCGGCTGGGTCGCGCACCACGAGCACACCCTGGTCATCACCCGCGGCCGCCCCATCCTGCTGACCGCCGCCTGATGCGCGCCCCTCGGCTCCGGGCCGCGCTGCTCCCGGCGCTCGCGCTCCTGGCCGCCGGGTGCGCGGCCGAGGCGCGCCCGCCCCGCGCGGAAGCGCCCGCCGCCGCGACGTGGGCGGAGGGCGGCCCGGCGCCGGAGCTGTCCGCCGCGTTCGGGGCCACGCCGGGGACCCTCGTGGTGCTGGACGCGCGCACCGGGCGCGAGGCGCGCCACGACGCGGAGCGGAGCCGCCGCCGCATGTCGCCGTTCTCCACCTTCAAGGTCCCCAACTCGCTGGTCGCCCTGGAAACGGGCGCCATCCCGGGCACGGACTACCGGATGAAGTGGGACAGCATCCGCGACCCGCGCACGCCGTTCATGCCGGCCTGGTACCAGGACCACGACATGCGCTCGGCGATGCGGGCCTCGGTGGTGTGGTACTACAAGGAGGTGGCGCGGCGGATCGGGCCGGAGCGCATGCGGGGGCACCTGGAGCGCATCGGCTACGGCAACGCGGACACCTCCGGCGGGATCGACCGCTTCTGGCTCGCTTCTTCGCTCCTCATCTCGGCCGAGGAGCAGGTGAGTTTCCTGCGGCGCTTCCACGCGGGGGAGCTGTTCTCGCCGCGCGCGACGCAGGCGGTCAAGGACATCCTGGTGCTGGAGGAAACGCCCGCGTACCGGCTCAGCGGCAAGACCGGCGGCGGGAGCGTGGACGGGCACGGCCGGGGGTGGCTGGTGGGCTACGTGGAGCGCGGCGGGAACGTGTACTTCTTCGCGGCCAACGTGGACGGAAAGGACTACGAGGCCATCGCCGACCGGCGCCACGAGGTGACGAGGGCGGCGCTGCGCGAGCTCGGGGTGCTGCCGGGCCGCTGAACTGCCGGGTGGACGGTCGGGTGAACTGCCGGGTTCGGGCGTGCCCCCGGCTGCGCCGGGGTCGGGCTTCGGCTCCGTAAGCCCGCAAACAACGCGGGCTAACGGAGTCGAGCCCCGGCAAACTGCCGCCGGGTCTCGCCCCTTCGGGCCGAAATCCCTCACGCGG
>JBEVLE010000397.1:0-16883 GCA_040509335.1 Longimicrobiaceae bacterium | reverse complement strand
CACCTCGTGCGACGAGGTGCCCCGGTCTTCGTGAACCGCCGCCCGTGGATCCCCGGGTCCCCGCCCCGTCAGCAGCCAAGCACGCCGGGGCACGTGTCGGTGACGTTGCAGTTCTGGCAGGTGAAGTCGCAGGTGGCCTCGCAGGTAGCCTGGCAGGTGTCCTGGCCGGCGGTGTAGATCAGGCAGTTGGGGTCCGGGGCCCCCGCCGTGGGGCAGTTGCCGGTGGCGACGCACATCCCGGATTCGCAGTCCACGCTGTAGCAGCGCGCAGACTGGGGCCCGACCTGACCCTCGGCCCCCCACACCGTCCCGTGCGGGCGCGGCAGGGCGGAGGTGACGAACGACTCCACCTCCAGCGATTCGAGGTCGAGACGGATCTTCTTCATGGCGGGGCTCCTGCGAAGGGGATGATGACGGGGTTCCGCCCACCCCGAGGCCGGCAGGGCCGGCGGGGAGGCCAGTCATGATACCCCTCCCGGCCCCCGGCATCAACTGTTTTGATCCGGAACGAGCGGCCCGTACGCCACACTCCGCCGCGCCGAGGGCGGGGCACGCGCGACGAGGTGCCGGCCTCCGTCCGGTGCGCTTCCCCGCTCTCTCGTCCCGGAAACACAAGTCGTTAACACTTTTCCATCCCCGCGCGTCTTGTAATGGACCGACCGGTCAGCGCGCGCAGCAACGACCAACACCGATGACGGAGACCCCATACATGATCCGCAAGAACCACGTCCTGCTCGCCGCGGCGCTCCTCGCCGCCGCCCCCGCTCCCGCCCTGCTCGCGCAGGGCCAGGGAGGCCCCGGCACCGCCCAGGGCCAGCACCAGACCCGGCAGCAGCGCCAGGGCCCCCGGCCGTCGCCCGTCGCCATGCTCCTGGAGCACCGCGCCGAGCTGAAGCTGACGGCCGACCAGGTGTCCCGCCTGGAAAGGATCCAGCGCGACCTGGAGCAGAAGAACGAGCCGATCCGCCGCCGGCTGGAGGCCGCCCGCCCCCAGCGCCCGCAGCTTGCGCAGGGCGAGCGCCGGGAGCGCCCCAGCGAGGCGGAGATGCAGGCCATGCGCGCCCGCATGGAGCAGCTGCGCCCGCAGATGCAGCAGCTCCGCCAGAACCAGCAGGCGGCCATGGAGCAGGTGAAGTCCGTCCTGACCGACCCGCAGGAGCAGGCCGCGCGGCAGTACATGCGCGACGGGCGCGGCGGCCGGGGCGAGCGCGGCGGCCGCGGCGAGGACGGGCGGCGCGGCGAGCGGGGGCAGCAGGCCCCGCGCAGCCGCTAGTCACGGGACCGCGTCCGGTCCGGCCCGGGCACTTCCGCACGGGCCGGCCGGACCGTCCAAGGCGCCGATGACCGAGAGCGACGCGATCCTCGTCGGGAGGGCCCGGCAGGGCAGCTCCGAGGCGTTCGAGGCCCTGGTGCGCAGGCACCTCAAGGCCGCGTACGCGGTCGCGCTCGCGCAGCTCGGCGAGCCGGCCGACGCCGAGGACGTGTGCCAGGACGCGTTCGTGACCGCGCTCAAGCGCATCGAGGAGTGCCGCAACCCGGACCAGTTCGCGGCGTGGCTCATGGCCATCGTCCGCAACCGGGCGCACGACGTCCGCCGCTATCGAGGAATTCGCGAGGCGCTCCCGCTGGACGACGCCCTGGGCGCCTCCGGCGGGCCCGACCCGCAGCGCGAGGCGGAGCGGAGCGAGCTGCGCGAGGACCTGGTGGGAGCCATGCAGGGGCTCACCGAGACCCAGCGCGAAGTGGTCCTCCTCCACGACTTCGAGGGGTGGAGCCACAAGGAGATCGGCGCGAAGCTGGGCATGTCCGACGGCTCGGCGCGCGTGCACCTGTTCAAGGCAAGGAAGACGCTGCGCGAGCGGCTGTCGGGAAGACACAAGGAGGAAACGTGAACATCGAGGACGACTTCCGCGACCTCGCCCCCCTGGACCCGGAGCGCGACTCCGCGCGCTGGGAGCGGATGGTGGCCGGCGTCATGGCGGCGGCGGGACCCGAGCTGGCGCGGCGGGCGAGCCGGCCGCAGCCGGGGATGCTGATGCTGCTGGGAGACTGGCTGCGCCCCACCGTGTCCACGGCGGCGCTGCTGGCGGCGGCGGCGGCGGCGTTCCTGTTCACGACGGAGACCGGCGCCCCCGCGGCGTCCGGGAGCGACCTGACCGACGCCCTGGGCTACCCCACCGCGGTCGCCGACTGGATGGACGACGGGCAGACGCCCACGGTGGAGGCGCTGGTGACGGCGCTGGAAGGAGACGCACGATGAACGACGACGGAAGCCGGACCCGGCGGATGCGGCTGCTCGCCATCGCGAGCCTGCTGCTGACCTTTCTCGCGGGGGGCCTGGGGGGCACCGGGGTGGTGCGCGCCCGCGGCGCGCGCGCCTGGAGCCCGCCGCCGCCGGGCGCGGAGCCCGGCCGGGGGCGCGGCGGCCCGGACATCTTCGAGGCCGGCGGCCCGCTGGACGACCGGCTCCGGCTGACCCCGCTGCAGCGCGACACCATCCAGCGGATCGTGCAGCGCGACCGGCAGAAGGCGGACTCGCTCTTCCGCGAGATGCGGCCGCGGCTGCGCGCCCGCTTCGACTCCACCCGCACCGCCGTGGAGGCGGTGCTCACCCCCCGGCAGCGGGAGGAGTTCCGGCGCTTCCGCGAGGAGCACCGCGAGCGGCGGCGGCGGCGCGGCGGCGACAGGGCCGCCGGAAGCGGCCCCGCCCCCGCCGGGGCGGAGCGCGGCGGGCTCTGAACGCAGGAAAGGACGGTCCCGCGGCCGCGTCTCCGACCGGCATGGCGCCCGTTACGCGACTATAGATGGAGGAACGATGACAGACAGATTCCCGCGCGGGATCGGCCTGCGAGCCGCCGCGTCCCTGTTCGCCGGGGCGAGCGCCCTCGCCCTGGTCCCGGCCGGCGCCGCCGCGCAGACGGCCCCGGCGCCCGACACGACGCGCGCCGCGGCGCCCGCGCAGCCCGCGACGCGGATGACGCTGGACGAGGCCGTGCGCCGCTCGCTGGAGGCCAGCCCCGCGGTGGCGCAGGGCTCCGGCGCCGTCCGCAGCGCCGCGGCCACCGAGCGGAGCGCAAAGGGCGCCTTCCTCCCCACGCTCTCGGCGAGCGCCAGCTCGTCGCTGACCGCGGCGCAGCAGCTGGGGAGCCAGACCGGGCTGACGGACGGCTTCGCCGACAGCTACGGCGCGGGGATCTCGGCGTCCGTCCCCGTCTACACCGGCGGGCGGCGCACCGCGGAGCTGCGGCAGGCCCGCGCCGAGACCTCGGCGGCGGAGGCCACGCTGGACGCCCAGCGCTACTCCGTGGTGCTCGCCACCAAGCGCACCTTCTTCGAGGTGCTCCGCGCCGACGACCTGATCCGCGTGGCCGGGTCGCAGGTCAAGCGCGCGGAGGAGGCGCAGGAGGCCGCCGAGCTGCGGCTGCGCGTGGGCTCCGCCACCCGCTCCGACGTGCTCCGCGCGCGGCTGGAGCTCAACGACGCGCGCCAGGCGCTGGCGCAGGCCCGCAGCGACCGCGAGGTCGCCGGCTTCGCCCTGGGGCGCGCGGTGGGCGCGCCGGGGCCGGTGGCCGCGGACGCGTCCGGGCCGCTGCGCCCCACGCCGCTCGCCATTCCCGCCGACAGCCTGGTGTCGCTGGTCCGCACCGCCGCTCCAAGCGTGCGCGCGGAGGCGGCCGGCGTCACCGCGGCGGAGGCCGGCACGGCCGCGGCGCGCGCGCAGTACCGCCCCACCATCACGCTGGGGACCGGCGCCGACTGGGCCAACCAGGACCCGGCGCTGGACGGGCGCGCCAACTGGGACCTCCGGCTGGGCGTATCCATCCCCATCTTCGACGGCTACCAGCGCGAGGCGAGCGTGGAGCGCGCCCGGGTGCAGGCCGACGTGGCCCGCGTGCAGCTGGCCGACGCCGAGCGCGCCGCCCGCGCCGAGCTGGAGCGCACGCTGTCCGCGCTGCGCCTGGCCGAGCAGCGCATCGGCCTGGCGGAGGAGGCGGTGCAGGTGGCCGAGGAGGACCTGCGGGTGCAGGACCAGCGCTACCGCATGGGGAGCTCCACCATGCTGGAGCGCATGACCTCGCAGGCCGCGCTCACGCAGGCCGAGAACGACCTGGTCGCCGCCCGCTACGACTACCAGCTCGCCCGCGCGGAGCTGGAAGCGCTGGTCGGGAGGGAGCTGTGAGCCGGGGCCGCGGAATCGCGCCGGAGGACGGCGCGGTGATCCGCATCCGCGGGCTCACCAAGGAGTACCGCGTGGGGGTGGAGACGGTGCGGGCACTGCGCGGGGTGGACCTGGACATCGGCCGCAACGAGTACGTGGCCATCATGGGGCCCTCCGGCTCCGGCAAGAGCACGCTGATGAACCTGGTGGGCTGCCTGGACTCGCCCACGGCCGGGGAGTACGTGCTCGCCGGGACGCCGGTGGCCGGGATGGGCGACGACGAGCTGGCGCGGGTGAGGAACCGCGAGATCGGCTTCGTCTTCCAGACCTTCAACCTCCTCCCCCGCTCCACCGCGCTGGAAAACGTGGAATTGCCGCTGGTCTACGCCGGCGTGGGGCGCCGGGAGCGGCGTGAGCGGGCGGCGGAGGCGCTCCGCTCCGTGGAGCTGGGCGACCGCATGGACCACCGCCCCAACGAGCTGTCGGGCGGGCAGCGGCAGCGCGTGGCGATCGCGAGGGCGCTGGTGACCCGCCCCTCCATCCTCCTCGCCGACGAACCCACCGGGGCGCTGGACTCCCGCACGTCGGAGGAGATCCTGGCGCTCTTCGGGCGGCTCCACGACGAGGGGCAGACGGTGATCATGGTCACCCACGAGCACGACGTGGCGGAGCACGCCGGGCGGATGGTCATCCTCCGCGACGGCCTCATCGAGCAGGACCAGCGAAACCGGAGCGCGCGCCGCAGCCTGGCCGCGCAGGGAGGTGCAAGGTGAACACGACGAGAGCGAAGGCGCTCGCCCTGGGCGTGCTACTGGCGACGAGCGGGGCGCTGGCCGCGTGCGGCGGCTCCCCCGAGGCGGCGGCCGGCACCGCGCCCGAAACGGCGGCGGTGGAGCGGCGCGACCTGGACGTGGCGGTGGAGGCCGCCGGGGTGGTGGAGCCCATCCGCGTGGTGGAGGTCAAGTCCAAGGCATCGGGAGAGATCCTGGCGCTGCACGTGGAAACGGGCGACGTGGTGGCGCGCGGCGCGCTGCTGGCCGAGATCGACCCGCGCGACGTGAGCAACGCGCTCGCCCAGGCCGAAGCCGACCTGTCGGTGGCCCGGGTGAGCATCTCCACCACCTCCGCCGAGCGGCGCCGCATGCAGGAGCTGCGGGCAGCGCAGGTCGCCACGCAGCAGGAGCTGGAGGCGGCGGTGCAGCAGGCGGCCAACGCCCAGGCGCAGCTGGTGCGCGCCGAGACCAACCTGGAGCTGGCCCGGCAGCGGAGCGGCGACGTCACCATCCGCGCCCCCATCGCGGGGACGGTGATCGAGCGCACCTCGGAGACGGGGCAGATCATCGCCTCCGCCACCAGCAACGTGTCCGGCGGCACCACGCTGCTGAAGATGGCCGACCTGAGCGAGGTGCAGGTGCGCGCCAAGGTGGACGAGACCGACCTGGGCCAGGTGAAGCCCGGCCAGACCGCGCGCGTCAGCGTGGAGTCGTACCCGGGGCGGACGTTCACCGGCACGGTGCTCAAGGTGGAGCCGCAGGCGGTGGTGGAGCAGAACGTGACGCTCTTTCCCGTGCTGGTGCGGCTGGACAACCGCGAGGGGCTGCTGCGCCCCGGGATGAACGCCGACGTGCAGGTGCAGGTGGTGCGGCGCCCCGCCGCGGTGGTGGTGCCCAACGGCGCCGTGGTCGGCGTCCGCGACGCCGGCACCGCCGCCGAGGCGCTGGGGCTGGACGCCGAGGCGGTGCAGGCCTCGCTGCGCCCGGCGGGCGCGGCGGCGGGCGCCTCGCCCCGGGGGGAGCGCGGGCAGCGGAGCGGCGGCGGGGGCGGCGGAGCCGCGGGCGCCACGCGCCCCGGGGTGCTCTTCGTGGAGGGAGCCGCGGGGCCCGTGGCCCGGCGCGTGGTCCTCGGCGTGAGCGACTGGGAGTACACCGAGGTGGTCGGCGGCGGGGTGAAGCCGGGGGAGCGGGTGAGGCTGATGTCCGCCACGCGCCTCAAGCAGGAGCAGGAGCAGATGAGCGAGCGCATGCGCCAGCGCGCGGGCGGCGGGATCGTGCCCGGCGGCGGCGGTCCCCCGGCGGGCGGCGGCGGCGGGCCGCGCGGGGGAGGGTGACATGCTTGTCGGCGAGATCTTCCGGGTGGCGCTGGGCGCCGTCCGGGCAAACAAGATGCGCTCCTTCCTCACCATGCTGGGGATCATCATCGGCATCGCCGCGGTGATCACCATGGTGGCGCTGGGCGAGGGCGCGCAGCGCTCGGTGCAGGAGCGGCTCGAGGGGCTGGGGACCAACGTCCTCACCGTGCGCCCCGGGCAGCAGTTCGCGGGCGGGGTGGACCGCGGCGACGCGGAGCTCACCACCGACGACGCCGAGGCGCTGCGCGACGCGGCCGGCGGCCCCATCGCCGCCGTCGCCCCGCAGATGCAGAGCCGGGTGCAGGTGGAGTCCGGCTCCGCCAACTCCAGCAGCACGGTGGTAGGCACCTGGCCCAGCTTCTTCGCGGTGAACAACCACCGGCTCGCCGCCGGACGGCTGTTCACCGAGGGCGAGGAGCGCGGCCGGCGCCGCGTCGCGGTGCTGGGCGCGGCAATGGGCGAGCGGCTGGGCACCCCCGCGACCGAGCAGCTCGTCGGGCGGACGGTGCGCATCGGCGGCACCGCCTTCGAGGTGGTGGGCGTCCTCGCCGAAAAGGGGGGCGAGGGCTTCAACAACCCCGACGAGCAGGTCTACGTCCCCATGGCGACGGCGCGCTTCCGCGTCTTCGGGAGCGACCGGGTGCAGTCCATCGCCGTGCAGGCCGCGGCCGAGGGCGAGATGGACGCCGCGATGGTGCGCATCGACGAGGCGCTGCGGCGCGAGCACCGCATCCGCCCGGGCGAGGCGAGCGACTTCAGCATCCGCAACCAGGCCACGCTGCTGAACACCTTCCAGGAGACGGCGCGCACCTTTTCCTTCCTGCTCGCGGGGATCGCGGCGGTGTCGCTGGTGGTGGGCGGCATCGGCATCATGAACATCATGCTGGTGTCCGTGACCGAGCGCACCCGGGAGATCGGGATCCGCAAGGCGCTCGGGGCGCGCCGCCGCGACATCCTCCTCCAGTTCCTCATCGAGGCGCTGGTGCTCTGCCTGGCCGGGGGCGCCATCGGGCTGGCGCTGGGGGCGGGCGGCTCGCTCGCCATGCGCCTCCTGGGCGGCTTCGACGCGCCCATCTCCACCGGGGCGGTGGTCATGGCGCTGGCCTTTTCCGGCGGGGTGGGGATCTTCTTCGGGCTGTGGCCCGCCCGCCGCGCGGCGCTGCTCGCCCCCATCGAGGCGCTGCGGTACGAGTAGGGGGAGCGCGAAGTCCGGGGTGTCGGCGTGCCCGTGGCTTTGCGAGACCCTTCTGGCACATTGTCTGCGCGGCCGGATGCCAGGAACGAGGCAGCCGGCCGCTTCGCGTGGGAGGAGGGGCGGCGGGATGCAGCCAGAGGCTGCGGGCGCGGGGCCCCCGGTCCACGACCTTCCGTCCGGCGACATCTCCCATGAGCCATCCCTCGCCCGGCGCGCCCGCCCCTCCCCGGCCGCCGCTCGCCGCCGGCCCCGCCGACCGGGTGCTGGAGACCATCTCCGACGCGCTCTTCGTGGTGGACCGGGAGTGGCGCTTCGTGTACCTGAACCGCCGCGCCGCCGAGCTGGTCCGGCGGCCGCCGGGGGAGCTGCTGGGGCGCGTCCTGGGCGAGGCCTTTCCCCAGGCGCCGGTCCACCAGGCCTGCGAGCGCGCCGTCCGCGAGGGCGTGGCCACCGAGATCGAGGAGTTCTACGCCCCGCTCGGCCTGTGGCTCTACGTGCGGGCCTTTCCGTCGCCGGAGGGGCTCACCCTCACCATGCAGGACGTTTCGGACCGCAAGCGGGCCGAGGCGGAGCAGGCCCGCCTCGCCGCCCTCCTGGAGGAAACGGTGGACGTCGTCGCCACCGCTTCGCCGGACGGCGTCGTCACCTACCTGAACCGGGCCGCGCGGCGGCTGTTCGGCGTCCCGGAGCGCGGCACGGTCCCGCCGCTGCGCGTGGGCGACATGTACCCGGACGGGGCCCGGCGCCGGCTTCTGGAGGAGGGGATCCCCGCGGCCGTGCGCGACGGAACCTGGGCCGGCGAAAGCACCCTGCTCCTCCCGGACGGGCGGGAGCTCCCCGTTTCCCAGGTGATCGTCGCGCACCGCGCCTCCACCGGCGAGGTGGAATCGCTCTCCACCATCATCCGCGACCTTTCCCCGCGCATGCGGTCGGAGAACGCCCTGCGCGCCTCCGAGGCCGAGCTGCGCGCCCTGGTGGAGGCGTTCTCGGACGTGATCCTGGTGCTGGACCGCGCGGGGACGTACTGCAAGGTGGCCCCCAGCGCCCCGGACCGGCTCGTGCTTCCCGCGCAGGAGCTGGTCGGCCGGCGCCTCCACGAGGTGTTCCCCGCCGAGCGGGCGGACGCGTTCCTGGCGCTGGTCCACCGCGCCCTGGACACCGGGCAGCGCGTGGAATCGGAGTACTCGCTGGTCATCGGCGGGGCGACGTACTGGTTTGCCACCACGGTGTCCGCGCTCCCGGACGACGACCGCGTGGTGTGGGTGGCCCGCGACGTCACCGAGCGCCACCGGCAGGAGGAGGCGCTGCGCGAAAGCGAGGAGATGCTCCGCCAGTCGCAGAAGATGGAGGCGGTGGGGCGGCTCGCGGGCGGGATCGCGCACGACTTCAACAACCTGCTCACGGTGATCCGCGGCAACACCGAGATGCTGCTGCTGGACCTCCCCGCCGGCAGCGTGCTGCGCGACGACGCGCTGGAGGTGTGCCGCGCCGCCGACCGCGCCGCGGAGCTCACCCGCCAGCTCCTCGCCTTCAGCCGCCGCCAGGTGGTGCAGCCGCGCACCGTGTCGCTGAACCGGGCGGTGGGCGGCATGGAAAAGATGCTCCGCCGCATCATCGGCGAGGACGTGGAGCTTTGCACGGAGCTCGCCGCCCACGCCGACACCGTCCGCGCCGACCCCGGCCAGCTGGAGCAGCTGGTGCTCAACCTGGCCGTCAACGCCCGCGACGCCATCCTTTCCGGCGGCACCATCCGCATCACCACCGAGGATGTGCGGGTCGCCCCCGGGGCCGCCCCCGCGCACCCCGGCGTCCCCGCCGGCGCCTACGTGGCGCTCGCCGTGGCGGACACCGGCTGCGGGATGGACGAGGAGGTGCTGGAGCGCATCTTCGAGCCCTTCTTCACCACCAAGGAGCAGGGCAAGGGCACGGGGCTGGGGCTTTCCACCGTGTACGGCATCGCCCGGCAGGGCGGCGGGCACGTCACCGTGCGCAGCGTCCCCGGCGAGGGCACCACCTTCCGCGTCCTTTTCCCCTTCGCCACGGAGGAGGAGGAAGACGCCCACTCCGCCGGCGCCGACGCCGGCACCGCCCCCCCGCCCGGCACCGGCACCATCCTGCTGGTGGAGGACGAGGAGGCCGTGCGCGCCTTCGCCGCGCGGGTGCTCGCGCGCTGCGGCTACCGCGTGGTGGAGGCCCGCGACGGGCGCGAGGCGCTGAACGCCGCGCTGCGCCCGGAGGACCCCATCGACCTGGTGCTGACGGACGTGGTGATGCCGGAGATGAGCGGCACCGAGCTGGCCCGGCGCGTCCGCGTGGTCCGCCCCGACGTGCCGGTCGCGTACATGACCGGGTACGCGGACGAGGACGTGGTGCGCCACGGTGCGCTCCCCGCGGGCACGCTCCTGCTCCAGAAGCCGTTCACTGCGGAAGCCCTCGCCGAGCTCGTCCGGGACGCGCTCCAGCGACGTTGAATCTTGACGGCTTGAGAAGAGGTGGGTTCGGGCGTGCCCCCGGCTGGCGCCGGGGTCGGGCTTCGGCTCCGTAGAGCACGAAACTACCGTGCTCAACGGAGTCGAGCCCCGGCGGAAACAGCCCCGCCGGGTCTCGCCCCTTCGGGCCGAAATCCCTCACGCGGGAGGCCCCCTCCCCCCGGCCGACCCCGAACACCGGCGCCCGCCGGAGCACACCGTCGTTCACCACGACCCGCGGCAAACAAAAAGCCGGACCAGGCACCCCGCCCGGTCCGGCTTCACGTCTTCTCTCCCTCCCGAGCTCCGGCGGCTTACCGCGGAAACCGGTCTGCCGGTACGGGAGCGCGCTCGGAGCGGAGCCGGCGGTCCGGGTAGGGCCGCGGCTCCGGCCGGCGGTCCTCGTCACGGCCACCGCCGAACAGGTCGCCCAGGCCGCGCGCCATGCGCTGCATCCATCCCTCGAAGCCGTTGTCCGGGTGGATGGGGCAGCTTTCCGTGGGCTCCGTGCCCACCAGGAAGTAGTCCGTCGTCACCTGCTCGCCCGGGCACGACTCCGTCGCCAGCTTGCCGGACCGGCGGTCGATCTCCACCGGTGTCACGTCCAGCGGCGGCGCCCAGCGGGCCGGGGCCGGGTGGCGCGTGTAGTGGTCAGCGAGGACGCGGCCCCACACCGGGGCGGCCAGGCCGCCGCCCGAGGCCCCCACGAGGATCCGCTGCGGCCGGTCGAAGCCCAGCCACACTCCCGCCACCACGTCCGGCGTCACGCCCACGAACCACACGTCCGCCGCGTCGTTGGTGGTCCCCGTCTTTCCCGCGGCGGGAATCGTGTAGGGGAGCCCCGCCGAGCGCACCCCGGAGCCCGTGCCGCGGTCCACCACCTCCTCCATCAGCCGCGTGGTGAGAAAGGCCACGCCGGAGGGGAGCACCGTCCGCCGGCGCACCGGCGCGCTCCACACCACCCGCCCGTGGGCGTCCTCCACGCGCACGATCATCCGCGGCCGCACCAGCGTCCCCCCCGTGGCGAAGGGCGAATACGCCGCCACCATCTCCAGCGGGATCACGTCCGCCGCGCCCAGGAAGGTGGACGGGTACTCCTCGATGGGCGTGGTGAGCCCCAGGTCGTGCGCCGTCTGCACCACGTTGGCCACCCCCACCCGCTCGCCCAGCTCCACCGCCGCCCGGTTGGACGAGAGCCGCAGCCCGTCGTGCAGGTCCAGCGTCAGCGTGTCCGAGACCGCGTCGCGGGGGTTGTAGACGCTGTGGAAGGTGTCCTGCTCCGCCCCGGGGCCCACCAGCGGGGTGGAGGTGGGGATCCCCCGCGCGATGGCGGTGGCGTACAGGAACGGCTTGAACGCCGACCCGGCCTGCCGCTTCGCCTGCGTAACCCGGTCGAACTGGCTCTGCGCGAAGTCGCGCCCGCCCACCAGCGCCAGCACGTCGCCGGTGCGCGCGTCCATCGCCACGAACAGCCCCTGCAGGCAGTTGGCGCCCTCGCCCCGGGCGCCCGCCGGGCAGGCGCGCTGGCGGAAGCGCCCGAACTTTCCCGCCTCCACGCCGCGGATCTGCGCCCGGAGCTCGCGCTCCGCCGTGGCCTGCATGCGAGGGTCCAGCGTGGTGTACACCCGCAGCCCCATCCGCTCCGCCTCCGCGCCGAACTGCTCGCGGAGCGCCTGCCGGATCCCGGCCATGAAGTACGGCGCCTGCCCGCGCGCCTCCGGGGGCGGCACCAGGTCCAGCGGCGTGGCGCGGGCCTGCTCCGCCATCCCCGGCGAAAGGTAGCCCTCGCGGGCCATCAGCCCCAGCACCAGGTCGCGCCTGCCGCGCGCCGCCTCCGGGCGGCGGCGCGGGTTGTAGTGCGTGGGCGCCTTCGGGATCGCCGCCAGCACGGCGGCCTCCGCGGGGAGCAGGTCCGCCGCCGACTTGCCGAAGTACCCCTCCGCCGCCGCCTCCACCCCGTACAATCCCTCGCCCAGGTAGATCTGGTTGAGGTACAACTCCAGGATCTCGTCCTTGCTGAAGGAGCGCTCGATGTCGCGCGCCAGCACCACCTCCCACAGCTTCCGCCGCAGCGTCTTTTCCCGGCTCAGGTGCTCCGGGAAGACGTTGCGGGCCAGCTGCATGGTGACGGTGCTGAAGCCCTCGTCGTAGTTGAAGGAGCGCAGGTTGCGCACGAGCGCCCCCGCCACGCGGCGCGCGTCGATCCCCCCGTGGCGGTAGAAGCGCCGGTCCTCCACAGCCAGGAAGGCGCCGGAAACGTGCTGGGGGATGCGCTCCAGCGGCACCAGGATGCGCCGCTCCGGCGCCAGGTGCGCCACCAGCTTGCCGTCCCGGTCGAAGACGCGGCTCGCCATGGGCGGCGAGTAGCTGCGCAGCGCCTCCACCGAGGGGCACTCCGGCCCCGTGCAGCGCGGCCACAGCCACGCCAGCCCCGCCCCCGCGCCGGCGACGCCGAGGAGCACGACCAGCAGGAGCGCCTGGAAGACCCGCTTCGCGGCGGACGCGCCGGACTTCTTCTTCTTCCGGGCTCCGCGCTTGCGGGGGCTGGGCTTGCGAGACATCCGAGGAGGGGAGAGCTGGGAACGGCGGGTCCCGCGCGGGGACCGTGCGGCGAGGAAGGTGGTACCGGTGAGGGGCGGGGGTGTTCCGGCCGGAGGGGAGGTGCGGGAGTGCCGGCGGGCGAAGCGCCCCTCAGCTCCGCAGCATGCGGCCGCCGTCCACCACCAGCACCTCGCCCGTGACGAAGTCGGCGCGGAGGAGGTAGAGGAGCGCCGCCACCACGTCGTCGGGGGAGCCGTTGCGGCGCAGCGGGGCGCGCTCGGCGAGCTTCCGGACCTCGTCCTCGGGGAAGTCGTCGGGGGGGAGGACGGTCCCGGGGGCGATGGCGTTGACGCGGATCTCCGGGGCAAGGGCGCGCGCCGCCACCTTCGTCAGGTGGACGACGCCGGCCTTGGAGATGGAGTGCGCGGCGTACCCCTGCCACGACTGGAGCCCGGCCAGGTCGGCCAGGTTGACGACGGCGCCGCCGCCGCGCGCCCGCATCCCCGGCGCCAGGAGCTGCGTCAGGAAGAAGGGAGCCTTGAGGTTGACGGCCAGGGCGGCGTCCCAGGTGGCCTCGTCCGTGTCCTCGAAGCCGTCCGGCGGGAACACGGACGCGTTGTTCACCAGCACGTCGATGCCGCCGAAGGCGCGCTCCGCCTCCTCCGCCAGCCGCCGCACCTCGTCCAGCCGCGACAGGTCGGCGCCCACCATCGCCGCCTCGCCCCCGCCCCGGCGGATCTCCTCCACGGTCTCCCGCGCCGGCCCCCCGGACGAGCCGTAGCCCACGACCACGCGCATCCCCTCGCGCGCGAGCGCCAGGGAGATGGCGCGGCCCACGCGGACCGCGCCCCCGGTGACCAGCGCCGTGCGGCCTTCCAGCTTCATCGGCGGGCGCGCCTCGGAGCAGGGCGGGTCAGGCGTCCTCGCCTTCGTCCTGCTTGAACAGCTTGAGGTTGGTGGAGTGGCCGGGGCTCACGCGCGCCTTGGGGTTGATGAAGTGCACCGCGTTGTTCACCGCGATGGCCGCTTCGCCGTAGCCGGTGGCGATCAGCTCCAGCTTGCCGGGATAGTGGGTGACGTCGCCCGCGGCGTACACGCCCTCGACGTTGGTCTCCATGAGCTGCGACACCCGGATGCTGTTCTTTTCCAGCTCCAGCCCCCACGTGCCCACCGGCCCCAGGTCCGGCTTGAAGCCCAGGAGCGCGACCACTGCCTCCACGTCCAGCGCCACCTCCTCGCCCGTGGCGTTGTCGAAGATCACGGCGCGGCGGACGCAGCCGGCGTCGCCCTCCAGGGCGCGGACCTCGTACGGGGTCCGGATGCTGAGCTTGCCCTCCTCGGCGAGGGCGCGCATCTCGCGCACGCTGGCGCTGTGGGCGCGGAACTCGTCGCGCCGGTGGATCACGGTCACCTCGGTGGCGATCCCCTGCAGCCCCAGCGCCCAGTCCACGGCCGAGTCGCCGCCGCCCACCAGGAGCACGCGCCGGCCCCGGAACTCCTCGGGCTGGTGCACGTGGGTGTACACGCCCGAGCGCGCGGCGTACAGCTCCTCCCACCCCGGGCACTCCAGCACCCGCGGGTTGAGGGCGCCCTTGCCGGCGGTGATCACCACCGTGCGGCTCAGCAGCTCGCCGCGGGGCGTGCCCATGCGGATCACCCCGTCCTCACGGGTCAGCGTCTGCACCTCGGTCTCCAGCAGCACCTCGGGGCCGAACTGCGTGCCCTGCTCGATCATGTTCTTCGCCAGGTCCTTGGCCAGGATCCTGGGGAGGCCGCCCACGTCGAAGATGTACTTTTCCGGGTACAGCGCCATGAGCTGCCCGCCGAGCTGCGGCAGGGCGTCCACGACGCGGCAGGAAACGCCGCGCAGCCCGGCGTAGAAAGCGGCGAAGAGCCCGGTGGGGCCCCCGCCGATGATGGTCACGTCCTTGATGTTCGCGTCGCTCACGCGCTGTGTCTCCGGTTCCGGGAGGTGTGCCGGCCGGGGCGGACTCCCCCGGCGCGGTCCGCTTCCATATAGGCCGTGCCACGGGGCGGACGCAAGCCCGGCACGGCACGACGGGGCGGTGTTGCACAGTGCAAGGGATCTTGCAGGATCAGCGGCCAAAAACCGTCCCCCTCGGGGTCGGCCGAACCGTCAAACACCCCTCCTCCAACGACTTGGCGACGTGCCGCAGCATGGGTACATCCGTTGCCTTACCCGGGGCCAGCAGCACGGAGCCGTGCTGGCAGTAGCCACCCCACCCCACCCGGAGAACCACCATGCGGAACCTGCGTAACACCAAGGGCTTCACCCTCATCGAGCTCATGATCGTGGTCGTGATCATCGGCATCCTCGCGGCCATCGCGATCCCGAAGTTCAGCAACGTTTCCAAGAGCGCGAAGCAGTCCGAGGCCGAGCCCACCCTGAAGCAGATCGCGTCGCTCCAGGAGTCGTACTTCCAGAAGAACGACACCTACCAGGCCGCGATCGCCAGCCTGACGGGCTTCGAGGATCCGGGCGCGCAGTACTTCACCTTCTCGGTGACCACCGGCACCACGGCCAAGATGTGCGCCGTCGCCACGCCGAACGCCAAGGGCACCGCCGCCGGCCTGACCACGATGTACCTGCAGCTCAACCGCCCGGCCGTCCCCGGGACCGACGGGATCCCGAGCACGACCGCCTGCTAAGCAGCACCACCGACACCGGGAGCCGGCCGTCGCGGCCGGTTCCCGGATCTCATTCCGACCATTGGCCCCCGGCCCCCTGCCCTTTCCTGGAGATCGAGGAATGCGCACCATCCGTCATCGGGACTCGCGTGGCTTCACCCTCATCGAGTTGATGATCGTGGTGGTGATCATCGGCATCCTCGCCGCCATCGCGATCCCCAAGTTCAACGGCGTGTCGAACTCCGCCAAGGAAGCGGAGGCGGAGCCCATCCTGAAGCAGATCTACACGCTCCAGCTGCGCTACAAGCAGAAGAACGACATCTACGCCGACCAGTTCGCCAAGCTCGAGGGAGCGGCGGACCCGGTGGGAGCCGCGAAGTACTACGATTTCAAGATCGACGGCACGACGACCACCTTCACCGCCTGCGCCACGCCGCGCACCCTGACCGAGCTGAAGTCCTTCCAGATCGACCAGGACCGCAACGTGACGACGATCGCGGCGGCGTCCTGCGCCGGCAGCGCGGTGTAGCCGCCACGACCGTGGCGACGGAATGCGACGGGGGTGCCGCGAGGCGCCCCCGTTTCGCGTTCATTCCCCGAAGTAGTCCACGTAGAAGGTCTCTTCCTCGTGCAGCCGCAGGCGCAGCAGCTTCCCCTCCCCCAGCCGCGGCGCGATCCGCTCCCAGAGCAGCACCAGGATGTTCTCGGTGGTCGGGATCCTGCCGCCGGGGGCGAACTCCGGCACCACGTGGTTCAGGTGCTGGTGGTCCAGCCGCTCCAGCACCTCCTCCCGCAGCACCGCGTCCAGCGCTCCCAGGTCCACGCTGAACCCCGTTTCCGGGTCGATCTCCCCGGCCACGGTGACCTCCAGCAGGTAGCCGTGCCCGTGGCCGTGGGGGTTGGCGCACGGGCCGAAGGTCGCGCGGTTGCGCTCGTCGCTCCACTCGGGGCGGTGGTAGCGGTGCGCGGCGGAGAAGCGAACCCTGCGGGTGAGCTGTGCGGTGGGCATGCGGCGGCCTGGTGCGGGGAGCGGCGGCGCGGACGCGGCGAAGGTACCCTCCCGCCGGCCCGCGACACAAGGGATCGCCAGACCGGAAGGCGCCCACGGGGGCGATACTTTGGGCACGCGATTTGCCAACCCTGGGACCAGCCGCAACACCGCGTTCCTATCCCGTTCCCCTGCTCCGAGCCTTTTCCGTGATCCATGCCCCCACTCTCCAGGCCGATCGCTCGTCCGTCTCCTCCCGCCTGCCGTCGAGCCGCACTCCGCCCGCGTTCCGGGGCGTGAGCGTGCCGACCACGAACCCGGAGCGGTCCTCCAGGGCCACCATCCTGATCGCGGAGGACCACGAGGACAGCCGGGAGGCGCTGCGTACGCTCCTGGACGCGTTCGGCTACCGGGTGGAAACGGTGACCAACGGGCGCGAGGCCGTGGAAGCGGCGCTCGCGCAGCAGCCGGACCTCATCCTGATGGACGTGATGATGCCGGAGCTGGACGGCTTCGAGGCGACGCGCCGCCTGCGCGAGCACGCCGGCTTCCGGCAGGTGCCCATCGTGGCGCTGACGGCGATGGAGGGCGCGCGCGAGCGGGTGATGGCGGCCGGGTGCGACGACTACGTCGCCAAGCCGATCGACGTGCGCACCTTTCTGGGCCGCGTGGAAGGCTGGCTCCGGGACGGGCGGCCCGCGGCGCGGTAACTTTCCGGCAGGCGGCGGCGGGAGCGGCGGTGAACAGCAGCGGGG
>JBEVLE010000396.1:0-6809 GCA_040509335.1 Longimicrobiaceae bacterium | reverse complement strand
GGGTTCGGGCGTGCCCCCGGCTGCGCCGGGGTCGGGCTTCGGCTCCGTAACGCACGATAAAACTGTGCGTAACGGAGTCGAGCCCGCGCAAACAGCCGCGCGGTCTCGCCCCTTCGGGCCGAAATCCCTCACGCGGGTTCCCTACGAACCCCGTATACCGGACGCACAAAGGGCCGCGGTCCACCTGTGGACCACGGCCCCCGAGCCGTCCCGACCCTCTTCGCCGCTATTTCGGCGCGCTCAACACCTTTGCGCTCCACGGGCAGAAGATGCGCGCCTGGGCGATCCACTTGCCCACGTCCTTCTGCACGAAGCTCGGGCGGCCGTCGCACAATTCCATGGCCGCGTCCGGCACCTCGATGCTGGCCGGGTCCAGGTGCCACCCCCATGGCGCGTTGAAGCCGCCGTCGCCCTGCACCACCTCGCCCAGGATCACGCTCACCTCGCCGCTCTGCTGGCGCGCCGTGAGCGCCGCCACCGCCGCCGGGTCGGTCGCGCGGACGTAGAACCGCTCGCCCGCCACCTCCACCAGGAAGGCGTCGCGGTCGTCCTCGCCGGTGGGGGGAGAGCTTTCGCACCCGGCGAGGAGGGCGAGCCCGCACGCCAGCCCCGCGGCGGCGGCCCTCCACCCCACTGGAAATCGGGAGATCCTCGGCATGGGTCCTCTCAGCACTGCGTTGGCGCCCCCGCGCCGGAGCGGGTCCGGGCGGGGCGAAGGCACACGGCCCGCCGGCCGACGAGCGGCGGGGCCCCGGGCTGGACGACCGGGGCCGGCCCCGCGTCACATCCCGGTGGCGCGGCCGCGGCCGTCGGGCGGTCCGGCATCGCCTGATACTCCGGACCCCGCGCTTCCGTTCGCTCCCGCCCACTGCCACGCCGTCCCCTCGTGCAGCGCCGCGTACACGGCGTCGCGCAGCGCGTTCACCTCCTCGGCGGTGAGGGTGCGCTCCAGGTCGCGGATCACCAGGCGCACCAGCACGTTCTTCTGGCCGGGGAGGATCCCCAGGCGCTCCGCGGCGGCGGGCGGGAGCGCCTCGCCGGGCGTCTCGGACAGCACCTCCACCGCTTCCAGCGCCCCGGCCCGCGCGCCGAGCGCCTGGCGCACCCGGTCGCCGATCTCTTCCGCGGTCCGGCCGGGCGCGGCCGCCACCGACAGGTCGCGGCGCACGGCCGGCTGGTAGGACACGGGGCGCCAGGGGGCCAGGTCCAGCATCTGCGCGGCGACGCGGGGGTCCTCCGAGCGGAGGAGGCGGATGTCGTCGATCCCCTTGGCCAGCATCAGCAGCCGGTCCAGCCCCAGCCCCATCGCCAGGCCGGCGTGCCGCCGCGGGTCCAGCCCCGCCTCGGCGAGCAGGGCGGGGAGCGCCAGCCCGCACTCGCCCACCTCCACCCAGCGCGCGCCGTCGCGCACCTCGATCTCCAGCCCGTGCAGCGTGTAGGGATGCTCGGAGGGGTTGCAGCGGTGGGCGGCGCCGGGGAGCGCGGCGCCCACCGCCGCGTCCACCATCTCCCGGAGCGCGTCCGTGCCCAGCGGCCGGTTTGCGACGCGCCACAGGTCGGCCTGGTGCGGCTCGCCCACGTGCAAGCGGTCGATGGCGTCGCGGCGGTACACCAGCCCGGGGCAGACCAGGAGCACGTCCGCGGGCGGGTCGCTCGCCAGCAGCCGCAGCGCGGGCGGGACCATGGCGGTGGTGCTGGTGCGCAGCAGCGTGTCCGGGCCCACGTAGCGGGTGTACCGCGCGTCGCGGGCGGCGCCGCCGGGCGGGTAGTGCAGCCGGTCGTAGTTGTCCGCCACGGACACCACGGGGTCCGCGCGGTGGGTGCGGACGGCGCAGCCCCACAGGGCGGACAAGGCCCCCGCCACGCGCCCCAGCAGGAGCTGCATGGCGTGCGGGCCGCGGGCGGGGTCGGCGAGGTCGCGCAGCTCCAGCGCGCGGCGGAGCGCTTCGGGGGTCGGGGTCAGGGGGTGCATGGGTGTCTCTCTCGGCTCGTGTCCAGGGGAGCCGGGGCGGAGTGCCCCGGCGCGCGGGAAAACAGAAAGCCCCCCGGACCGGAGTCCGGGGGGCCTGGCCGCCTGCGCCACGCCGAAGAGGTGTCCCGCGCCTATGTCGCGCGCGCGCACGCCTCCCACGCCCCGGACCCGGTCGGGGGGCGGATAAATCGGCGGGTGTGCGTCGCGTGCGTCACGGCGGCGGCTCCGGGAGAGAGTGTGTGCTGCACCCAAGATAACCGCCGGCCGGGGTTTTTCAAACCTCCGCCGCCCGCGGGGCGGAGCGCGCAAGAAGGCCCTTGATGAACGGGCGGACCGCGCGCAAACTTGCGGACCGGGGGACGATTCCCGCGCCCCCCGTCGCCGCCCCGCCCGTCCGGTTCCCGCGGAGGTGTCCCCATGCAGCCCTTTCCCCAGCCGATCCTCCCCGCCGAGGTGACCGGGCTCCTGCGCGCCGCGGGGGACGGCGACCGCGGCGCGTTCGACCGGCTGTTCCCGCTGGTGTACGCCGAGCTGCGCGCCCTTGCCGACCGGCAGCTGCGCGGCGAGGCCGTGGGGCACACGCTGCAGGCCACCGCGCTGGTCCACGAGGCGTACCTCAAGCTGGCCGCGCCGGACGGCGCCGCGGCGTGGAGCGACCGGGCGCACTTCTTCGGCATCGCGTCGCGGGCCATGCGGCAGGTGCTGGTGGACCACGCGCGCCGGCGCCGGGCGGACAAGCGGGGCGGCGCCTGGGCGCGCACCACCCTGTCGGACAAGCCGCTGGCGCTGGACACCGACCCCGAGGAGCTGCTGGCGCTCGACGCCGCGCTGGAGGGGCTGGAGCCCCGGCAGCGCGAGATCGTGGAGATGCGCTTCTTCGGCGGGATGACCGAGGAGGAGGTGGCGGCGGCGCTCGGCGTGTCCGACCGCACCGTGCGGCGCGAGTGGGTCAAGGCGCGCGCCTGGCTCTACGACGCGCTCTACCCGGATCCCGGGTGAGGAGGGCGCCGTGCAGGCCGACGCCAGGAAGCGGGTAGAGGAGCTGTTCGAGGGCGCGCTGGACCGGCCGGCGGGGGAGCGCGCCGCCTGGCTGCGCGAGGCGTGCTGGGACGACCCCGAGCTCCACGACCGCGTGCAGCGGCTGCTGGCGGCCCACGAGCGCGCCGAGGGCGTGCTGGAGCACCCGGTGGACGGGGCGGCTGCGCTGCTGCTGCGGCGGCGGGAAACGCTGGCGCGGGTGGGGCCGTACCGGCTGGTGCGCGAGATCGGCCGCGGGGGGATGGGGAGCGTGTTCCTGGCCGAGCGCGACGACGACCAGTTCCGCCAGCAGGTCGCCGTCAAGCTGGTCCCCCCGGAGCTGGACAGCGAGGAGGTGGTGCGCCGCTTCCGCGCCGAGCGACAGATCCTGGCCTCGCTCCAGCACCCCGGGATCGCGCGGCTGCTGGATGGCGGCGTCGCCGAGGACGGGCGCCCGTACCTGGTGATGGAGTACGTGGACGGCGAGCCCGTGGACGCGTACTGCGACCGGCGCGCACTCCCCCTGGACGCGCGGCTGCGGCTGTTCTGCACCGTGGCGCGGGCCGTCCACCACGCCCACCGCAACCTGGTGGTGCACCGCGACCTCAAGCCCCACAACGTGCTGGTGTCCCGCGAGGGCGAGGTCCGCCTGCTGGACTTCGGCATCGCCAAGCTGCTGGACCCCGCCTCCCTCCCGCACACCGTCCCCGTGACCCGCACGGGCGACCGGCTGATGACCCCGCAGTACGCCGCCCCCGAGCAGGTGCGCGGCGGCCCCGTCACCACCGCCGTGGACGTGTACGGGCTGGGGCTGCTGCTGTACGAGCTGCTCTGCGGCCGGCGCCCGTACGAGCTCCGCGGCCGCCCCCCCGCCGAGGCCGAGCGGCTGGTGTGCGAGGTCGAGCCCCCGCGCCCCAGCGCCGCCGCCGTGCTTCCCCCGGACGCGCCGGGCGGCCCCGCCCCCGCCGACGCCGCCCGCGCCCGCGGCACCACCCCCGAGCGCCTGCGCCGCCGCCTGGCCGGCGACCTGGACCGCATCGCCATGACCGCGCTCCGCAAGGAGCCCGAGCGCCGCTACCCCTCCGCCGAGCAGCTGGCCGAGGACGTGGAGCGCTGCCTGGCCGGCCGCCCGGTGCGGGCGCGCGGCGACTCCACCACCTACCGGGTGCGCAGGTTCACCGGCCGGCACCGCTGGAGCGTGGCCGCCGCCGCCGCGTTCCTGGCGCTGCTGGTGGGCTACGCCGCCACCGCCACCGTGCAGACGCAGCGGGTGAAGTCGGCGCTCGCCCGGGCGCAGCTGGAGACCGAGCGGGCCGAGGAGGTCACCGCCTTCACCCTGGCGCTCTTCGAGGCGGGCGATCCCCGCCGCGCCTCCGGCGACTCGCTCCAGGTGAGCGAGCTGCTGCGCCGCGCCGAGGCGCGCGCCGACCGGATGGCCGGGCGCCCCGCCGCCCAGGCGCAGATGCTGGACGTGGTGGGGCGCGTCCACCGGCAGCTGGCCGCGTACGACCGCGCGCAGCCCCTGCTGGAGCGGTCCCTCGCGCTCCGGCGCGAGGCGTTCGGGGAGCGCAGCGCCCCCGTGGCCGAGAGCCTCCAGCACCTGGGCGAGCTGCTCTACGTGCGGGGGCGCTACGACGAGGCGGAGCCGCTCCTGCGCCGCGCGCTCGCCATCCAGCTCGAGCTGCTGGGCGAGCCCCACCCCGAGGTGGCGCGCTCCCTGGCCGTGCTCGGCGTGCTGCGCCAGTTCCGCGGCGACTACGCAGGGGCGGAGCGGCTCACCCGCCGCGCGCTCGCCATGCGCCTCGCCCTCCACGGCGAGGACCACGCCGACGTGGCCGAGAGCCTCAACGCGCTCGCCTCCCAGCTCCGGCTCCAGGGCCGCCACGCCGAGGCGGAGCCGCTCTTCCGCCGGGTGCTGGACGCGCGGGTGCGCATCTTCGGCGAGGAGCACCCGGAGGTGGCGGACGCCCGCAGCCGGCTGGGGCTCCTGCTCGTGCAGCAGGGAAGGGAGGCCGAGGCCGAGCCGCTGTACCGCGCCGCGCTGGCCACGCGCCGCCGCATGCTGGGCGACGAGCACCCCGACGTGTCGCTCAGCCTGGGGCTGCTCGGGTCGCTGGAGCGCCGGCGGGGCAACCTGGAGGAGGCCGAGTCGCTGTACCACGAGGCCATCGAGCTGGGGCGGCGCTCGCTGGGGTCCGGGCACCCGGCGCTGGCCCACACCATGAACGGGCTCGCCCTCGTCCTCCGCGACCGCGGGCGCCTGGACCAGGCCGACTCCCTGTACCGCGAGGTGCTCGCCATCCGCCGCCGCGCCCTGGGCGAGGAGCACCCGGCCATCGCCATGACGCTGTCCCAGCTGGGCGGGGTGCTCCGGGAGCGCGGCGACCTTGCCGGGGCCGAGGCCATGCTGCTGCGCTCCTTCCGCATGCGCCGCAAGCTCCTGGGCGACGCCCACCCGCACGTGTCCGAGTCGGCGGCGCTGCTGGTGTCGCTGTACGAGGCGGCCGGGCGTCCGGAGCAGGCGCGTGCTTTTCGGGCGTTCGTGCACGACACCGTGAACTGATTGGGAACTGCGGGGTCGGGCGTGCCCCCGGCTGGCGCCGGGGTCGGGCTTCGACTCCGTAGCAGACGATACTACCGTCTGCAACGGAGTCGAGCCCCCGCGGAAACTGCCCGCGGGGTCTCGCCCCTCCGGGCCGAAATCCCTCACGCGGCATCGCGCTGGCGTCCGCGGGCCTGGCCGCGATGTCGCACTTCCCTTTCCGGCTCGTCACGCGCGGCCGCGGCTGGGCCCGCGCCGCAGCGGCCCGTCCCACCCGCGTTGCGGGTGGCGCGCGTGCGCGCGACGTTGGGAACCCGGGGCGGGGGGCGGGGTTCACCATCCACCCGCCCTGCTCCCCGCTTCCCGCACAGCGAGGACCGATCCGTTGGCTCCCCCGCGCGACCCCCGTCTCCCGTCCCCCGCGGACCCTGCCGCGCCTCCCTTCCGTCCCGTGGGGTGGGGGGCGATCGCCGCGTTCTGGCTGGCCGCCGCGGTGTTTCTGTACAGCCAGAGGCTGCTGTGGGCGGCAATGGGGATCTCGCGGATGGAGGTGCGCGAGGTGCGGGTCGCGGCCGCGGTGGCGTACGGCGTGTGCATGGGGCTGTGGGCGCTCCTCACGCCGGGGCTGCTGCGGCTGGTGGAGCGCTTCCACTTCCAGCGGGGCGCGCGGCTGCGCTCCTCGCTGGTGCACGGAGCCCTGGGCACCACGCTGGCCGTGGGGATGAACGCGGTGGGGTGGGACCTGGCGCGGCACCTGTACAACCGCCCGCAGCTGCGGCTGGAGGTGTACCTGGTCAACAACCTGGACACCGACCTGTTCCTGTACCTCATCGTGGTGGGCGGGGCGAGCGCGCTGCGCTTCCACCGCGACCTCCGCGCGCAGGAGGTGCGCGCCGCGCGCCTCCAGGCTCGCCTCGCCGGGGAGCGGCTGGAGGCGGTCAAGATGCGCCTGGAGCCGCCCTTCCTGTACGCCGCGCTCGACTCCGTGGCCGCCGCCGTGCGCCGCGAGCCCGACCGGGCCGAGCTGATGGTGTCCAGCCTGGGCGACGTGCTGCGCGCCAAGGTGGCCAGCGCCGGCGCCGAGCTGGTGCCGCTGCGCGACGAGCTGGAGTTCGCCGCCGCCTACGCCGCATTGCAGCGCCTGCGCGCCGGGGACGCCTTCCGGGTGGAATTGGACGCCGCGCCCGGCGCGGCCGGCGCCCTGGTCCCTCCCTTCGTCCTGCAGCCGCTCCTGGACGAGGCGGTCCGCGTGGCCTGCGGCGCCGCGGGCGGCGGCCC
>JBEVLE010000395.1:0-5773 GCA_040509335.1 Longimicrobiaceae bacterium | reverse complement strand
ACCTCGATGCCGAGGTGGGGGCGCCGTTCGCTTTTCCAGCAGTACCCCTCAAATCTTTTGCGGAGGGAGACAGCCGGGCAGTTTCGGCTGGCTCCGGAGCGGCCCCGACGAACCCCGCCGAAGCAGCTACAGCTCGTCGTCCACGTCCTCCGGAACCTCGTCGTCGGAATCCAGGTCGTCCTCGGCACGGGCGAGCAGCTCGTCCAGCCCGGCGTCGAACTCCTCGTCGCCCGGCAGCTCCACCGGAACCCCCTCGCCGTCGGCGGAAAGCGACACGACCGCGGAGGGCGTGGCGCCGCTGCCGTCCACGGCCTTTTCCTCGTTGACCACGCGGGCCACGTCCATCACCACGTCCTTGCCGGTGAGGTTGATGAGCCGCACGCCCTGCGTGTTCCGGCCGATGACGCGGATGCCGTCCACCGACTGGCGGTTGACGATCCCCTCGCGGGTGATGACCATCAGCTCGTCGCCGGGGACCACCTCCTTGATCGCCACCACGCGCCCGGTCTTGTCGGTGGTGCGGACGTTGATGACGCCCTTGCCGCCGCGCCGCTGGAGCCGGTAGGCCTCGATCCCGGTGCGCTTCCCCATCCCCTTCTCGGTGACCACCAGGAGGGTGTTGTCCTCCTTCATCACCACCATCCCGATCACCTCGTCGCCCTCCTGGAGCGTGACGCCGCGCACGCCGGTGGTGGCGCGCCCCATCTCGCGCACGTCGTCCTCGCGGAAGCGGATCGCCATTCCCTCGCGCGTGGCGAGGATCACGTTGCAGCCCACGTCGGCGAGCTGCACGGAGATCAGCTCGTCGCCCTCCAGCACGTTGATGGCGTTGATCCCCACCACCCGCGGGTTGCCGTAGGCGGAGAGCGCCGTCTTCTTGACCACGCCCTTGCGGGTGGCGAACACCAGCGAGCGGTCGTGCGCGAACTCGCGCACCGGCACCAGCGAGGCGATCTTGTCGCCGGGGCGTATGTTGATGAGGTTCACGATGGGCTTGCCGCGGCTGCCGCGCGACCCCTGCGGGATCTCGTGCACCTTGAGCCAGTAGCACTGCCCGTTCTGGGTGAAGAACATCAGGTAGTCGTGCGTGCTCGCCAAAAAGATCTGCTCGACCCAGTCCTCTTCCTTGGTCTGCATGCCGCTGATTCCCCGCCCGCCGCGCGCCTGGGCGCGGTAGGTGTCCACCGGGACGCGCTTGATGTAGCCGGTGTGGGAGACGGTGATGACCATCTCCTCGTCGGCGATCAGGTCCTCGATGGAGAACGAGCCCGTGGCGCCCATGATGTCGGTGCGCCGCTCGTCGCCGTACTTGTCGGCGACCTCGCGCAGGTCCTCCTTGATGATGGTCAGCCGGCGCTCGCGGTTGTCCAGGATGTCGCGCAGGTCGGCGATGGTGGCGCGGATCTCCGCCAGCTCCGCTTCCAGCTGCTCGATCTCCAGGCCGGTGAGCCGGGCCAGCCGCATGTTGAGGATGGCGTCGGTCTGCCGCTCGGACAGGCCGAAGCGCTCGCGCAGCGCCGCGCCGGCGTCGGCGGTGGTGTCGGAGCCGCGGATGATGCGGATGACCTCGTCGATGTTGTCGACGGCGATCTTGAGGCCTTCCAGGATGTGCTCGCGCTCGAGCGCCTTGGCAAGCTCGAAGCGGGTGCGCCGCAGCAGCACGTCGTGGCGGTGCTCCACGTAGTGGAAGAGCATCTCCCGCAGCGTGAGGATCCTGGGGACGCCGCCCACCAGCGACAGCATGATCACCCCGAAGGTGCTCTGCATCTGCGTGTGCTTGAACAGCAGGTTCAGCACGATGTGGGGGATGGCGTCGCGCTTCAGGTCCACCACGATGCGCATGCCGTCGCGGTCGGACTCGTCGCGCAGGTCGGCGATCCCCTCGATCTTCTTGTCGCGCGCCAGCTCGGCGATCTGCTCGATGAGGCGCGACTTGTTGACCTGGAAGGGGATCTCGCGGATGACGATGCGCTCGCCCTTGCCGCCCTCGCGCTCCTCGATCTCGGCGCGCGCCCGCATGAGCACGCGCCCGCGCCCGGTCTCGTACGCCTCGCGGATGCCGTCGCGCCCGTAGATGAGCCCGCCCGTGGGGAAGTCCGGCCCCTTGACGAAGGCGTGCAGGTCGTCGACGGTGGCGTCGGGGTTCTCGATGAGGTGGATGCAGGCGTCGGCGACCTCGCGCAGGTTGTGCGGCGGGATGTTGGTCGCCATGCCCACGGCGATCCCGGAGCTGCCGTTGACCAGCAGGTTGGGGATGCGCGCGGGGAGCACCCTGGGCTCTTCCAGCCGGTCGTCGAAGTTGGGCGCGAAGTCGACGGTGTCCTTGTCGATGTCGGCCAGCATCTCGGTGGCGATGGGCGCGAGCTTGGCCTCGGTGTAGCGGTACGCCGCCGCCGGGTCGCCGTCCACCGAGCCGAAGTTGCCCTGCCCGTCCACCAGCGGGTAGCGCAGGGAAAAGTCCTGCACCATGCGCACGAGCGCGTCGTACACGCTGGCGTCGCCGTGCGGGTGGTACTTGCCCAGCACGTCGCCGACGACGGTCGCGCTCTTCTTGTAGGGGCGGTTCGGCGAGAGCCCCGCCTCGTGCATGGCGAACAGGATGCGCCGGTGAACCGGCTTCAGCCCGTCGCGCACGTCCGGCAGCGCCCGCTGCACGATCACGCTCATCGAGTAGTCGATGAACGATTCGCGCATCTCGTCTTCGATCAGGCGCGGCAGGACTTTGGAGCGGGGGGGCTGCGGCTCGGTCGGCTCGGTCGTGGTGATCTCGTCGGCCATTTTGTCTTCTTGGAGCGTCGAAACTCAAGGCGTCCGCGAGTACGCGGATGCAACCGGGTGTTGTACCCCGGCGCGGCGGGAACGTGCCGAAAAAGCAACCGTGCAAAACCGGGTAAACCTAGCTTCCCAGGGGCGTTTCCGCCACCGTCCGCGATGCTCTTTTCTCCGCGAGTGGCATGTCCGGCCGCCGGCCGGAATGCGGTCGGTCGGCGCGGGGAGCCGGCGCGCCGCGATCGACGGCGACGGACACGATCCCGGGGGAGCGTGCGGCGGCGGTCCGCTGCCGCGCCCGGACGCCTGCGCGCCCGCGCACTTGACGTGAGCGGCTTTCCGTAATAAATAAAGTTACATGAAACGCAGCAGCCGCTTCTCCGTCGCCCTGCACGTGCTGGTGCACCTGGCCGAGCACCCCGGCGAGCCCGCGACCTCGGAGTCGCTGGCGGCGTGCGTCCGCACCCACCCGGTGGTGGTCCGGCGCACCCTGGCCGGCCTTCGCGAGGCGGGGCTGGTCGCCTCTGCGGCCGGGCACGGCGGCGGCTGGTCGCTGGCGCGCGCTCCCGCGGAGGTCACGGTCCGGGAGGTCTACGAGGCGCTCGGCGAGCGCCTGCTGATCGCGATCGACCCGGCGCTCCGGGAGGCCGGGTGCCGGGTGGAGCGGGCGGTCTCCGGCGCGCTGGACGACTTCCTGGCCGACGCCGAGGCGATGCTGGCGGAGCGGCTGGGCCGCATCACCCTCGCGGAGCTATCGGCGTCCGTCCGGGCGCTGCCGCCGCGGGGGACAACGACGGACGTAGGAGGCAGCGATGTCGCATGACGCCATAGTCGTCGGGGGAAGCTGGGCCGGCCTTTCCGCCGCCATGCAGCTCGCCCGCGCGCGCCGCCGGGTGCTGGTGGTGGACGCGGGCCGGCCGCGCAACCGCTTCGCCCATGCCGCGCACGGCTTCCTGGGCCAGGACGGCAGGGCGCCGGCGGAGATCGTCGCGGATGCCCGGGCGCAGGTGCTCGCCTACCCCACCGCCGAGCTCGTGGAGGGCGAGGCCGAGCACGCGGCGCGCAGCGGCGACGGCTTCGAGGTGATGCTGGCTTCCGGGGAAACGTTCCGCGCCCCGCGCCTGGTGCTGGCGACGGGCGTGGTGGACGAGCTGCCGGAGGTGGAGGGGCTGCGGGAGCGGTGGGGCGTGACCGTGCTGCACTGCCCGTACTGCCACGGCTACGAGGTGGCGGACCATCGCCTGGGGGTGCTGGCGACCGGCCCCATGAGCATGCACCAGGCGCTGCTGATCCCCGACTGGAGCGCCGACGTGACGCTGTTCACCAACGGCGCCTTCGCTCCGGACGCGGAGCAGCGCGCGGGGCTGGAGGCCCGCGGCGTGCGCGTGGAGGAGCGGCCCGTGCGCGCGCTGCTGGGCGACGCGCCGCGCCTGGACGGCGTGCGGCTGGACGACGGCGAGGTGGTGCCGCTGGACGCCCTGTTCACCGCCTCGCGCACGCGCATGGCGAGCCCGCTGGCCGGGCAGCTCGGCTGCGCCCTGGACGAGGGGATGAACGGCCCGATCGTCCGCGTGGACGACTTCAAGGAAACGACGGTCCCCGGCGTGTACGCCGCGGGCGACGCCACCCGCGCGATGCACAACGCGACCTTCGCCTCGGCGGACGGCGTGCTGGCGGGGATCTCCGCCCACCGCTCGCTGATCGCGGCGCTGCAGCCTCCGCGGTAGAACCCCCTCCCCCGGCCCCTCCCCGCAAGGGGAGAGGGGGAGAACGACAAGATCGAGGTACGGGCAGCCCTCCCTCGCTTGGGGGGGATCTTAGGGGGAAAGCCGTGCAAGCCTCGAGCGAGCCGGGTGGGGGCCCCAGCGGACGCAAGCGCGAGCCCCGCGTGAGGGATTTCGGCCCGACGGGGCGAGACCGCGCGGCTGTTGCGCGGGCTCGACTCCGTTGCACACGGTTGTTTCGTGTGCTACGGAGCCGAAGCCCGACCCCGGCGCCAGCCGGGGGCACGCCCGCCCACGCAGTCGAAATGCCGTAAAAACCCTCACATCTCCACGTGCTCCTGCTCGGCGGCCCCGCGCATCCGGGCATGCCGCCCCGCCAGCGCGCTGAGCGCCACCCCCGCGAAGATCAGCCCCGCGGCCGGGAGCAGGCGCGGCGACAGGCGCTCCCCCAGGACCGGCCCGGCCAGCAGCGCCGTGACCACCGGCTGCAGGTACACGTAGATGGCCACCACGCTGGACTCCACCCGCTTGAGCGCCCACGCGTTGAGGTAGTACGCCAGCACCGTGGGAAACACCACGATCCAGGCCAGCACCACCCAGGTGGTCCCCGACACCGGCCCCGTCTCGGCGAGCAGCGACGGCAGCCCCCAGGGAACGATCCCCGCCGCGCCGAACACGAACACCCAGGTGGTGACGGTGAGCGGGTCGTAGCGCTGCACCACGCCGCGCGACACCACCAGGTACAGCGAGAACGCCGCCACGTTGAGGATCGCCAGCAGGTTCCCCACCCCGCTCCCCGAGCCGAAGTCCACCCCCACCAGGTACAGCACCCCCGACGCCGCCAGCGCGATCCCCACCCACTTGCCGGGCGACGACGATTCCCGCCCCAGGAGCAGGGCGATCAGCAGCGTGAACGCCGGCCCCGCCGTCTGCAGCATCTGCGCGGCGGTGGCGGTGGTGAGGGTGAGCGCGGTGATGTACAGGAGCTGGTTCGCCACCACGCCCAGCAGCGCGAAGCCGGCGAGCAGCGCGTAGTCGCGCCGGGAGCGCACCCGCTCCCGCACCAGCACGAGCTGGAGGACGACGAACAGGAGCGCCGCGCCGGTCACCCGCAGCAGCGCCAGCGAGGGGCTGGACAGGTCGCGCAGGGCCAGCTTCACCCCGATGGGGAGGGTGGCGAAGATCACCTGCGTCGCCAGCAGGACCAGGTACACGGGGGACAGCTTCACGCGCCACCGGCGATGGGGACGGAAAACGAGCGTCCGGCCCCCTCGCGCGGG
>JBEVLE010000394.1:0-5930 GCA_040509335.1 Longimicrobiaceae bacterium | reverse complement strand
CGCGGACGCCGTCGGAGTAGTCGTTGGCGTAGTTGACGGCCACCTGGAGCGCGATCGCCAGGATCGCGCACAGCAGGGCGGCGACGCCGTCGAACGCCCCGAGGCCGGCCGCGGCCAACACGCGCATCTACGTCGTGGACGGGCTCATGAACCCCGTCCCCGCCGGCGTGTCGGGCGAGCTGCTCATCGGCGGGCAGGGCGTCGTGCGCGGCTACCTGGGCCGCCCGGCGCTCACGGCCGAGCGCTTCGTCCCGGACCCATTCGGCGAGGAGCCGGGCGCCCGCCTGTACCGCACGGGCGACCTGGCCCGGCGGCGGGCGGACGGCACGCTGGAGTTCCTGGGCCGCATGGACCAGCAGGTCAAGGTGCGCGGACACCGCATCGAGCCGGGCGAGATCGAGGCCGCCCTCGCCGCGCACCCGGGGGTGGACGAGGCGGTGGTGCAGGTCCGGGAGGACACGCCGGGGGAGAAGCGGCTGGTGGCGTACGTGGCGGGCGGCGAGGCGCCCGGCGCGGAGGTGCTGCGGGCGCACCTGGCCGCGCGGCTGCCGGCGTACATGGTCCCCGCGGCGTACGTGCGGCTGGACGCTTTCCCGCTGACGCCCAACGGCAAGGTGGACCGCGGGGCGCTGCCCGCTCCGGAAGGCGACGCCGGCGCCGCGCGCGGGTACGAGGTGCCGCTCGGGCCGACGGAGGAGGCGCTGGCGGGGATCTGGTCCGAGGTGCTCCGCGTCGAGCGGGTGGGCCGCCACGACCACTTCTTCGAGCTGGGCGGCCACTCGCTCCTGGCGGTGCAGGTGATCTCGCGGGTGCGGCAGGCGCTGCAGGCGGACGTCGCGCTGGGCGAGGTGTTCACCCGGCCCGTGCTGGCGGATTTCGCCCGGGCGCTGGAAATGGCGGCGAGGGCGGAGCTGGCGCCGATCGAGCCGGCCGCCCGGGAGGGCCGGCTGCCGCTGTCGTTCGCGCAGCAGCGGCTCTGGTTCCTGGAGCAGCTGGGAAACCTGGGAAGCACGTACCACGTCCCCATGCGCCTGCGTCTGCGGGGCCCGCTGGACCGCGACGCGCTCGCCGGCGCGCTGGACCGCGTCGTGGCCCGCCACGAGTCGCTGCGCACGGTCTTCGCGCTGGTGGACGGCGCCCCGGAGCAGCGGATCGCGCCGGCGGACGTGGGCTTCCACCTGGCTGAGCACGACCTGGGCGGGGCGGCGGACGCGGAGGCCGAGCTCGCCGGAATGATGGCCGGGGAGGCGGATGCGCCCTTCGACCTGGAGCGGGGGCCGGTCATCCGCGGCCGCCTCGTCCGGCTCGCCGCGGACGACCACGTGCTGCTGCTGACCATGCACCACATCGTCAGCGACGCCTGGTCCGCGGGGGTGCTCACCCGCGAGCTGTCCGCGCTCTACGGAGCGTTCCTCCGCGGCGAGCCCGATCCGCTGCCCCCGCTTCCGGTGCAGTACGCGGACTACGCGGTGTGGCAGCGGCGCTGGGTGGAGGGCGAGGTCCTGCAGGCGCAGGCGGACTACTGGACGCGGGCGCTCTCCGGCGCGCCGGAGCTGCTGGAGCTGCCCACCGACCACCCGCGGCCCGCGCGGCAGGACTTCGCGGGGGCCACCGCCGGCCTGGTGCTCGACGAGGAGCTGACGGCCGGGCTCAGGGCGCTCTCCCGGCGGCACGGGACGACGCTCTTCATGACGGTGCTCGCCGGGTGGGCGGCGGTGCTGGCGCGTCTCTCCGGGCAGGAGGACGTGGTCGTCGGCACGCCCTCGGCCAACCGCGGCCCGTGGGAGATCGAGGGGCTGATCGGCTTCTTCGTCAACACGCTCGCGCTGCGCGTGGACCTCGCCGACGCGCCGGCGGTGGCCGAGGTGCTGGCGCGGGTGAAGGCGCGGGTGCTGGAGGGGCAGCAGAACCAGGACATCCCCTTCGAGCAGGTGGTGGAGCTGGTCGCCCCGGCGCGCAGCCTGGCGCACACGCCGCTCTTCCAGGTGATGTTCGCCTGGCGGAACGCACCGGGAGGGGGGCTGGCGCTGCCGGGGCTCACGCTGGCTCCCGTGGGCGCCGTGTCGCACGTGACCGCCAAGTTCGACCTGACCCTGTCGCTCGGCGACGCCGGCGGACGGATCGAGGGCGGGGTGGAGTACGCCACGGCGCTCTTCGAGAAGGAGACGATGGAGCGCTGGCTCGGCTACCTGCGCCGGGTGCTGGAGGCGATGGCGGCGGACGACGCGCTCGGCATCGACCGCCTGCCGATGCTCCCCGAGGCCGAGCGCCGGCGGGTGCTGCGGGAGTTCAACGACACGCGGCGGGAGTACCCGCGCGAGGCGTGCGTCCACGAGCTGTTCGAGGCGCAGGCCGCGCGGACGCCCGGCGCGCCGGCGGTCGTGAGCGAGGGCGAGCGGGTGACGTACGCGGAGCTGAACGCGCGGGCGAACCGGCTGGCTCACCACCTGAGAGAGCTGGGCGTCGCCCCCGACGCGCGGGTGGGGATCTGCGTGGAGCGCAGCGTGGAGATGGTGGTGGGGCTGCTGGCCGTCCTCAAGGCCGGCGGCGCGTACGTGCCGCTCGATTCCAGCTACCCGGTGGACCGGCTGCGCTGCATGCTCGAGGACAGCGCCCCCGCCGTCCTCCTGACGCACCCGCCCCTGGCCGCCATGGTGGCCGGGCTGGCGGCGGGGTCCGCCGTCCCGGTGCTGGACCTCGCCGGCGGGGCGGCGTGGGCGGACCGGCCCGCGGCGAACCCGGACCGCGAGGGGCTGGGGCCGGAGAACCTGGCCCACGTGCTCTTCACCTCGGGCTCCACGGGGCGCCCCAAGGGGGTGATGCTGGAGCATCGGAGCCTGGTGAACCGGCTGGCGTGGATGCAGGACCGGTACGCAATGGAGCCGCGCGAGGCGGTCCTGCAGAAGACGCCGTTCTCCTTCGACGTGTCGTTCTGGGAGTTCTTCTGGCCGCTGACGGTGGGCGCCCGCCTGGTGATGGCGCGCCCCGGCGGCCACCGCGACCCGGCCTACCTGGTGGAGGTCATCCGCCGCGAGGGGGTCACCGTGGCGCACTTCGTCCCCTCCATGCTCCCGCTCTTCCTGGAGCACCCGGACGCGGCCGCGTGCTCCGGGCTCCTTCGCGTCCCCGTGAGCGGCGAAGCGGTCCCGGCGGCGCTGGCGCGGCAGTTCCACGAGCGGCTTCCCGGCGTGGGGCTGTACAACCATTACGGGCCCACCGAGGCGGGCGAGGTGACCGAGTGCGAGTGCGCTCCCGGCCTCGCGCGCGTTTCCATCGGCCGGGCGATCCACAACTCGGCGGTCTACGTGCTGGACCGTGCCGGCGAGCCGGTGCCCGTGGGCGTGGCGGGCGAGCTGTTCATCGGCGGCGTGGCGGTGGCGCGCGGCTACCTGGGCCGGCCCGATCTTACGGCGGAGCGGTTCGTACCCGACCCCTTCGGCGAGCCGGGCGCGCGCATGTACCGCAGCGGCGACCTGTGCCGGTGGCTCCCCGACGGGACGCTGGAGTACCTGGGGCGGGCCGACTTCCAGGTCAAGGTGCGCGGCTTCCGGGTGGAGCCCGGCGAGATCGAGGCGCGGCTCGCCGCGCACCCCGGCGTGCGCGAGGCGGTGGTGCTCGCCCTGGACGACGGCTCCGGCGGGAAGCGGCTGGCGGCCTGGTACGTGGGCGAGGCGCTGGAGAGCGAGGCGCTGCGGGCGCACCTCGCCGCGCACCTGCCGGAGTACATGGTCCCCGCGGCGTTCGTGCGGCTGGAGAAGCTTCCTCTGACTCCCAACGGAAAGCTGGACCGCCGGGCGCTCCCCGCCCCGGCGGACGATGCGTACGCGCGGCGCGGCTACGAGGCGCCGGTGGGGGAGACCGAGCAGGCGCTGGCCGGGATCTGGTGCGAGGTGCTGCGCATGGAGCGGGTGGGCCGCCACGACGACTTCTTCGAGCTGGGCGGCCACTCTCTCCTGGCCGTGCAGGTGATCTCGCGCGTGCGCCAGGTGCTGGGGGTGGACCTCGCCCTGCGCAGCGTCTTCGAGTCGCCCACGCTCGCCCAGCTGTCGCAGCAGGTGCTGCTCACCCAGCTGGCCCAGTTCGACCCCGCCCAGATCGCGCACCTGGCCGAGCTGGTCCGCGCGTCCGCCGGGGACGCGCTCCGGTGACCCGCCGAATCCCGCAATCACTTTCCTGAGCCATATGATCCCCACGCTTTCCAGCGCCGAGCTCGAGCGCATCCTCCGGATGGCGCGCGCCGCCAGCCTGGAGCGCAGCACGCCGCAGCCGTCCCGGATCGCGCGCGCCGAGCGGAACGGCCGGCTGCCGCTGTCGTTCGCGCAGGAGCGGCTCTGGTTCATCGACCGGATGGAGCCGGGAAGCGCGTTGTACAACTTCCCCGTGGCATGGCGCCTGGGGGGGGCGCTGGACGTGGCGGCGCTGCGGCGCGCGGTGGGGGAGATCGTCCGGCGCCACGAGACGCTGCGGACCACGTTCGCCGATGCGGACGGCTCGCCGGTGCAGGTGATCGCGCCCTCCGGCGCCTTCGCGCTGCCGGTGGAGGATCTGTCGGCGCTCGGCGAGGCGGATCGCGAGGCGGCGCTCGGGCGGCGCGCCGGCGAGGAGGCGCTGCGGGCGTTCGACCTGGCGGCGGGCCCGCTGTTCCGCGCGGTGCTGCTGCGGCTGGGGGCGGAGGAGCACGCGCTGCTGCTCTCCATGCACCACATCGTCAGCGACGGGTGGAGCATGGGCGTGCTCTTCCGGGAGCTGTCGGCGCTGTACGCGGCGTACCGCGAGGGGCGGGAGTCGCCGCTGCCGGAGCTGCCGGTGCAGTACGCCGACTACGCCGCCTGGCAGCGCGAGCAGCTGGAGGGCGAGGCGCTGGAACGGCAGCTGGCGTACTGGCGGGAGCGGCTCGCGGACGCACCCGCGCTGCTGGAGCTGCCCACGGACCATCCCCGGCCCGCGGCGCAGAGCTTCCGGGGGGCGAGCGAGCCTGTCCAGCTCCCGCCGGAGGTGTTGGAGCGGCTGCGCGCGCTGGGCCGGCAGGAGGGGGCGACGCCGTACATGGTCGCGCTGGCCGCCTTCCAGGCGCTGCTGTCCCGGTACAGCGGGAGCGAGGACGTGGTGGTGGGCAGCCCCGTCGCGGGGCGCGGGCGGGGCGAGGTGGAGGGATTGATCGGCTTCTTCATCAACACGCTGGTGCTGCGCACGGACCTGTCGGGGGATCCGAGCTTCCGCGAGCTCGTGGGGCGGGTGCGCAGCGTGACGCTGGGCGCGTACGAGCACCAGGAGGTGCCCTTCGAACGGCTCGTGGCGGAGCTGAGCCCGGAGCGCAGCTTGAGCCACGCGCCGCTCTTCCAGGTGGCGTTCACGCTGGACAACGCCCAGGACACGGGCGGCGGGCTCGCGGGGCTGAGCGTGCAGGGATTCGGGGCGGAGCTCGAGTCCGCCAAGTTCGACCTGTCGCTGAGCCTGACCGCGGGCTCCGACGGGCTGCGCGGCGGCCTGACCTACAGCACGGACCTGTGGGAGGCCGCGACCATGCGGCGGCTCGCGGGCCACTTCACGCGCCTGGTGGAGCAGGCGGCCGCCGACCCGGACGCGCGCATCTCGCAGGCGACGCTGATGGGCGAGGCGGAGCGCCGGCAGGTCGTGGAGGAGTGGGGCCGGACGCCCGTGGAGCGCCCCACGGGCGCCTTCATCCACGAGCTGTTCGCGGCGCAGGCGGAGCGCACGCCGCTGGCCCCGGCCGTGATTGCCGGCGAGGACGCGCTCACCTACGCCGAGCTGGACGCGCGCGCCGACCGATTGGCGCGCCGCCTCGCGGAGCTGGGCGCCGGGCCGGAGGTGCGCGTCGGCATCTGCCTGGAGCGCTCGGCCGGGATGGTGGTGGCGCTGCTGGCCGTGCTCAAGGCGGGCGCCGCGTACCTCCCCCTGGACCCCGCCTA
>JBEVLE010000393.1:0-5038 GCA_040509335.1 Longimicrobiaceae bacterium | reverse complement strand
GCGCGGCTGTTTGCGCGGGCTCGACTCCGTTACGCAGCGTTGTTTGCTGCGTTACGGAGCCGAAGCCCGACCCCGGCGCCAGCCGGGGGCACGCCCAAAACCGGTTGTTCGACTCGCTGGCCCACTATCAGTAGTCGCTGCGCGCGGCGGGCTCCGGGCTGGCGATGCTCACGCCCGAGGTGTCGAGCGTCTGCGCGGAAACCGCCGGGATGGACTCGGTCCAGAGGAGCTGGCTGGTGGCCGCGGAAACGTCGCCATTGAACGTGACCTGGTAGTACGAGGCCGTCCCCGTGCCGTCCGCGGCCAGCTCCAGGACGGTGTAGCCGCTGGCCCACACCAGGTCGTCGGGCTGCGACTGCACGAAGCCGTTGGGGAAGGGGATCCCCCCGCCCGGCGAGGTGGTGGCGGGCTGCAGCGGGACGCTGGTCGTCCCGGGGGTGTACCCGGCCGAGTCGGTGAACACGGGGAAGGCGCCGTTCCCGATGCAGCGGCCCACCACCGGGAGCGTGCCGGGGACCTGGTACACCTCCAGCACGTGCTCGTGGCCCCAGAGCCACGCGGCGATCCCCGGGGCCGGGGTGACGGCGCGCCACGCCGTCAGGTTGGCGGTGAGGGAGGGGTTCTGCCAGAGCTTGCCGATCTGCTCGAAGGCGGAAAAGAGCTGGTGGTGCGAGAACAGGATCACCCGGCGCCCCCCGGCGCCCGCGAGCTGCGCCTGGTGCCACGCCGCCTCGTCGCTGCGCAGGTGCGTGTCGTCCTGGGCCACGTGCAGCAGGTCGCTGTCGTTGTAGCCGGTGTCCATCCCTTGCAGCTGCCAGGCGGCGTTCCGCAGGCAGAAGAAGCTGTTCGCCTGCACCGACGCGTTGGCGACGCCCTGGTTGAGCCGGGCCAGCATGCCGTAGAAGCCGGCGCCGCCGCTGTAGTAGTCGTGGTTCCCGGGGAGGGCGTAGACGGGGACGTCGCTCCGGTGCTTCTGCCGCGCGTCGGCGATGGGGACGAGGAAGTTGGAGTTCTGCTCGTCCTCGGTCCCCGCGTAGTACACGTCGCCCACGTGGATGACGACGTCCGGCCCGGTCTGCATGAGCTGGTCGAGCACGGCGAGCGCTTCCGGCTCGCCGGTCCCCCAGTCGCCCAGGACGCCCACCCGCAGCGTGCCGTCGGCCGCGGCGGCGGGCGGCAGGGCGAAGGGCTGCGGCCCGGTGGCGGTGGGCGCGGCGTACTGCGGCTCGCTGCCGTCCCAGTAGTAGGCGAGCCAGTCGTCCACCGCCTGCAGCCACCCCGTGGCGTCGCACGGGCTGTCGGTCCACTCGCTGCGGATCAAGTTCATCGCGTCGGTGTCGTCCAGCGACCAGGCGATCACGTAGCGCACGAGCAGGTCCGTGCAGTCCCCGGCGAGGCCCTCGGGCGCCGCCACGGACACGCCCTCCGCCGTCTGCGCCGCGCGGCGCGCCCGGTAGGCGGCGTCCGCCGTGGCCGCGTCCCGGATCTCGCCGCGGTGCACGCGCTCCAGCACCGCGCCCGCGGCCTGCATCTGCGGGTTGCTGGCGAACAGCCCCGAGGCGGGCGCGCCCGGCGTCCGCTTGGCCACCTGCTCGCGGATGCACGACTGGGCGACGGAAAGGCGTGCGTCGTGGAAGTTGGGGGTACGGACGCGCGGCATGGCGGCCTCCCGTGGAGAGGTGTGGGGGAGCGGGCGGAGGGGTGGAGATTTCCGGCGGACCGGGTCCGCATCCGAATGATGAGCCCGGCTCTCCGCGGGGGCAACGATGACGACGGCGGCGGAGCCCGCCCGTCAGCCGGGGAGCGGCGGGCCGGGGAGGAAGGAGAACGCGGCGAAGGCGGCGAGCAGGAACGCGTACAGCCCCAGGGTGCCGGGATCCTCCTCGGCCGGGGCCTCGCGGAACATCTGCCAGACGGCGCCGGCCAGGAGGAGGACCAGCAGCCCGTCGCGGGTGACCAGGAACGCGGCGGCGATGGCGGCTGCGGCGTACCCCCTCTGCGTCCGCGACAGGGCGTTGAAGCCCCGCCCGCCGTCCAGCTGCCACACGGGAAGCAGGTTGAACAGGTTGAGCCACGCCCCGGTGCGGGCGATCGCCGCCCAGATGGGCGCGCCGGTCACCAGGAACGCCCCCAGCGCCGCCAGCGCGGCGCCCAGTCCCCAGAGCGGCCCCGCCAGCCCGATGCGGGCGTCCTCCCGCGCGCTCCCCGGCCCCTGGTGCATGCGCACCAGCGCGCCCACGCCGGGGATGAACATGGGCGCGCTCGCCGGGATGCCGTAGCGGCGCAGCGCCGCCACGTGCCCCATCTCGTGCACGTAGATGGAAAGGACGAACCCCAGGGCGAACTTCCACCCCCACAGGCTCCAGTACACGCCCAGGAAGGCGAGCATGGAGGCGAAGGTGCCCAGCTTGGTGAGCCCCAGCAGGAGCAGCTTGGCCTTGGTGAGCACGAACACCAGCACGAACTTGAACTTCCACGCCAGCAGCGCCAGCGCGCCCGCGGCGGCTGCCTTGCCCTTTCCGCCGCCCGCGATCCCCGCCGGGGCGGACGGGCGGTCCACGGCGCGGCCCAGCGCCTCCACCCGCCCGGCGATGGCGGCGTGCTGGCCCGAGTCCGCCGGGAGGAGCCGGAGCGCGCCGCGCCACAGCTCCAGCGCGCGCGTCAGGTCGCCGTCCGCGGTGGCCCGCTCGGCGTCGCCGGCGAGCCGCTGGAGCTCCACCGTGTGAACCAGCCGGCGGCACCCCGGGCAGCTCAGCAGCGTGGGCGCCACCTGCGTGCCGCAGCGCTCGCAGGCGGCGGCCGCCGGCGGGGCCGCCGCGGCGCCCTCAGCCACGGGCGGCGTCGAGCGCGGGCACCGGCTGCGGCGCGGCCACCCTGTACGGGCCGGTGATGCGCAGCTCGCTGCGCCGGTTCAGCTTCCACGCCTCGTACAGGCCCACGGCGATGATGACGGCGCCGATGGGGCTCTCGGTGATGGAAAGGAACGGGTACATCACCGCGATGACGAACGAGACGACGTACAGCCCGGCGCCCGCGGCGGAGGGATCCTCGGAGCGCATCCCCTCGGCGATGAGCGGCACGTAGGTGCACACGATGGCCAGGTAGGTGAGCCCGATGGCGAGCGCCTGGTACGGCCACCCGCCGCGCCCGCCGGAGCCGTGGCTCACCGCCCTGCCCACGCCGTAGCCCACCAGGATGGCGATGAGGCCGAACTCGATGCCGGCGAGCTTGAGGACGGCGAAGTAGACGGCCCACCCGGCCGCCGCGGCGCCGAGCCCCAGGACCAGCGCCCTGCCGAAGCCGCCGGCCTTTCCCAGCGCTTCCACGCCGGCGCGGCACGAGGCGCAGACCACCTGGCCGTTGACCTCGTGGTAGCTGTCGCGGATGGGACGGGAGCAGCCGGTGCAGGTGGTCGTCGCGGGCGCGTCCGCCAGTGCCACGGGCTCGGCGGAGTCGAACTGGAGGGAACCGGACGCGGGGGCGCCTTCGAGGGAGCTGGACATGGTATGATGGGGGGATGGTGCGGGACGGGTGCGCTGGCGCGCGGAAGCGGCGCAAAGATACGCCGCGGGAACATCCGGCGGCAACCTTGCCGCCGCGGGGTGCTCCACTCCTGTGGTCTGCTTTTGCTTACGGTTCCCGCTCTTCGAGAATGGTTTCGATCACAGCCAGGAGGGGCGGGAGGTCCGCGGTGACGGTGTCCCACACGATGTCCCGGTCGATGTCGAAATAGGCGTGGATCAACCGGTTCCGCATCGCGACGATGGCGGCCCAGGGCAGCTCGGTGTGCAGGCCGCGAAGCTCCGCGCTCACCCGGCTCGCCGCCTCGCCGACGATCTCCACGTCCTTGACGATGGAAAGGAGGAGCTGGCGATCCGTGTCCAGCTCACTCCGCGCCCGACCCGCCGCGAAGCCGATCGCCTCCCGCGCGGCGTCCCGCATGTGGAGCAGCCGAACGCGGTCTTCAGGCCGCATACAGCTCCGTGGCGCTGTCGAGCACCTGCTGCCGGAAGTAGCGGCTCAGGTCGTTGGGGGTCCGCAGGTCCACCTTGCGGCCGATGATCCCGCCCAGCTCCAGCTCCAGGGCGGCGAGCGTGATGAGTCCCACGGTGGTGCCGGGCTCGAACTCCACCAGGACGTCTACGTCGCTGTCGGGACGGAAGTCGTCACGCAGCACGGAGCCGAAGAGCCGGAGGCGCCGGATGCCGTGCTCGCGGCAGAAGTCGGCGATGCGCTGAGAAGGGATCTGCAAGGCTGCGGTGCTCATGTTTCGGCCTGGACCGGCGAGAGTGCTTCGCAGAGGGCACAGAGAGCGTTGCCGGCTCCCTATGCGACCCCAGCGAATATACGCGTTGCCGCGTGGATCATGGAATGCGCGGCCGTCGCGTGAGGGATTACGGCCCGAAGGGGCGAGACCCCGCGGGCAGTTTCGCGGGGGCTCGACTCCGTTGGGCTGCGTTGTTTGCAGCCCAACGGAGCCGAAGCCCGACCCCGGCGCCAGCCGGGGGCACGCCCGAACCCGCCGTCGCCGGTGCCGTAGCCGTTCAGATCCGCGACCGCTCCACGACCGGCGCCGCGCCGTGCCGGTGCCCGATCATGGCGTCCACGCTGTACCGCCCCCCGCCCCGCGCGGAAAGGTACAGGAACACGAAGCAGTACAGCGCCGCCAGCTCCCCCTGGTTCTGGATGGGCCAGAAGCCGTTGGGCAGGTGCGCCATGAAGTAGGCCGCCGCCATCTGCCCCGACAGGATGAACGCCACCGGCCGGGTGAACAGCCCGAAGACGATCAGCAGCCCGCCGAAGAACTCCAGGACCCCCGCCAGCCCCATCATGGACGCGAGCGGCGCCGTGGCCCCCGGCGTCCCCCCGAACCCGCCGAACACCCCGAACAGCTTCTGGGCGCCGTGCTGCATGAACATCACCCCCGCCGCCACGCGGAGCAGCGCCAGCACCGCGTCCTCGAACCGGCTCATGAAGAATCCGTTCATCGTCCTCCGCCCCGGGTGAAGAATAAGGGGAGCCGCCCCGGGCCGGAGCG
>JBEVLE010000392.1:0-4904 GCA_040509335.1 Longimicrobiaceae bacterium | reverse complement strand
GGCGGAGCGTAAACGCTCCGCCCCCGTCTACCACGATAGCCGCTCTACGTCAATCCGCCGCGACCGTTTCCCCCGCGCTCTCCGCCACCGGCAGGTACACCTCGCCGCCGCGCTCGCGGAACTCGGCGGACTTCTGCAGCATGCCGGCTTCGGCCTCCGCCTGCCGCGCCGCGTACTCCCGCACGTCCTGCGTGATCTTCATGGAGCAGAACTTGGGGCCGCACATGGAGCAGAAGTGCGCCACCTTTGCCCCCTCCGCCGGCAGCGTCTCGTCGTGGTATGCCAGCGCCGTCACCGGGTCCAGCGCCAGGTTGAACTGGTCGCGCCAGCGGAACTCGAAGCGCGCCTTGCTCAGCGCGTCGTCCCACTCCCGCGCCCGTGGGTGCCCCTTGGCGAGGTCCGCCGCGTGCGCCGCGATCTTGTAGGTGATCACCCCCGCCTTGACGTCGTCGCGGTTGGGGAGTCCCAGGTGCTCCTTGGGCGTCACGTAGCAGAGCATGGCCGTGCCGTACCACCCGATCTGCGCCGCGCCGATGGCGCTGGTGATGTGGTCGTAGCCCGGGGCGATGTCCGTGGTCAGCGGCCCCAGCGTGTAGAACGGCGCCTCGTCGCACCACTCCAGCTGCCGGTCCATGTTTTCCTTGATGAGGTGCATGGGCACGTGCCCCGGCCCCTCGTTCATGGTCTGCACGTCGAACTCCCAGGCGATGCGGTTCAGCTCGCCCTGCGTGCGCAATTCGGCGAACTGCGCCTCGTCGTTGGCGTCGTGGATGGAGCCGGGCCGCAGCCCGTCGCCCAGCGAGAACGCCACGTCGTACGCCCGCATGATCTCGCAGATCTCGCGGAAGTGCGTGTACAGGAAGCTTTCCCGGTGGTGCGCCAGGCACCACTTGGCGATGATGCTCCCCCCGCGGCTGACGATCCCCGTCATCCGGTTGGCCGTCAGCGGCACGTAGCGGAGAAGGACCCCGGCGTGCACGGTGAAGTAGTCCACCCCCTGCTCCGCCTGCTCGATCAGCGTGTCGCGGTACAGCTCCCAGGTCAGCTCCTCCGGCACGCCGCCCACCTTTTCCAGCGCCTGGTAGATGGGGACGGTGCCGATGGGGACCGGCGAGTTGCGGAGGATCCACTCCCGCGTCTCGTGGATGTTCCTGCCCGTGGACAGGTCCATGACCGTGTCCGCGCCCCAGAGCGTCGCCCAGCGCAGCTTCTCCACCTCGTCCTCGATGGACGAGCGCACCGCCGAGTTGCCGATGTTGGCGTTGACCTTGACCTTGAAGCCGCGGCCGATGATCATCGGCTCCAGCTCCGGGTGGTTGACGTTGGCGGGGATGATGGCCCGCCCGCGCGCCACCTCAGCGCGCACGAACTCCGGGTCCATCCCCTCGCGCAGCGCCACGAACTCCATCTCCGGGGTCACCTCGCCGCGCCGCGCGTAGTGCATCTGCGTGACGCAGCCTGTGCCGCGCAGCGTGGACCGGTGCAGCGACTCCGGCATCTCCACCGCCTGCGCACCCGGGAGCGGACGGTACGTCCGCTCGGTGGCCGCCACGTCGCCGCGGGAGCGGATCCACTCCGCCCGCAGCGGCGGCAGCCCCCGCCGCACGTCGCCGCCCAGAGGGCCGCTGGTGTCGTACACGCGCAGCGCCGGCTCCCCGCCGGAGAGCACGATCTCGCGCATGGGGACGCGGACGCCGTGGCGCCCCTCCGCGTACACCTTGCGGGAGGCGGGGAACGCGTCGCCGTAGTCGCCGGCGGCGGTGGGCTGGGGGCGGGCTCGGTCGATCATCGTGCGTCTCCGTGGCTGCTGCGGGCAAGGAGCGATCCGGGGCCGTGCGAGGAGGTGCGGTGGGCTCCGGCGGGCGCGCCCGACGAAAAAAGGCGCCACGCCGGAGCTCCGGGGTGGCGCCAGGATGAGCACGCGTCGGCCGGCGGAGGGAACGCGCGGCGGAGGGGTTCATCTGTGCGACACGCCGCGCTCCCTACGCCGGTGTGATCCGGATCAGGTTCCAAGGGACTCTCTCAACCCCGCGACCGTGCGCGGGATACCCCTGGCGGCTTGCATCGGGAATATAGGGAGGCGTCCCGCCCGGGGCCAGTCCGCGCGGGATGTCGGCTACAGGCGCCCCGAGAGCAGGTCGGAGATCGCGTCCGACATCACCAGCGCGCAGATGGTGATCCCGAACCAGGTCGCGGCGCCCTCGGCGCCGCGCGCCTGCTGCGCCAGGAACATCGCGGCGGGCACGGGCACCAGCAGGAGGTACGCCGTCATCAGCGCGCGCGGCCTCCCCGGCCCGGCCCGCAGCGCCGCGCCGATGGGGATGGTGTACAGCGCCGCGACCGCCGCCGCGAAGCCGAGCCCGCTGCCGCCGGCCCCCGCCAGCGCGAGGAGCCCCAGGACGCCGCCCGCCGCGAGCGCCGCCGCCGTGCCGACGGCGCCGATGCGCTGCGCGCGCGACAGCGTCTGCCGGGCCAGCGGGTCGGCGAACAGGAGGAGGTCGGAAAGGGAGCGCGCAGTCCAGCTCAGGAACACGAGCGCGACCACGCCGATCTCCAGCGGGAGCACCAGCAGGGCGGGGATGTCCAGCTCGTAGCGCGCGATCTCCAGCATGCACACGGCGACCACCCCCAGGATCACCGCCAGCACCCGGGCGCCCGTGCCCAGGTCGGGGACCCGGAACGAGGCGCGCAGCAGCGCCCGGTACACGGGGTTGCGGGCCCGGAGCGCTTCCATCAGCCCGTCCTGCGCCCGGCCGGCGGCAGGGTCCAGCCGGAGCGCCTCGCGGAACCGCTCCTTCGCCCCGGCCGCGTCGCCCCGGCGCAGGAGCGCCCACCCCGCGCCGCCGTGCACCGCCGGGTCCTCGGGCGACAGCGAGAGCGCCCCGGCGTACGCCTCCCCCGCGGCGTCGTGCCGCCCCAGCCGCGCGAGCGCGGCGCCGCGGACCGTCAGGCACCCCACGTGGTCCGGGTCCAGCGCCAGCCCCCGGTCCGCTTCCTCCAGCGCGGCGCGCGGGCGCTCCTGCGCCAGCAGGAGCGACGCCAGCTCGGCGAACAGCCCGGGCGCCTCCGGGTTCAGCCCCAGCGCGATCCGCAGCGCCTGCTCCGCCTCCCTCCCCCTGCCGCGCACCCGCTCCACCGCCGCGAGTGCGAACCAGGCCAGCGGGCTGGCGGGATCGTACGCAGTCGCCCACAGCGCCTTGACCTGCGCCTCCGCCCGCGTCGCCGGGTCCTCCGCCAGGCAGAGCGCCAGGTAGGCGTGCAGCACCGGGTCCTCCGGCCGGTCGTGGAGCGCGCGGCGAAGCTCGTCGGCCGCCATGCCGGGGCGGCGGTGGTCCATGAGAAGCCTGGCGCGCTCCAGGCCCGGGTGCGTCATCGTGGGGGCGGGGAGCTAGCGGAGATACGGCTTCACGTCGTCGTACTGTCCCGCCTCGTTGGCGTACAGCACGTAGTTGCGCGCGGTCGTGAACCACTCGCGCGCCGTGGGGCGGACCTCCCTGGCGGCGGCGGCCAGTTCCGCGCCGGAGATGGGGAGCGGGCGCCCGGCGCGCATCGCCGCGTCCAGCTTGCGCTCCACGGCCAGCTCCACCACGGCCCGGAGGTCGGCGCCCGAGAAGCCCTCCGTCCGCTTCGCCAGCCGCTCGTAGTCCACCGCCTCCACGGGCCGGCTGCGGCACAGGAGGCGGAGGATGGCCGCGCGCGCGGGCTCGTCGGGCGGGGGGACGAACAGGACCCGGTCGAAGCGTCCGGGGCGGCGGAAGGCGGGGTCCAGGTGCCAGGGGGCGTTGGTCGCCGCGAGCACCAGCACCCCGGCGTTGGAGGCCTGCACCCCGTCCAGCTCCGCCAGGAACTGGTTGATCAGGGTGCGCCCGCCGCTGGTGCGCAGGTCGCTGCGGCGCGCGGCGAGGGCGTCCACCTCGTCGAAGAAGAGCACGCTGGGGGCGGACGCCCGCGCCCGCTCGAAGAGGCGGTTCAGGTTCTGCTCGCTCTGCCCCATCCACATGTCCAGCACCTCGTGGATGCCCACGCTCAGGAACGCGGCCCCGGCTTCCCCGGCGGTGGCCCGGGCGAGGTGCGTCTTGCCGACCCCGGGCGGGCCGTACATCAGGATCCCCCCGCCCGCCGACTTGCCGTAGGCGCGGAAAAGCTCCGGGTGCCGCAGCGGGTGGATGATCTTGCGGCGGATCTCCTCCTTGAGCACCTCCATGCCGCCCACGTCCGCGAAGGTGACCCGCGGAACAGAGCCGTCGCCGCCGTCCTCCTGCTCCGTTTCCGGGTCCTCCGCTTCCTCCGGGCCGGGCTCCTCCTCCCCCTCGGAGGGAACCCGGCGCAGCCCGGAGCCGGCGCCGCCCAGCCGGGCGGCCAGCTCCACGTCGTCCGCGCCCGCGGCCACGGCCTCGCGGTACGCCAGCCGGGCGCGCTCCACGTCGCCCGCGTCCAGCAGGACGCGGGCATGGAGGAGGTGGACCTCGATTCCGCCGTCGCCGGCGCGCAGCAGGTCCTCGATCACCACCAGCGCGGCGGAAAGCTTGCCCTGCCGGTGGAAGGCGCGCACCAGGGCCCCCCGCAGCCCGGCGTCCTCCGGGGCCGCGCGGAGGCCGTCGCGCACCGCCGCCTCGGCCTCCGCCGCCAGCCCGCCGTCCAGGAGTGCTTCGGCGAGGAGGAGGCGCAGGCCGGTGTCCTCGGGGGCGACGCCCACGGCGGCGCGGAGGGCGCGGATGCGGTCGCTGGAGTCTGCCATGTCTCGGGGAGGGTGGAACAGGAAAGCGGCGGGAGCGAATCGGCGGCTCCTACTATCCGTTCCGGCGGCCCCGGCGTCAAGCACCGGGGCGCGAGATTGCCGCCGCCGGGGTTGACGTTGCCCAAATTTTGGGCATTGATTGCCCCAAAAAGAGGGCGTGCCGGTT
>JBEVLE010000391.1:0-26343 GCA_040509335.1 Longimicrobiaceae bacterium | reverse complement strand
GAGGGGGTCCGCAGTTCGCAGTACCCATAGCAATCTGTTCGGAGGGAGACAGCCGGCAGTTTGGCTGGCTCCCTCCGGCGAAGGGAGACCCGGGGGCAGTTTCCCGGGGCTCCCGTAGCCCGCGCAGGAGACCGGCGGGGCAGTTTCCGCCGGGCTCCGGAGCGGCCCGCACAACACGCAGCACCACGCATCGACCACGCAGAGGAAAACCGCCATGTCGCTCAAAGTCGGCCTGCTCGTCGGGATGGAGTGGTCCTTTCCCCCGGCCTTCATCGAGGAAGTCAACCGCCGCGACGAGGGGGTGACGGCCGAGTTCATCACGCTCGACGCCACGCGCATGGACGAGCCCGTGCCGTACGCGGTGATCATCGACCGCATCTCGCACGAGGTACCCTTCTACCGCACCTACCTGAAGCACGCCGTGCTGCAGGGGTGCACGGTGGTCAACAACCCCTTCATGTGGACGGCCGACGACAAGTTCTTCGGCGCGTCGCTGGCCGCCAAGCTGGGGATCGCCCACCCCAAGACGGTGGTGCTCCCCAACCGCGAGTACGTGCCGGGGATCGACCACGAGAAGAGCCTGCGCAACCTGCGCTACCCCATCGACTGGCAGGGCGTGGTGGACTACGTGGGGCTTCCCTGCGTGCTCAAGGACGCGCACGGCGGCGGGTGGCGCGACGTGTACATCTGCAACTCGCTGGAAGAGCTCATCCACAGCTACGACGAGACCGGGCGGATGACCATGGTGGTGCAGGAGTTCATCCACTGGGACCGCTTCGTCCGCTGCATCGCGCTGGGGCAGGAGGTGGTGCTCCCCATCAAGTACGACCCGCGGGAGCGGCGCTACCACGTGGAGCACGAGCACCTCACCCCCGAGCTGGGGCGGCGTATCGTGGACGACTCGCTCACGCTCATGCGCGCGCTGGGCTACGACATGTGCTCGCTGGAGTGGGCCGTCAAGGACGGGGTGCCCTACGCCATCGACTTCATGAACCCCGCCCCGGACATGGACGTCAACTCGCTGACGCCCCACTACTTCGACTGGGTGGTCCGCCACATGGCGGACATGGCCATCCGCCTGGCGAAGACGCCGCGCCCGCAGCGCGGCCCGCTGCGCTGGGAGGAGCTGTTCACCGCCAGCCGCCACCCGCGCGGCTGGCTCGCCGACGACGCGCCGCAGGGCGATGCGTCCGGCGCGGAAACCCAGGGGGTGTGGCCGGCGCACCGCGAGGGGCCGGACGGCCGCACCGCCGCCGCGGCGGGCGCGGGAGACCTGGCGGAGGAGCTCCCCGGGCTGGCGCGGGGGATGGGCTCCATGGCGGCGGCGGGCCCGCGCCGCCGCGGGCAGGGCGGCGGCGGGGAGAGCGGCGGGGACCGCTTCGCCGACCGGCCGGAGCCGGTGGGGGAGACCCCGGCCGCGCTCAGCCCGGACGCGCCGGGGAACCCGTCCATCGCGGACCCGGCGCACCAGACCGACCCCACCGCCGCCGAGTAGGCGCGCGGCGCACCCGACCCTTCACCCAGGCCCGGCCCGGTCCATGGCGCTCCAGGAAGCCATCCATCGCTACCACGACCTGCTCGGCGACGAGCTGGGCGCGGACACCCAGGCGCAGCTCGACGACCAGCAGGTGCGGCGCGGCCTGTTCTTCGGCGACAAGCCGCTGTGCACGGTGCTGCGCCCGCGCTTTCTCACCCCGGAGATGTACCGCTTCCTCCAGGCGCGCGTGGGCCTGGTGATGCGCGCCTTCGGCAAGGCGTACGCGGCCGCGGTGGAGGACGCCGTGTTCCGGAAGCAGTTCGCCCTGGAGGGGTGGGAGGAGGAGCTGATCCACCACGACCCGGGCTTCCGCGACCCCAGCCCCACCTCGCGGCTGGACGCCTTCTTCATCTCCGGGAAGGGGGGGCTCAAGTTCACCGAGTACAACGCCGAGACCCCCGCCGCCCCGGCGTACAACGACGTGCTCTCGGAGATGTTCCTGGGGCTCCCCGCCATGCGGGAGTTCCTGCGCACCTTTTCCGTGCGGCCCCTGCCGGCGCGGCACAACGTGATGCACGCGCTGCTGGACTCGTACCGGCAGTTCGCCGGCCGGCGCGAGGCCCCGCGGGTGGCGATCCTGGACTGGAAGGAGGTCCCCACCTTCAGCGAGTTCGTGCTCTTCCGCGACTACTTCCACTCGCAGGGGATCGAGTGCGTCATCGCCGACCCGCGCGAAGTGGAGTACCGCGACGGCAAGCTCATGGCGGGCGACTTCCACGTCACCCTCATCTACAAGCGCGTCCTCATCACCGAGCTGGTGCAGCAGGGCGGGATGGGGCTGGACCACCCGGTGGTGCAGGCCGTGCGCGACGGCGCCGTGTGCATGGTGAACCCCTTCCGCTGCAAGCTGCTGCACAAGAAGGCGTCGCTCGCCGTGCTCAGCGACGAGCGCAACGAGCACCTGTTCAGCGGGCCGGAGCTGGAGGCGATCGAGGCAAACATCCCCTGGACGCGCAACCTGGAGGAGCGCCGCACCTTCCACGCGGGGCAGGACGTGGACCTGGTCCCCTACGTGCGCGAGAACCGCGAGCGCATGGTGCTCAAGCCCAACGACGAGTACGGCGGCAAGGGGATCGTGCTGGGGTGGGAGGTGGACGACGACGCCTGGGAGGCCGCCGTGCGCACGGCGCTGGACTCGCCGCACATCGTGCAGGAGCGCGTGGAGCTCCCCAAGGCGCTCTACCCCAGCTTCGTGGACGGCAGGGTGCAGCTGGCCGAGCGGATGCTGGACACCGCGCCCTTCATCTTCCACGGCCAGTACATGGACGGCTGCCTGACGCGCCTGTCCACCGCGGCGCTCCTCAACGTCACCGCCGGCGGCGGCTCCAGCGTCCCCACCTTCGTGGTGGAGCGGAGATGAGGGAGACGAGGGAACAGGGAATCCCCTCCCTGGCCCTGCCACGCCCCAGGGAACAGGGAACAGCCTGCAAACTGCACGTCGCGCGTAGTTGCCGTTGCAGGCTGTTCCCTGTTCCCTCTTCCCTGTTCCCTGCTTTCAAAGAGGCCGCATGAAGGCGCCGTCGCTCACCATCGGGATCGAGGAAGAGTACCAGATCATCGATCCGAAGACGCGGGAGCTGCGCTCCTACATCACCGAGATCCTGCACGACGACCACCTGGTGCTGGGCGAGATCAAGCCCGAGCTGCACCAGTCCATCGTGGAGATCGGGACGCGGGTGTGCCAGACGCCCGCGGAAGCGTGCGCCGAGCTGAAGCGCCTGCGGGGGATGGTGATCGGGCTGGCGGCGCGCAAGGACCTGCGGGTCGCCGCGGCGGGGACGCACCCGTTCACGCACTGGACCACGCAGGAGATCACCCCGCTGGAGCGCTACATGGGGGTGAAGCAGGACATGCAGGACCTGGCGCAGCAGCTGCTCATCTTCGGGACGCACGTGCACATCGGCATCGACGACCGGGAGTTCCTGATCGACGCCATGAACGTGTCCCGCTACTTCATGCCGCACCTGCTCTGCCTGGCCTCGTCGTCGCCCTTCTGGCAGGGGCGCAACACGGGGCTCAAGTCGTACCGCAGCGTGGTGTTCCGCAACTTCCCGCGGACCGGCGTGCCGCGCATCATGCGCGGCTGGGCCGACTACCAGTACCTCATGGACACCCTGGTGCGCACCCGCTGCATCCCGGACGGCTCCAAGATCTACTGGGACGTGCGGCCGCACCACCTGTACCCCACCCTGGAGTTCCGCTTCCTGGACGTGTGCACCCGGGTGGAAGAGGCGGTGTGCATCGCCGCCATCCTCCAGGCCATCATCGCCAAGCTGTGGAAGCTGCGGCGCGACAACACGACGTTCCGCGTGTACCCGCCCGACCTGATCGAGGAGAACAAGTGGCGCTCCGTGCGCTACGGGCTGGACGGGCAGCTCCTGGACCTGGGCAAGCAGACCGAGCTGCCGGCGCGCGAGCTGATCCGCGAGCTGATCGAGTGGTTCATCGGCGACGTGGTGGACGAGCTGGGGAGCCGCGCCGAGGTGGAGTACGCCTACCGCATCCTGGAGCAGGGCGCCAGCGCCGACCGGCAGATTGCGACCTTCGAAAAGACGGGCGATCTCAAGGACGTCGTGGACCAGCTGATCCGCGAAACCGCCGAGGGGGTGACGGTGTAAGTGGAGGGCGCACAGGGGAATACGTCCCCGGGGGCGGGACGGTTGCGCGCTCGCCGTGCACGGCGTAGTTTGTGCATCCTCCCCCCTCCCCGGAGTTCCCCGGAGTGCCGTTCCCTTCGCAGGAGTTCGTGATGCAGCACCGTCCCGTCGTCGGAATCCCCACCCAGACCCTGCAGTCCATCGACCGGATCCCGGAGGACCTGCCGCATTCGTGGGTGATGAACAGCCGCTACTACACGGCCGTCACCTACGTGGGCGGCGTTCCCTGGATGGTCCCGCTCCTGGACGACGACGAGGAAACGCTGCGCGCCATCTACGACCACCTGGACGGGATCTTCCTGGCCGGGGGCGTGGACGTGGACCCGGGCTCGTACGGCGAGGAGCGCCACGACCTGTGCGGCCGCACCGACCTGGCGCGCGACCGGGTGGAGCTGCTCTTCGCCAAGTGGGCCATGGAGGAAGGGAAGCCGGTGTTCGGGGTGTGCCGCGGGATGCAGGTGATCAACGTGGCCGCCGGCGGGACGCTGTACCAGGACTGCGCGGAGCAGATCCCCGAGGCCATCAAGCACGACTACTTTCCCGGGGCCGGCTGGGCGCGCGACCACCTGGCGCACGACGTCACCCTCCCCGAAAGCACGCGGCTGCGCCGGATCTTCGGCGAGGAGCGGGTGATGGTCAACAGCATGCACCACCAGGCCATCCGGCGGCTGGGGGCCGGGCTGGTGGCGTCCGCGGTGTCGCCGGACGGGCTGCTGGAAGCGGTGGAGGGGACGGGCGAGGCGTTCCTGGTGGGCGTGCAGTGGCACCCGGAGATGCTGGTGGAGACCGACCCGGGGACGCTGCGGCTGTTCGAGGAGTTCATCCAGGCGTCCCGGCAGTTCCACGCGGCGCGGATGTTCGCGGCGGCCTGAACGGATTCAAGGGCGAAGTCGGGCGTGCCCCCGGCTGGCGCCGGGGTCGGGCTTCGGCTCCGTAGCAGACGAAACAACCGTCTGCAACGGAGTCGAGCCCCCGCGGAAACAGCCCCGCGGGGTCTCGCCCCTTCGGGCCGAAATCCCTCACGCGGGGATCGCGCTGAAGTCCGCTACTTCGCGGGGCGCGGGCTGCGGAGGGGGACGCCGAGGAGGAAGTGCAGCTCCTTGCGCAGGCGGCGGGCCCAGGCGCGCTCGTTGTGGGCGCCGCCCATCTCCACCACGTACAGGAAGTTCCTCCCCTTCTCGTAGCCCTTGCGCACCAGGATGTCGCGCAGGCGGCGCACGTCCTGGAGCTCCTCGGAGCCCTCCTGCGTCCCCACGTCCAGGTACAGCTTGCCGGGGACGAAGGGGGCCTGCTCCACGTGGTCGTACACCCTGCGCCCGGCGAACCAGAGGGCGGGGCTCATGACCCCCGCGAAGCCGAAGGTTTCCGGGTGGCGGAAGAAGGCGTACAGCGAGATCAGCCCGCCCATGGACGACCCGGCGATCCCGGTGTGCTCCCGCTCGGGGAGGGTGCGGAAGTCGGCGTCCACCACCGGCTTCAGGGTGTGGACCAGGAAGTCCAGGTACAGGTCGCCGCTGCCGCCGGCCTCGTACTTGTCGTCGCGCCAGGGGCTGTACTCGTCCAGGCGCGCCTCGCCCATGTTGGGGATCCCCACCACGATGGCCTCCAGCCCCTGCTCGGCCCCCGCTTCCAGCGTCTGGTCCACGCCCCACTCCGCCCCGAAGCTGGTCGCCTCGTCGAACAGGTTCTGCCCGTCGTGCATGTACACCACCGGGTAGCGCCGCTCGCTGGTGCGGTACGAGGGGGGCAGGTACACCAGGATGTCCCGGCGGTTGTCGAGCTGGGGGGAATGGAAGTCGTGGAGCACCTTGACCGTCCCCACGACGGTGTGGTGCTCCTCGCGGCCCTGCGCCGCGGGATAGTCGTGCCAGTGGGTGGCGTGCGTGGTCAAGCGTCCTTTCTCCCGTTCCCCGGATCGGTCCGGACCCGTCGCCACCCGGCAGGCGACGTGCCAGCCGGGCCGCGGGCGGGATGATGGCACCGCGCGCGACGCCAGGCAACCCTTCCCGCGCGAGCGGCGTCGAACTGTCAGGAACTAAGTCCGTGGCCGGCGACCCGCTCGCCCGGCCCAGGTTTCACACCCGAAAGGTGGCTGAACGATGCTCACTGCCAGATTCCGTCGGTTCCACCTCGCGGCGGTCGCCGCGGGTCTCCTGGCCGCCCCCGCGGCCCACGCCCAGCAGACGACGCGCCTCCCCGAGCAGGACCGTCCCCTCGCCCTCCGCACCACCCCGGTGTTCTCGGTGGGGACCGCGGAGGGACGCGAGTACGAGATGTTCTCGCGCATCGAGCAGGTGGCGTTCGACCGCGCCGACAACCTGTACGTGCTGGACGGCGGCGGCAACCGCGTGGTGGTGTTCGACCGCACGGGCAAGTACGTGCGGCAGTTCGGCAAGCAGGGCGGCGGGCCGGGCGAGTTCCAGGCGCCGTTCGGGATGACCGTGCTGGCGGACGGCTCGGTGGCCGTGGCCGACCTGGCCGCCCGCACGTACTCGCTCTTCGGGGCCAACGGGCGGTACCAGCGCAGCGTGCCGTTCCTGAACGACTACATGCCCATGGCGCTGGGCAGCGGCGGCCTGGCCCCGCACCCGCGCGGCGGCGTGGTGACGGTGCTTCGCCAGGCTCCCTCCTTCAACATGAACGGGGGCTCGCGCAGCCAGACCCTCCAGTCCACCCCCATCGTCTGGCAGAGCTTCGCGGCGGGAAGCCGGCCGGTGCGCCTGTTCGACGCGCCCACCGAGATCCACACCCAGACGCAGGGGAGCGCGCCGGGCCGGCAGCAGCAGCAGTCGGTCCGCATGAGCACGGTGATGTTCGCGCCGGCGGTCAACTGGGGGATGCTCCCGGGCGGCGACGTGGTGGTGTCGCACACGGACGGGTACACGCTCAAGGTGATGCGCAACGGGCAGCCGGTGCGCTACATCCAGCGCCCCGTGCGCGAGCGCCGCGTCACCGAGGCCGACCGTGAGCGGGCGCGGGAGCGCCGCCGCGAGCAGTGGCGCAACGGGGAAGGGATGCGCCGGATCGTGACCGGGGGCGGGACGCTGCCGCCCGTTTCCCCGCAGATGGTGGAGGATCGCCTGCGCAACATGCAGTTCGCGGAGACCATCCCCGCGATCCAGAACCTCAAGGTGGACGCCGCCGGACGCGTGTGGGTGGAGCGCACGGGCAGGGAGTGGGGCCAGCCGGGCCCCATCGACCTGATCGCCGCGAACGGCAGCTACCTGGGCACGGTGACCGGGCAGAGGCTTCCCGCCGCGTTCAGCGCCTCCGGCCGGGCCGCCTACATCGAAAAGGACGACGAGGGCGTGGAGCGGGTGGTGGTGCGGCAGGTGCCGAACCTCTGAGCCCGAAACCTCCGGCCGGCTTCCCGCGTAGGGAAGCACGCAGGCCGGAGCAGGATCGTGGGACCACGACGGCGGGCGGCGTTCCGGGGGGGGCGCCGTTCCGCCGTTGTGTTTTTCCCGCAGGCCGGTTAGATGTGCGGGGATCGTTCCGCCGTCCTGCGCCCCGCCGGACGGGACCCGCCACGCGAGGTGCCCGGTGCGCACACCCCGTCTCTCCCGAACGCGCGCGGCCCTCGCCGCCCTCCTCCTGTGCGCCGCGTCCGCGGCGCCGCTCGCCGCGCAGGCGCCCCCCGACTCCGTGCCGCACCGCGTGTACGACGCGCGAGCCGGGCGCTGGACGGACCTGGGCGGGATGGCGGACGCCCTCGCCGCGGCGGAGGTCGCGTTCGTGGGGGAGCAGCACGACGACGGCGGCACGCACCGGCTCCAGCGGGCGCTGCTGGAAGCGCTGGCGGAGCGGCGGGAGCGGGTGGTGGTGGCGATGGAGATGCTCGAGCGGGACGTGCAGCCGCTGCTGGACCGCTACCTGGCCGGGGAGGCCGCGGAAGCGGAGTTCCTCGCCGGCTCGCGGCCGTGGCCCAACTACGCGGCCGACTACCGGCCGCTGGTGGAATTCGCCCGGGCGCGCGGCTGGCCGGTGGTGGCCGCAAACCTCCCCCGGCGGATCGCGGCGGCGGTGTCGCGCGCCGGCCCGGACACGCTCGCGTCGCTGCCGGCGGCGGAGCGCCCCTGGGTCGCCGCGGGACGCGACTGCCCGCGCGACGCCTACCACGACCTGTTCGCCGCGCAGATGCGGGCCCACCCCATGCCCGGCTCGGCCGCGGAGCAGGCGGCCGCGGCGGAGCGCTTCTACCTGGCGCAGTGCGCCAAGGACGAGACCATGGCGGAGTCGGTCGCGCGCGCCCTGGAGCGGCACGGGCCGGGGGCGCTGGTGGTCCACTTCAACGGCGCCTTCCACACGGACCGCCGGCTGGGCATCGTCCCGCGGGTGGAGCGGCGGGCGCCCGGCGCGCGCGTGCTGGTGGTCTCCGCCGTCCCCGTGCCGGAGCCGGACCGCGTGGACCCCGCGGAGTTCCGCGACCGCGGCGACTTCATCCTCTTCACCCGCCGCCCGCCCCCGGAGCACTGACGGCGCCCCGCCTCAGTCGCACTCCCGCTCTTCCCTTCAGCACCACGGAGCGAACAACCGCGTCAGGTCGGCGGGGCGCTCCAGCGTCCAGTCCGGCTCCAGGGCGCGGACCTCGTCCAGGAAGCGCTCCCGCTCGCCGGGGGCGTCCTTTGGCCAGAGCGCCGCGGCCACGCGGGTTCCCGCCGCGCGGCCGGCGCGCAGGTCCCCGGCGGAGTCGCCCACGTACACGGCGGCCCCCGGCTCCAGGCCGAGCGCGCGCACCGCCGCGAGCACCCCCTCCGGGTCGGGCTTCGGGGCGCGCACGTCGTCCTCGGTGACCACCACGTCGAAGCGGCCCAACTCCAGCGCTGCCTCCGTGATCGCCCAGGCGCGGCGCCCCTTGCCGGTGACGATCCCCAGCCGCATCCCCGCGGCCCGCAGCGCCGCCAGCATCTCCCGCACCCCCTCGTACATCCCCGCCCCCAGCGCGCCGTGCAGCGCCGCGTAATGCTCCAGCATGGCGGCGTGGCACCCGGCCACCCGCTCGGCGCCGATCCACTCCGCCAGGAAGCCGCGCTCCGCCGAGGGGCGCCGCGCCACGATCTCCTCGTCCGTGGGCGCGTAGCCCAGCCGCGGCGCGAGGGCGCGGCGGTAGCTTTCCAGGTACAGCCGGTACGTGTCGATGAGCGTGCCGTCCAGGTCGAAAAGGACCGCGCGCGGGCCGCCGTGGGTTCCTGTATCTCTGCTCAACGGGTTCCTTCCTCGTCGTCGTCCGGGAGCTCCCATCCTCATTGCGAAGAACAGCTTATCAGGCTGGGAAGCGCTGTCAAGTTTATCCGGCGCCCTCCTGGAACTAGCTTTCCTGCGCGGGTGGAACGGCACGCACATCGCTCACGGGAGGAGCCGCCATGAAAGAGGTCGTCGTCGTCATCGGGCCCGGGCAGATCGGCCAGGCCATCGCGCGGCGGGTCGGGGTCGGCAAGCACGTGCTGCTGGCCGACATGCGCCCGGAGAACGCCGGCGCGGCGGCCGAGGTCCTGGCAAACGCCGGGTACGAGGTGAGCGTCGCCACGGTCGATGCGTCCTCGCGCGAGGCCGTGCACGCGCTGGTCGAGCGGGCCACGAGTCTCGGCAGCGTCACCGGGCTCGTCCACGCGGCGGGCGTTTCCCCGTCGCAGGCGCCGCCGGCGACGATCCTCCGGGTGGACCTGTACGGCACGGCCCTGGTGCTGGAGGAGTTCGGCGCGGTCATCGCGCGCGGGGGCTCCGGCGTGGTGATCGCGTCCCAGTCGGGGCACCGCCTCCCCCCGCTCACCGTGGAGCAGAACGAGGAGCTGGCCACCACGCCCACCGAGGAGCTGCTCGGCCTCCCGTTCCTCCGGCCCGACCGGGTGAGGGACTCGCTCCACGCGTACCAGCTCGCCAAGCGCGGCAACTCGCTGCGGGTGATGGCCGAGGCGGTTCGCTGGGGCAGGCGCGGCGCGCGGGTCAACACCATCAGCCCCGGCATCATCATCACGCCGCTGGCCAGGGACGAGCTCGCGGGGCCGCGCGGCGAAGGGTACCGGCGCATGATCGAGGCGTCCGCGGCGGGGCGCGCCGGCACGCCGGACGAGGTGGCCACGGTCGCCGCGCTGCTCATGGGGCCGGACGGCGGGTTCATCACCGGCAGCGACATCCTCATGGACGGCGGGGTGACCGCCGCCTACTGGTACGGCGACCTCGCCCCGAAGTGAGCGCCGCCGCAACGAGAACGAAAAAGGAACGGAGATGCGAGCAACCGTCATGTACGCCGCGGGCGACGTCCGCGTGGAGAACGTCCCGGACGCGGAGATCGTCGAGCCGACCGACGCCCTGGTCACCGTCACGCGCGCCTGCATCTGCGGCAGCGACCTGTGGCCGTACCAGTCCAAGGAGCCCAGCGAGGTCGGCGACCGCATGGGGCACGAGTTCATCGGCGTGGTGGAGGCCGTGGGCTCCCGGGTGCGCACGGTGAAGAAGGGCGACGTCGTGGTGGCGCCGTTCGCCTGGTCCGACGGCACCTGCGAGTTCTGCCGCCACGGGCTGCAGACGTCGTGCATCCACGGCGGGTGGTGGGGCGGGACCGAGCTGGACGGCGGCCAGGGCGAGGCGGTGCGCGTTCCGCAGGCGGACGGAACGCTGGTGGCGCTCCCCGTGGGCCGCGACCACGCGCTGATGCCGTCGCTGCTGACGCTGTCCGACGTGATGGGGACGGGGCACCACGCGGCCCTGTCGGCCCGGGTCGGGCCCGGAAAGACGGTCGCGGTGGTGGGGGACGGCGCGGTGGGGCTGTGCGGCGTCATCGCCGCCCGCAGGCTGGGCGCCGAGCGCATCATCCTGCTGGGGCGGCACGCGGACCGCATCGCGCTGGCGCGGGAGTTCGGCGCGACGGACGTGGTAAGCGAGCGGGGCGAGGAGGCGATCGAGCGGGTGCGCGAGCTCACCGGCGGCTTCGGCGCGCACTCGGTGCTGGAGTGCGTGGGCCACGGCCAGTCCATGCTCACGGCGATGAGCATCGCCCGCCCGGGGGGCGCGGTCGGCCGCGTGGGAGTGCCCCAGGAAGAGACCATCCCCGCCGGGCTGTCCACGTTCTTCGGCAACGTCACCATCGCCGGGGGTCCGGCCCCGGTCCGCGCCTACATGGAGGAGCTGCTCCCCGACGTGCTGGAGGGCAGGATCCAGCCCGGCCGCGTGTTCGACCGGGTGACGGGCCTGGACGGGGTGCCCGACGGCTACCGCGCGATGAACGAGCGCGAGGCGATCAAGGTGATGATCGAGTTCTGACGCCGCGCAGCCGCCGCGTCAGCGCTCCGGCGGCTCGCCCTGCTTGAGGCGGAGCAGGTAGTCGATGAGCGCGCGGAGCGGCGGCGACGCCTGCCGGCGCTGGGGATAGTACAGGTAGAACCCGGGAAAGGGGGTGCAGTACGACTCCAGCACCGGCACGAGCTCGCCGCGGTCGATGTAGGGGCGGACGATCTCCTCCATCCCCATGGTCAGCCCGATCCCCGCGCTGGCGAGCTGCATCATGAGGACGAAGTCGTTGGTCACCACCCGCGCGGGAACGGCGACGGCGAAGTCGTGCCCGTCCTCGGTGAACTCCCAGCGGTACGGGGCGGCGTCCGGCCCCTGCCGCCAGTTGATGCAGGGGTGCGCGGCGAGGTCGCGCGGGTGCGCCGGCTCCGGGTGCGCCGCGAAGTACGCCGGCGAGCCGAGGACGAGGAGCCGCTGCCGGGCGGAGGCGGGGACGGCGATCATGTCCTGGTCGATCACCTCGCCCAGGCGCACGCCGGCGTCGTATCCCCCCGCCACGATGTCCACCTCCTCCTCCTCCACGATGAGGTCGAGGTGGACGTCGGGGTACGCGCGCAGGAACTCCTGGAGGGTGGGGCCGCGCAGGAAGCTCACGGCGGTGCCCGACACGCTCAGGCGCAGCGTGCCGCGGGGCCGGTCCGCGAGCTCCCCCACCGCCACGGCCGCCGCCCGCACCTGGTCCAGGGCGGGACGCACCGCGGCGTAGAACCGCTCGCCCGCTTCGGTCAGCCTCACGCTGCGCGTGGTCCGCTGGAGGAGCGTCGCGCCCAGCCGCTCCTCCAGCCGCCGCACCGCCTGGCTGAGCGCCGAGCCGCTCACGCCCAGCCGCTGCCCGGCCGCGCGGAAGCCCCTGGCCTCCGCCACCGCGACGAACATCGCGATCCCGTCCAGGTGGTCGCTCATTGTAAACGACACGCTGCCGCCCTGTTAAGCGCTGTCAAGTTTATCCACCGGCCGCGTTTCCCTAGATTGTGCCCGCGGCGGAGCCTTTCCCCGCGGACGGCGACGTCGCCATCAACGTGATCCCTGTCCGGCCCTCGCGCCAGGAGCTCTGAAGATGCAGAAGCGCACACTCGGACGCGGCGGCCCGGAGGTTGCCGCCATCGGCCTCGGCTGCATGGGGCTGAGCCACGGCCTGGGCCCGGCGGTCGGCCGGGAGCAGGGGATCGCGCTGATCCGCGCCGCGGTCGAGCGCGGCGTCACGCTCTTCGACACCGCGCAGTTCTACGGCCCGTTCACCAACGAGGAGCTGGTCGGTGAGGCGCTGGCCCCGGTCCGCGACCGGGTGGCGATCGCGACCAAGTTCGGCTTCGGCTTCGACGCGGACGGCAGGCCCACGGGCGCGCTCGACAGCCGGCCGGCGAGCATCCGGCGCACGACGGAGGACTCGCTCCGGCGCCTGCGGACCGACCACGTGGACCTGCTCTACCAGCACCGCGTCGATCCCGCGGTGCCCATCGAGGACGTGGCGGGCACCGTCGGGGAGCTGATCGCGGAGGGCAAGGTGCGGCACTTCGGCCTGTCGGAGGCCGGGGTGCGCACCATCCGCCGCGCCCACGCGGTGCAGCCGGTGGCCGCGCTCCAGAGCGAATACTCGCTGTGGTGGCGCGAGCCGGAGCAGGAGATCCTCCCGGTGCTGGAGGAGCTCGGCATCGGCTTCGTGCCGTTCTCGCCGCTGGGCAGGGGCTTCCTCACGGGCCGGATCGACGAGACCACCCGGTTCGACCCCGGCGACTTCCGCAACACCGTGCCTCGCTTCGCGCCGGAGAACCGCAAGGCGAACCGGGCGGTCGTGGACCTCGTCGGCGCCATCGCCGCGCGCAGGGGCGCGACGCCCGCGCAGCTCGCCCTCACCTGGGTGCTGGCGCAGCGGGCCTGGATCGTGCCCATCCCGGGCACCACCAGGCTGCACCGCCTGGAGGAGAACCTGGGCGCGGCGAGCGTGGAGCTTTCGCCGGAAGACCTGCGCGAGATCGACGCGGCGGTCGCGGGGATCACGGTGCACGGGGACCGCTATTCCGAGGGCTCGCAGAAGATGATCGACCGCTGACCAAGGACGCAGTGATGACACCAGCAACGGGGCGCCCGCGCGTGATCTGCCACATGGCCGCGTCGGTGGACGGGCGCATCGACGTGAACGGCTGGCCCGCCCCGGCGGCGGTGCGCCGCGAGTACGAGCAGGTGCACGCCGCCTTCCGGCCCGACGGGTGGATCTGCGGCCGCGTGACCATGGAGCCGTTCGCCGGCGGCGTGCGCCCGGAGAGCGAGGTCGCGCGGGAGGAGCACGCCGGCGCGCCGCGCGAGGACTTCCGCGCGCCCGGCGAGCACGGGTCGTTCGCCTTCGCGATCGATCCCCGCGGGCGGCTCGCCTGGGAGTCGGGCGACATCGACGGCGACCACGTGGTCGCCATCCTTTCGGAGCGCGTGTCCGACGATTACCTCGCCACGCTCCGCGAGCGCGGCGTGTCGTACCTCCTCGCCGGCGCGCGCGACGTGGACCTGCCGCTCGCGCTGGAAAAGGTGGGCGAGCGGTTCGGGGTGCGCACGCTGATGCTGGAGGGCGGCGGGCGCATCAACGGCGGGATGCTGCGCGCCGGGCTGATCGACGAGGTGAGCCTGCTCGTCGCGCCGGTGGCGGACGGGCGCATGGGCACGCCCGCGCTCTTCGACGTGGACGGCGACGACGCGGTGCCGTGCCGCCTCGCGCTGGAGGCGGTGGAGCGGCGCGCGGACGACGTCCTGTGGCTGCGCTACCGCGTCGAGGCGCCCGGCCCCCCGTCCGCGTCCTGACCCGGCGGGAGGCCGCCGCGTGAAGCCGTCCGAGGCCCCGTCCGTCGCCGTCCGCCCCGCCGCGGCCGCGGACCTCCCGTCCGTGGGCCGCCTGGGCGCGCTGCTCATGCGGGTGCACCACGACTTCGACGCGGCGCGCTTCATCGAGCCCCCGCCCGGCGCCGAGCAGTTGTACGCCTCGTTCCTCGCCCGGCAGATGGCGGAGCCGGGCGTCGTGGTCCTGGTCGCCGAGCAGGGGGGCCGGGTGCTCGGCTACACCTACGCGGCCGTGGAGGGAAACGACTACATGGCGCTGCGCGGGCCGGCGGGAGTGCTCCACGACATCGTGGTCGATCCCGGCCACCGCGGGGGCGGCGTCGGCCGGATGCTGCTGGACGCCACGCTGGCGGCGCTCCGGGCCCGTGGCGCGCCGCGGGTGGTGCTTTCCACGGCGGAGCGGAACGAGTCCGCGCAGCGCATGTTCGCCCGCGCGGGGTTCCGCCGCACCATGATCGAGATGACGCGCGAGCTGGACTGAACTTCAGGATTCGGGCGTGCCCCCGGCTGCGCCGGGGTCGGGCTTCGGCTCCGTAACGCACGATAAAACTGTGCGTAACGGAGTCGAGCCCGCGCAAACAGCCGCGCGGTCTCGCCCCTTCGGGCCGAAATCCCTCACGCGACTGCGTGCCGGGCTTCGGCTCCGGGGCGCGCTTGCGAGGGTGGACGTTTCAACGCACGATTACCGCGCCCGGTCGGACCGCCTCATCCTTCGCCCCCGCTCCCCGGTACGATGCCCGAGCTCCGCCGCCGCACGCGCGCGCTGCCGCTCCTCCTCGCCGCCGGCTTCGCGGCGGCGCAGCCGGCCGGCGCGCAGCTCACCGTGCGCCTGGCGGCGGTGCCGGACGGCACGCCGGCGGGCGCCGCCGTCCACGTGGCGGGCAGCTTCAACGGCTGGAACCCAGCCGACTCCGCGTACCGGCTGGCGCGGCGGGGCGGGGCGTGGGAGGTCACGCTCCCGGACTCGGTCCGCGGGCCCGTGGAGTTCAAGTTCACGCTGGGGTCGTGGGAAACGGTGGAGGTGGACTCCGCGGGCGGCGGCGTCGCCAACCGGAGCTTCACGGTGCCGGCCACGGGGGCCGCCACGTACGCGGGGGCCGTGGCCGCGTGGCGCGATCCGCACACGGCGCCGCGACCCGCGTCCACCGCCACCCGCTCGGTGGCGGTGCTGGACACCGCGTTCGCCATGCCGGAGCTGGGGCGCAGCCGCCGGGTGTGGGTCTACCTGCCGCCCGGCTACGCCGCGTCGGGGCGGCGCTACCCCGTGCTGTACATGCACGACGGGCAGAACGTGTTCGACGCCGCCACCGCCTTCGCCGGGGAGTGGGGGGTGGACGAGTCGCTGGACAGCCTGCACGCCCTGGGCGACCCCGGGGCCATCGTGGTGGCGGTGGACCACGGCGGCGAGCGCCGGCTGGACGAGTACTCGCCCTGGGTCCACCCGCGGCACGGCGGCGGCCAGGGCGACGAGTACGCCGACTTCCTCGTCCACACGCTCAAGCCGTACGTGGACCGCCGCTTCCGCACCCGTCCCGACCGCGCGGGCACCGCCGTGGCGGGGTCGAGCATGGGCGGGCTGGTCTCGCTGTACGCCGCGCTCCGCCACCCGGAGGTCTTCGGGCGGGCCGCCGTCTTTTCGCCGTCGCTCTGGTTCGCGGCGGACTCGGTGCTCGCCCTCGCCCGGCGGTCGGGCCCGCCCCGCCCCGGCACCCGCATCTACCTGGTCACCGGCGCGCGGGAAGGAGACACGCCCGAGGCGTACGTGCGCGACCACCGCGCCCTGGTGGACACGCTCGCGGCCGCCGGCTTCGCCGCGGGGCGCGAGGTGCAGGCGCACGTCCGCGCCGACGGCACGCACTCCGAGCGGTTCTGGCGGCGCGAGTTCCCGGCCGCGTACCTGTGGCTGTTCGGCGGCCCGGATGCGCGGACGGGGGAGCCGGCCCGCCCGCGCATCCCGCTCCGCAAGGACGCCGGTCCGGACGGCGCGCCGGCGGACCCGGCGTGACGGCACAAGACCCCGACCCCTCCCAAAGGACCTCCATGCGCCGTTCCGTCCTCGCCCCGCTCTGCGCCGTCCTGCTCGCGTCCGCTGCCGCCCACGCGCAGCAGCCGGGGCCGCGCGCTCCCGTCGCGCCCGCCCCCGCGCGCTGGACCCCGGGCGCGACCTGCTACGAGGTGTTCGTCCGCTCCTTCTTCGACAGCGACGGCGACGGCGTGGGCGACCTCGAGGGGCTCGTCCAGAAGCTGGACTACATCAACGACGGCACCCCGGCGGCGACCGGCGACCTGGGGGCCCGCTGCATCTGGCTCATGCCCGTGGCGGCGTCGCCCAGCTACCACGGCTACGACGTGACGGACTACTACCGGGTCAACCCGGAGTACGGCACCAACGACGACTTCAGGCGGCTGGTTGCCGAGGCGCACCGGCGCGGCATCCGCGTGCTGGTGGACATGGTGCTGAACCACTCGTCCAGCGAGCACCCCTTCTTCAAGCACGCGGCGCTCTACACCGACTCCCCGTACCGCGACTGGTACCTGTGGCAGCCGCGGCACCCCGGGGTCAAAAATCCCTGGGGATCGGACAACTGGCACGCGGCGCCGCTGCGGGGCGAGTACTACTTCGGGCTGTTCTGGAGCGGGATGCCGGACCTCAACGTGGAGAACCCCGAGGTGGTGGCGGAGACCAAGCGGATCGCGACCTTCTGGATCGACAGCATGGGGGTGGACGGCTTCCGGCTGGACGCCATCCGGCACCTGGTGGAGGCGGACACCGGGCGGCAGGTGCAGAACCTCCCCGGCACGCACGTGTTCCTGCGCGACTACGCCGCGCACGTCCGCAGCGTCGACCCCGAAGCGTTCACCATCGGCGAGGTGTGGGACAGCACCGGCGCGATGATGGCCTACTACCCCGACCAGCTCGACGCGCACTTCGCCTTCGAGGTGTCGGACTCCCTCGTCAGCGCGGTCAGGAACGGCTCGGCCCGCGGCCTCCTCCCCCCCGTCCTGCGGCTGCAGCGCGAGCTGCCGGCGAACCGGTATTCGCCCTTTCTCCGCAACCACGACCAGACCCGCACCGTCACCGCGCTCGGCGGCGACCCGGCCCGCGCCCGGGTGGCGGCCACCCTGCTGCTCACCCTCCCCGGCCTGCCGTTCGTGTACTACGGCGAGGAGATCGGGATGAGCGGCGACAAGCCGGACCCGCGCCTGCGCACCCCCATGCAGTGGAGCGGCGGCCCGGCCGCCGGCTTCACCCGCGGCGTGGCGTGGGAGCCGCTCCAGCCGGACTCGCTCACGGCCAACGTGGAGGCGCAGGAACGCGACCCGGGCTCGCTCCTCAACCTGCACCGCCGCCTGATCCACCTGCGCACGGAAAACCCCGCGCTCGCCACCGGCGAGCTGGTGCCGCTCACGGCGAGCAGCGGCGCGGTGGCGGCGTACCTGCGCCGCGAGGGCGGGCGCGCGGTGCTGGTGGTCGCCAACCTGGGCGCGGCGCCGCTCGCCCGCGTGACGCTGGCCTCCGCCGACGGCGCGCTCCCGGCGGGCCGCTACACGGCGCGCAGCCTGCTCGGCGGGCCGGACGGCGCCGCGCTGACGGTGGGCGCCGACGGGCGCATCCGCGGCTACGCGCCGCTGCGCGCGCTGGGGCCGCTGGAAAGCCACGTGCTGGAGCTGTCCGCCGGGCGGTGAGGCCCGGGTGCGGGCTGACGCCGCACGGACCTTATCCCGCATCACACCTTCGGACCGGAGGATTCCCGTGGTCCCGACAGAGACGTCCGGGGCGGCGGCGAACTTTTTCGAGGGCGTCACGCCGATCCTGAGGGTGCGGGAGCTGGCGGCCAGCGTCCGGCACTACGTGGAGGTGCTGGGCTTCCGGGTGGACTGGACGGACGAGGGGATGGTGTCCGTGTCGCGGGACCGCTGTTCCCTCATGCTGTGCGAGGGGGCGCAGGGGAATCCCGGCACGTGGGTGTGGATCGGGGTGGAGGACGCCGGCGCGCTCCATGCCGAGTACCGGGCGAGCGGCGCCGTCATCCGGCTGGAGCCGACCGATTTCCCGTGGGCGTACGAGATGCATGTGACGGATCCCGACGGCCACGTACTGCGCTTCGGCTCGGAGCCGCGGGCGGACGCGCAGCCCGGGAGCCGGGCCGTGTCGTGGGACTGACGCTCGCGGCCGGACGGAGGGAGATCCGCGCATGGAGAGCGTGATCCTCGTGCCGGTGAGCGAGCTGATGCCGCGGGTCGAGCGCACGCTCGGCCGGGTGACGGCGCGGCTGCGGGCGATCGTCCCCGGTGCCGGGCTCCACCACATCGGCGCCACGGCGCTGCCGGGGGCGCTCACCAAGGGGGACGTGGACGTCCTGGTCCGGGTGGCTCCCGCGCGGTTCCCGGCGGTGGTGGAGGTGCTGGGGCGGCACTTCGCCGTGAAGCAGCCGGCAAACTGGACCGCTTCGTTCGCCAGCTTCGGCGACGACGACGGCTACGAGCTGCCGCTGGGGATCCAGGTCGTCGTGGAGGGCGGCGCCGAGGACTTCTTCCTCTTCCTCCGCGACCACTTCGTGTCCAATCCCCGTGCGCTGGCCGAGTACGACCGCCTGAAGACGGTCCACGCGCCCGACGGCGCGGAGGCGTACCGGCGGGCCAAGGCCGATTTCCTGGGGAGCATCATGGAGGGCTGGGAGGCGCGCGGCTCCGTCCCGGACCAGGGCGGCCCGCCGGGCGCCGATTGCTCCCGACCCGCACCGTAGGAGGCCACGCATGCTCAGGCTCGCGATCCCCGTGCTGCACGTGTCCAGCTCCGCCGCGGCGGAGGCGTTCTACGCCCGGCTCGGCTTCCGGGCGCTGTGGGCGTACCGCCCGGACGAATCGCTACCCGACCCGTGCTACATGGGCGTGGGGCGCGACGGCGTGACGCTGCACCTCTCGTCGTTCTCGGGGGATGGGGTCGCGGGTGGCGTCGTCTTCCTGCTCGTGGACGGCGTGGACGACGTGGACACGCTGCACGCGGAGCTCGTGGCGCGGGGCGTTCCCATCCACCTCGCGCCCACGGACCAGACCTGGGGGAACCGCGAGATGTACGTGAAGGACCCGGACGGCAACAGCATCCGGTTCACGCGGGAGGCGGGGGGCTAGAGCTGGCGCAGTGCTCGACCGGAGCCGTACGTGAGAGTTGTAAATAAGGATACCTGCGAGTGGCGGTTGTACTCGCATCTCCACAGTTGTACGTAGATCTCCGAGTGTATGGCACGACTGATTACTCGGGAGGCCGTACCTTTACGGGGCAGACCGCTAGAGATAATCTGATTATGGCTACTAAGTCCAGAACTAGGTGAAGACAGATGCGAAAAGATACGCAAACTCCAGAGGAATTGGCCGAGGAGCGCATCGCGGAATGGTTGCGAGGCCGACCGCGGGAACAGCGTTGGCGCGTGGCAAGCAGGTACGGAAACTCTATCGAGGGAACTCTGGCAGTTCTCGATCTAAAGGGTTTAGGGCTTCAATCTGTACCGGAGAGCCTCCGTGAAGTTCGCACTGCAATGGTACTAGACCTGGCTAATAACCAGATTAGTGAGCTACCACAGTGGATCGGCAAAATTTCGGTTAGTCTCATCAATCTGAACGGCAATCAACTTCGGCATTTGCCCGAAAGCATCGCATCCAGCAACGTCAGGTATTTGTTCTTGGAAGACAATCGCCTTGTTGAGCTTCCTAAGAGCTTGGCGGAAATGTCTCGCATGGCGTGGCTATGTCTTCAGGGGAATCAAGATCTGGACTTACCCGAAAGTATCTTGCGAGACGGACGAAATCCTACAAGGATCCTTCGCTACTATTTCGAGTCGCAGGGCGGAAAGGGACGGCCTCTGCTTGAGTTGAAGCTCCTTCTTGTCGGTCGTGGAAAAGCTGGAAAGACAACGCTTGTGAAGCGCCTAGCCGGCGAAGAACCCGATGAGCGGGAATCAGAGACCCATTCCATTGCCATTCGCGAGCTGGTGCTTGGATACCCGCGCGGTGAAGTGCGAACGCGAGCCTGGGATTTTGGCGGGCAGGAGATTCTCCATTCAACGCACCAGTTCTTTCTCTCCGAGCGCAGTTTGTACTTGCTGGTGCTGGAGCCTCGCACCGGACTGGCGCAGCGTGATGCGGAGTACTGGCTGAAGCTGATCGAAACGCAGGGCGGCGAATCGCCTGTGGTCGTGGTCATGAACTGGAGCCATGGCCGCCGCTGGAAGGTCGATGAGGTGAAGCTGCGGCGGAAGTTCCCATTTATTGTCGACTTCATCTCGACTGATGCGCTGTGCAGCGACGGCATTGACACGTTGCGGAGCATGATCCTCCAGACTGTTGAAGAGAGGATGCCCGACGTATGGCTCCCGTTTCCATTCCGTTGGCGCACGATCAAGGATGCCGTCGCTGGAATGAGTGATAACTTTCTCACCTATGACCAATATACGGCGCTGTGTGCTGAGTACGGTGAAGGGGATCCGGAAGCGCAGGCTGATCTCGCAGCGATCCTTCACGCGCTCGGGCTTGCTCTGTACTTCGGAGAGGATCCGCGGCTCCACGACACCAGGGTGCTCAACCCCGGCTGGGTGACAGGCGGGGTGTATGCCGTCATCCGTGCGCCCTCTGTAGCCGAGAACGATGGGCAACTCGCCGTGGGAGACATGCCTCGCGTGCTTCGGGAGGCGGAGGAGCAGAACGTGGTGAACGCGGCCGACTACCCGCCCGAAACCCACCCGTTCATCTTGGAGCTGATGCGCGCCTTCCAACTCTGCTTCGCGAGCGAGGAGGAAAAGGGCGATCCCGGAGAGCCGCCGAAGCCCGTGCGGTACCTGGTGCCGGAGCTGCTGCCGGAGTTCGAACCGGAGATGCCGGAGCAGTGGGACGGCGCTCCGGTCCGGCTGCGCTTCACCTACGAGGTGCTACCGCCCGGACTGCTTCCCCGCTTCATCGTGCGCACGCATGCGCTGAGCGAGGGAGCTCCACACTGGCGCCATGGGGTGGTGCTTCGCCACGGGGAGGCCGCAGCGTTGATCCGCGAGGAGTCGGACCGGCCGGAGCTGTACGTGTACGTGCTCGGTGGCGACGAGGACACGCGGCGCGTCCTGGTCGCCATGGTGCGTAACGAGCTGCAGGCGCTCCATCGCGAGATGAAGATGGAGCCGGTGGAGGACCTGGAGCTTTCGGACGAGGTCGAGTGCTGGATTGGCGTCCAGGCGCTGCACGAGATCGAGGAGCCCGGCGCACCGGCGAAGCGACTGCCGATCCAACCCCAGGGCACGGCGAACGTGAACGTGACCCGTGAGCTCAACAAGCTGGAGCCCGCCGAGGCCCGAGCGATCGATCGCGACCCCGCCATGGCACCCATCCCGGTGCGCGTCTTCGTGAGCTACGCGAACGACGACGAACGGCAACTCAAACGGCTGGATGCCATGCTCGCCGTCCTCGAGCGGCAACATGGGCTCGTGTCGTGGCGAGACAAGCGGCTCATCGCCGGCGATGAGTGGGACGTCGAACTCCGGCGGCGGCTGGAGGAGATGGACATCTTCCTGTTCATAGCGAGCCAGATGTCTCTTGCGAGCGACTACATCAGGAACGTGGAGATCAAGCGCGCCCAGGAACGTCGGGAAGAAGGCGTCGAGATTGTGACCGTGAAGCTGGAGGCGTGCGCGTCCGACGAAGATCCCTTGCTGGGCACCCTGCAGCGGCTGGGAACGAAGTTCAGCAGCATCGACGCAAAAACTCCAAGATCCGCTGCTTGGGATCAGGTACGCAGGGACCTGCTGCCCGTGATCGCCCGCGTGCGGGAGAAGAAAAAGGTCTCCCGGCAGCGGGGGGCGTGATGCTGCACTGGCCGCATCACCCGCGTCACCGGTTCACGAGCAGCGAACCTCCCTCCGCCGGGCATCCCGCGCGCGCCGCGTCGGCCCTGTCGCCCACGCTGCCGCACGCCCGCCGCCGTACGCCGCCCTCCTGCGTCAGCAGCGCCAGCGCGACCCCGTTGGTCCACCCGAAGCCGTCCTGCGTGGGGTACTCGCCGCCGCCCGCCGCCCGCGCGGGGTCCACCACGTCGTACTTTTCCGTCATCTTCCCCGTCGCGCGGTAGGTGCGGCGCACGAGCGCCAGCCAGCGGGCGCGGGCCGTGTCCGCCAGGCCGGCGCGGCCGTAGCGGCGCACCCCTTCCATCGCCATCCACTGCAGCGGCGGCCACCCGTTGGGCGCGTCCCACTGCTGGCCGGAGGCGATCCCCGTGGTCACGAACCCGCCCGCCCGCAGGAAGTCGCGCTCCAGGCGGGCGGCCGTCCTGCGCCCCTGCTCCGCCGAGGCGAGCCCGAAGTAGAGCGGGGCCGCCGCGGCCAGCGTGGGGCGGTCCGCCACGCGCTCGCCGCTCCGCCAGCGCACGTCGTAGAAGAAGCCGGAGGCGGGGTCGTACGCGGCGGCGAGGAGCGCCGTCCGGCGCGCCTCCGCCACGCGGTCGAAGCACTCCGCCGCCTCCGCGTCTCCCGGCCGCCCGCGGAAGCGGCGGAGCGCGGCGATGGTGCGCTCCGCGTGGTACAGCAGGCTGTTCAGGTCCACGGGCGCGAGCTCCGTGGTTTCCAGGGTGCGCAGGTCGCGCGGGTCGCGCATCCAGCGGCTGGAAAAGTCCCAGCCGCTCTCCGCCGCCGCGCGCACCTCGCGGTAGAGCGCCTCGCGGCGGCCGGCGGGGAGCGATTGCGCCAGCGCGAAGTCCTCGCGGTACGACTCCGGGCGGGGCTCCGGTCGGTCGTCCCAGTAGCGGTTCAGCAGCGCGCCCCCGGGCAGGCGCACCACGCGGCGGTGCGCGCCGCCGGGCGCGACCCGCTCCGCGCCCTCCATCCAGAAGGCGTGCTCCGCCTCCAGCGCGTCCAGGTAGCCGAGCGCCCGCGCCGTGTCCGCGGCGCGCGCGTACAATCCCACCATCGCCGCGAAGAACGGCGGCTGGCTGCGGCTCAGGTAGTAGCTGCGGTTGCCGTTGGGGACGTGGCCGACGGTGCGCGCCAGGTGCGCGAAGTTGTCGAGCATGCTCCGCACGAGGTCCACGCGCCCGCTCTCCACCAGCCCCAGCATGGTGAAGTACGAGTCCCAGTAGTACACCTCGCGGAAGCGCCCGCCGGGGACCACGTACGCGTTCGGCAGGGGGACCAGCGACGAGCGGGGATCCCCGCGGTCCGGCGGACGGGTGAGGGCAGGCCAGAGCGCGCGGACGTGCGCCTCCATGGAGCGCGAGGTGTCCGCGCGGATGTCCGCGCCGGCCGGGCGGGGGAGCTCGAAGCGGCGCTCCACGAACGCCCGCAGGTCGAATCCGCCCTGCTGCCGGGCCGCCGCGTACTGCGCCGCGATCTCCGCCGGCGGCAGGAGCGGGCGGGCGTCCACGAAGGTCTTGGAGTCCGGGAAGGTCCCCGCCGTCTGCACGTCGTGGAAGAGCGGGCCCAGGTCGCGCGACGGATCGTAGCGCGCGATGGCGGAGGAGGGCGCGGAGGGTGGAGCGGCGGCCGGGGCGCCGCTCCCGCACCCGGCCGCCAGGACGAGCGCCGCGGCGAGCCCGAGGGCGCCCGCCGCGGCGCGTCCGCGGGGCCGGAGGGTCACGACGGGCGCGAGCCCGGCTCGTCCACCAGCCCGGTGCTGGGGACCGGCTGCACCGAGCCCTGCACGGTCAGCAGCCCGTGCTCGTCCGCGTCGATCACCGCCGCCTCCGGCACGTCGCGGTCGCCCACGTCGTCCACGATCATCACCAGCGCGGCCGCGGCCAGCAGCGACACCCCGCCGATCATGACCATGTACAGCGACGCGTCGGGGTTGGACTCGCCGAACAGCGAGCGGATGATGGGCCCGAAGGTGAGCGCCGCCAGGATCTCCGGGATGACGATGAAGAAGTTGAACACGCCCATGTACACCCCCATCCGGCGCGGGGGGAGCGCGCCGGCGAGGATGGCGAAGGGCATGGACAGGATGGACGCCCACGCGATCCCCACGCCCACCATCGTCAGCAGCAGCAGGTAGCGGTCGTGGATGGCGTACACGCTCAGCAGCCCCAGGCCGCCGCACGCCAGCGCGAGCGCGTGCGTGGCCTTGCGGCTGGTGGCCGCCGCCAGCCGGGGGAGCGCGAACGCCACGGCGAAGCAGGTGACGGAGTACACCGCGAACGTCAGCCCGCCCCACTCGATCCCCTGCGCGTACAGCTCCGAGTCCGGGTCCGTGGCGCCGAACACGTGCCGCGCCACGGTGGGGACGAAGAACATCCACATGCAGAACAGTCCCAGCCAGGTGAAGAACTGCACCACGGCCAGCTGCTTCATGGTCCTGGGCATCTCGCGGATGGCGCCGCCGATCTCGGCCACGAGCGCCGCCGGCCCGCTGCGGCCGCGCCGCTCCCGCTCGAAGGCGTCCATGTCCTCGGGCGGGTGCTCGGTGGTGGTGAACACCGTCCACAGCACCGCCAGCAGGAACACCGCGGCGCCCACCTGGAAGCTGTAGTACACGGTCAGCGGGATGCCGCTCGCCGTGCTCCCCGCCACCCCCGCCGCGCCGAACAGGAAGGGCAGCGCGTTGGCGAGGCTGGCGCCCACCCCGATGAAGAACGACTGCATCACGAAGCCCGAGGTGCGCTGGCTCGCGGGGAGCTTGTCCGCCACGAAGGCGCGGAACGGCTCCATGCTGACGTTGATGGAGGCGTCCAGGATCCAGAGCAGCCCCGCCGCCATCCACAGCGTGCTCGACGTGGGCATGAAGAAGAGCGCGACCGAGGCCAGGATGGCGCCCACCAGGAAGTACGGCCGCCGCCGCCCCAGCCGGCCCCAGGTGCGGTCGCTCAGCGCGCCCACGATGGGCTGCACCAGGAGGCCCGTGACCGGGGCCGCGAGCCAGAGCAGCGGCACCTCGTCCGGCCGCGCCCCCAGCCGCTCGTACACCGCGGACATGTTGGCGAGCTGCAGCCCCCAGCCGAACTGGATGCCGAGGAAGCCGAAGCTCATGTTGAACATCTCGCGGAAGCTGAGGCGCGGTTTCTCCATCGCGAGTCTTCTCCGGGGGTGTGGGGGTGGAACGGACCGGCCGGCGGGCGCGGGCCGGGATCCGCTCGCGCGGGGGCGGGCGCACGCCGGTGCGGGCGGCGGCGACGGGGGGCGGTGGGAATTTGTCGCGACACCCGACAAATACCATGTTGGCGTGCGGGTCGGCGCGCGGCAAGGGCGATGCGGCTCCCGCGCCGCTTCCGCCCCCACTTCGTCAACCGCCGTGACGAAATCGCGCCGGCGCGGCGGACGCGCCCGGCGCCGAACTTGCGCGCCGCCGCGGCGACCCGGCCACCGAGGAGCGCCCCATGAAGAGCGAGCGGGACAAGATGCTGGCGGGGGAGCCGTACGACCCCCTGGACCCCGAGCTGGCTGCGGGGCGGGCGCGGGCCCGGGACCTGTGCCAGGCGCTGAACGCAACCCGCGAGGCGGAGCGGGACGCGCGGCGCCGCATCCTGGACGAGCTGTTCGGCGCGGGCGGCGACACGGTGTGGATGCAGCCACCGTTCTTCTGCGACTACGGCTCCAACATCGAGCTGGGGGAGCGCGTGTTCTTCAACTTCAGCTGCGTGGTGCTGGACGTGTGCCCGGTGCGCATCGGCAGCTTCACGCTCTTCGGGCCCGCGGTGCAGGTCCTCACGCCGCTGCACCCCATGGACGCCCTGCGGCGGCGGCGCGAGGAGTCCGGCAGGCCGGTGGAGATCGGGTCCGACGTGTGGGTGGGGGGCGGGGCGATCATCCTGCCCGGCGTGCGGATCGGGTCGCGGGCGGTGGTGGGCGCGGGGAGCGTGGTGACGCGCGACGTGCCGGAGGGGGTGTTCGCCGCCGGAAATCCGTGCCGTGTCGTGCGGGAGATCGAGGAGTGAACGTCCTGGTTCGGGCGTGCCCCCGGCTGGCGCCGGGGTCGGGCTTCGGCTCCGTAGCAGACGAAACGACCGTCTGCAACGGAGTCGAGCCCCGCCAAACTGCCGGCGGGTCTCGCCCCTTCGGGCCGAAATCCCTCACG
>JBEVLE010000390.1:0-15126 GCA_040509335.1 Longimicrobiaceae bacterium | reverse complement strand
GGCACGTTTTCGTGTGCAGCCGGGTGTCAGCCCGGCTCGGACAAAATCCGTGTCGGCCGGCGCCCGCCGCATCCGACCGCCGCGCCGGAGCCCGCGTGAGGGATTTCGGCCCGGAGGGGCGAGACCCGGCGGCAGTTTGCCGGGGCTCGACTCCGTTACGCAGCGTTGTTTGCTGCGTTACGGAGCCGAAGCCCGACCCCGGCGCCAGCCGGGGGCACGCCCAAATCCTTCCGTGCGTCAGTCTGCGGCCGGTGCCGCCTCCGCCTCGGAAGGGGAAGCGGGGGAAACATCGACCGCGTCCGGGAGCTCCTCCTCCAGGTTGCGGATGCGCGGGTCCAGGATCCCCGCCAGGGTGGCGAGCGCCATCACCAGGCCAGAGACGATCATCATCATCCCCATCCCCCGCCCCGGCCCCACGCCGATGATGCTCCCGACGCTCCCCGCCAGCGCTCCGCCGGGACGGAGCAGCGGCTCGAACACGCGGTCGGCGAGGGGGCCGGTGACGAGGTAGGCGACCGGCGCGCTGGACATGGCCACCATCTGGATGGTGGCGAAGACCCGGCCCTGCACCTCGGGGGCGACCTTGCGCATCATCACGGCGGTGACGGAGCCGGTGACGAAGGGGGCGGTGAACAGGATGCCGAAGAGCGCGGCGGCCCACACCGGCTCCGCGGCGCGGACGCCGAACAGGACGTGGAAGAGCCCGGCCAGCCCGGCCGCGCCCAGCACGCCGTGCATCTTGCGGCGGGGCCCGCCCCACACGCTCAGCAGCAGGCTCCCGGCGAGCATCCCCAGCCCGCCGATGGAGGAGATGGTTCCCAGCGCGGTGCGCGAGGCCGTGCTGAGGACCATGGGCTGGTACACCCCCTGGGCGATCGCCATGGCGAGGTTGACGACGGCGAAGACCGCCACCAGGCCGGCAAGCCCGCGCCTTTCCAGGAGGTAGCGCCAGCCGTAGGCGGCCTCGCGCCAGATGGGCGGCTTCGTTCCCCGGGCCGCGGCGCGCGCCGGGCTGGGGATGGCGACGAGCAGCAGCGTGCCCGCGGCGAACAGGAAGGTGGCGAAGTCGATGAGCAGGATGCCGCGGAAGCCGATGGTGCCCATCAGCGCGGCGGCCGCGACCGGCGCGGCGATGCGCACCCCCGCCTGCCCGAACTGCACCAGCCCGATGGCTCGCGCGAACTGCTCCTTGGGGACCAGCAGCGAGGTGGTGGCCCCGTGGGCGGGGCCCTGGAAGGCGCCGAGCGCCCCTCCCGCCGCCACCACCGTGTAGATGTGCCACATCTCCAGGCGGCCGGCGAAGAGCAGCAGCGCGATGGCGAGCGTCCCCAGGGCGGCGCCGGCGTCCGTGGCGATCATCACCGTCCGCCGGTCCCACCGGTCCACGTAGGCGCCGGCGACCGGGGAAAGCAGGATCCCGGGGAGCACCGCGAAGAACAGGATCAGCGCGAAGCTGGTGGCGGAGCCGGTCTCCTCGAACACCCACACGCCCAGCCCGAAGCGGGTGAGCGCGGAGCCGAGCGACGAGACGAGCTGCCCGGCCCAGACCAGGAAGAAGGTGCGCATCCCCGGCGAGCGGAGAGAGTCGGCTGGCGTTGCGATTCGCGGCATCTCGGGCGCTCTGCGCGTGGAAGCGGCCGGCTGGGTGCCGGCCGGAGGTCGGGGCGGCTTCAGGGCCGCGTGGCGGCGAGGACGCCGCGCAGCGCGTCGGCGAGCCCGTCCACGTCCGCGCCGACGACGATGGAGTGGTGGGTGCCGGCGACCGCGCGCACCTCCAGCGGCCGGGCGGTCAGCTCGCGCCAGCGGAGGCGCGGGTCCCGCTCCCAGGCCTCCGCGGAAAGGTCGCCCGCGGGCCAGGCGGCGCTGCGGCTGGCGCGGAACAGGGTGACGGGGCCGTCGTACGGCCGCGGCTGGTAGGCGGCGGCGGCGCGGACGGAGGCCCGGTACACGTCCAGGCGGCGGCGCAGCCCCGCGGCGTCCACGTCGGGGAGGTCCGGCTCCAGGCGCCGGATCCAGCCCTCGAAGCGGGCGAGCCGGGCGTCGTGCGGCAGCGCGCGGAGCTCGTCGTGGAGCGCGGCGAGCGTCCCCTGCCCGGCGCGCACGCCCAGGTCGGCCGCCAGCAGCGCGAGAAGGTCGGCGTCGTCGGGGAGGGGGGGACGGGCTCCGTCCACGGGGGCCCAGCTGTCGAGGAGGGCGAGGAGCGCCACCTCCTCGCCGGCGGCGCGCAGCCGCTGCGACATCTCGAAGGCGATGGTCCCGCCCACGGACCACCCGCCCAGCAGGTACGGACCGCGGGGCTGCACGGCGCGCACGGCGTCGAGGTAGCGGGCCGCCATCTCCTCGACGCTGCCGCCCGGCGATTCGCCGGGAGCCAGCCCGCGCGCCTGCACCCCGTAGAACGGCCGGTCGTCCAGGCGGCGGGCGAGGCGCAGGTAGGCGACCGCCATCCCCCCGGCGGCGTGGACGCAGAAGAACGGCGCCCCCGCCCCGTCCCGCAGGCGCAGCAGGTGCGGGGAGGGCGCCGTCTCCGCGCCGTCCAGGACGCGCGCGACGCGCTCCACGGTGGCGCCGCGGAACAGCTCCCCCAGCGACAGCTCGCGCCCGAGCCGCTCCCGGACGCGCGCGACCAGCCGCGCCGCGGAAAGCGAGTGGCCGCCCAGCTCGAAGAAGTCGTCGTGGACGCCCACCCGCTGCACGCCCAGCGCCTCCGCCCACAGGCCCGCGAGCGCTTCCTCCGTGGAGGTGCGCGGCGGGGCGTACGCGCCGGAGCCGGCGTCCCGCGGCTCGGGGAGGGCGCGCCGGTCCACCTTGCCGTTGGAGGTGATGGGGAGCTCGTCCAGGCGCACGAGCGCGGCGGGGACCATGTAGTCGGGGAGGCTCGCCCGCAGGTGGTCGCGCAGGGCGGCCGCGTCCACGCCCTCCCCCGCGGCGACGAAGTACCCGGCCAGGCGCGATTCTCCGCCGGGCCCCTTCCCCACCGCGACCGCGGCTTCCCGCACGCCCGGGTGCGCCAGGAGCGCGGCCTCGACCTCCGCCGGCTCCACGCGGTAGCCGCGGATCTTGACCTGCCCGTCCGTCCGCCCCAGGAACTCCAGCACGCCGTCGGCGAGCCAGCGCGCGCGGTCGCCGGTGCGGTACATGCGTGCGCCCGCCCCGCCGGAAAACGGGTCGGGGAGGAAGCGCCCGGCCGTGAGCTCCGGCCGGCCCAGGTAGCCGCGCGCGACCTGGACACCGCCCACGAACAGCTCGCCGGCGGCGCCGGCCGGTGCGGGGCGGAGGTGCCGGTCCAGCACGTACGCCCGGGTGTTGGGGAGCGGGCGGCCGATGGGTACGGAGCCGGAAACGGTCTCGCGGCCGATGTCCGCTTCGTGCGCGGTGACGAGGACGGTGGTCTCGGTGGGGCCGTAGTAGTTGAAGAGCCGCGCCCGCCCGTCGCCGAGCCGGTGCCACGCCCGCGCCCGCTCCAGCGGCAGGCTCTCGCCCCCCGTACGGGTCAGCGGGGGGAGCGGAAGCGGCTCGCCGTCCCACGCGGCCTCCAGCTGCTCCAGCCAGTGGCTCAGGAGCGCCACCGGGATCCCGGCGCAGTCGGCCGCGTGTGTCTGCGTGAAGGCGAGCATCTCCACCGCGGAAAGCTTGCCCGGCGCGGGGTGCAGGACGAGGGCGCCGCCGGCGAGGAGCACGGGGAAGATGTCGCTGGCCGAGGCGTCGAAGCTCACCGTGAGCGTGCTGAAGAGCCGCGTGGACGGCCCGAAGCCGTGCCGCTCCACCTCGGCGTGCACCACGTTGGCGAGGGCGCGGTGCGGCACCATGACGCCCTTGGGGGTCCCGGTGGAGCCCGACGTGTAGATGACGTAGGCGAGCGCGTCGGGCGGCACCTCCGCGTCGGGGTCGGCGCCGTCCTCGGGGGACGGGGCGTCGCCGCCCAGCGGGAGGACGTCGCCGTCGAAGCCGGCGGCGCCTTCCAGCAGGCGCGGCTCGGCGAGGAGGATGCGGGCCCCGCTGTCGCGCAGGACGAAGTCGATGCGCTCCGCGGGCGCGGTGGGATCGAGCGGGACGTAGGCGCCGCCGGCGCGCAGGATCCCCAGCACGCCGGCGAGCATCTCCGGCGTGCGGCCCGCGAGGAGCGCCACGCGCGATTCCGGCCCCACGCCGCGCGCGCGCAGCCGCCGCGCGACCATGGCCGAGCGCTGCTCCAGCTCGGCGTAGGTGACCTCCCCGTCCGGGAACACCGCAGCCACCGCGCCGGGCGTGCGCCGGGCCCGATCGACGATCAGCCGGTGCACCGGGGCGGCCGGGTACTCCGCGCGGGCGTCGCTCCACCCGGCGAGCACGCTCCGCTCCTCGGGCGGGAGCAGGGGGAGGGCGGAGATGCGCAGGCGGGGATCCGCGGCGACGCCTTCCAGCAGGGCGAGGAGGTGCCGTCCCATCCGCTCCACCGTCGCCGTGTCGAACAGGCCGGCGTGGTAGTCGAGGCTGAAGGCGAGCCCGCCGGGGTGCTCCAGGAAGGCGAGCGTGAGGTCGAACTTGGCCGAGCCGGTCCCCGCCGCCTCCTGGGTCCAGGCGAGCCCGCCGGGCTCCGCCCCCTGGGCCTTTCCCTCCGGGGCCGCCTGGTGCACGAACATCACCTGGAAGATGGGCGTGCGGCCGGGGTCGCGCGGGACCCGCAGCTCCTCCACCACCTTTTCGAAGGGGAGGTCCTGGTGCGCGTAGGCCCCCAGGAGGCGCCCCCGCACGCGCGCCAGCAATTCCGTGAAGGCGGGGTCGCCGGACAGGTCGACGCGGATCGCCAGCGTGTTGACGAAGAAGCCGATCAGCCCCTCCAGCTCCTCCTGCGTGCGCCCGGCGATGGGCGTGCCGACCACCACGTCGTCCGCGTCGCCGTAGCGGCCCAGCCAGGCGCCGCACGCGGCGAGCAGCAGCATGAACGGGGTCGCGCCCTCGGCGCGGGCCAGCGCCGCGAGGCGCCGCACCGTTTCCGGCGGGATCGCGAGCACGTGCTTCCCGCCCCGCCCGCCGCGGGCCGGCCCGCGGGGACGGTCCAGGGGAAGCTCGGTGGCCGGCGGGGCCCCCTCCAGCTCGGCCCGCCAGAAGGCGACCTGCTCGTCCAGCGCCTCGCCCGCCAGCTCCTCGCGCTGCCACACGGCGTAGTCGCCGTACTGGATGGGGAGCTCGGGGAGCGGCGACGATTCCCCGGCCGCGAAGGCGCGGTACAGGGCGAACAGCTCGCGCAGGAGCACGCCGCCGCTCCAGCCGTCGCTGACGATGTGGTGCAGGGTGAGGAGCAGCAGGTGCTGCTCCGGGGCGAGGCGCAGGAGCCGCGCGCGGAAGAGCGGCCCGCGCCCCAGGTCGAAGGGGGTGCGCCACTCCTCCTCGGCGAGGCGCCGGGCCTCCGCTTCGCGCGCGGGGCGCGGGAGCGTGGCCAGGTCGGCGAGGGGGAGGACGAAGCGGCCCGGGGGGGCGACGAGCTGCGCCGGCTCGCCGTCCACCACGGCGAAGCGCGTCCTGAGCGACTCGTGTCGCGATACGATCTCGGCGAGGGCGCGCTCCAGCGCCGCGGCGTCGAGCGGGCCGGGGATGCGCAGGGGGGTGGGGAGGTTGTACGCCGGGCTCCCCGGCTCCACCTGGTCCAGGAGCCAGAGCCGCTGCTGCGGGAACGAGAGCGGGAAAACGACGACGTCGCCGCTCTCCCCCTCCGGCGGGGCGGCGCCGGCGTGGACGCCGCCCGCGGACGTGCTCGGCATGCTCTCGCTCCCGTTCACAGTTCACCGAGCAGGCGGAGGGCTTCCTCCTCCGAGAGCGACTCCAGCCACTCCAGGCGGTCCTCCATCTCCTCGGCCGGCGCAGGCCGGCGAGCCTCGATCCGCGCCGCGAAGTCGGCCACGGTGGGGGCGTCGAAAAGGTCCCGCACCGACAGCTCCACCCCGAAGGCGCCGCGGGCGCGGGACACCACCTGCGTGGCGCGCAGGGAGTGGCCGCCCAGCTCGAAGAAGTTGTCGCCCACGCCCACGGGCTCCCCCCCCAGCACCTCGGTCCAGATCGCGGCGACCTCCGCCTCCAGCGGCGTCCGCGGGGCGGCGCGCTCCGCCGCCGGCCGGGACGGCTCCGGCGCGGGGAGCGCCCGGCGGTCCACCTTGCCGTTGGGGGTGAGGGGGATGGCGTCCACCGCGACGAAGGCGGCGGGGACCATGTACTCGGGGAGCCGCTCGCGCAGCCAGGCGCGCAGCTCCGCCTCGTCCGGCCCGCCGGCGGCGTAGGCGACCAGGCGGCGACCGCCGGGGGCGTCGTCGCGCAGCAGCACCACGGCGTCGTGCACCTCGGGGTGCGCGCGGAGGACGGCTTCCACCTCGCCGGGCTCGATGCGGAAGCCGCGCAGCTTGACCTGCCGGTCGATCCGCCCCAGGAACTCCAGCTCGCCCGAGGAAAGCCAGCGCGCCCGGTCGCCGGTGCGGTACATGCGCGCCCCGGGCTCGCCGGAGAACGGGTCGGGGACGAACCTCTCGGCCGTCAGCTCCGCCCTTCCCGGGTAGCCGCGCGCGGTCCCCGGCCCGCCCACGCACAGCTCGCCGGGCACGCCCAGGGCGGCGGGCTCCATCGTCGCCTCCACCACGTACGTGCGCGCGTTCGCCACGGGCCGCCCGATGGGCGGGAGCCTCGCCCCGGCGTCGCCCGGCGCGACCACGCCGGTGGTGCACACCACCGTGGCTTCCGTGGGCCCGTAGATGTTGACCAGGGTGAACGGAAGCCCGGCGCGCGGCCGGGAGCGCAGCGTCTCGCCCCCGGTGAGCAGCACCCGCAGCGGGGTGCGCTCCGGCCACTCCAGCTCCACCAGCGCCTCGCCGAGCACCGTGGTCACGAAGGCGACGGTGACGGAGCTCGCCAGCAGGAACGCCTGGAGCGCCACGGGCGAGGTGCGCGTTTCCTCGTCGGCCACCTGGTGCACCGCGGCGCCCGCGGCAAGGTACGGCAGCGTTTCCCAGACGGCGGCGTCGAAGCCCGGTCCGGCGAGCTGGGAGGTCCGGTCGTCCTCGCCCACTCCGAACGCGTCCAGGTGCCACCTCACGAGGTCCAGGAGGGCGCGGTGGGTGATCTCCACCCCCTTGGGCGCCCCGGTGGAGCCCGAGGTGTAGAGCACGAGCGCGGCGGCGTCCAGCGGGACCGGGGGCTCGTCCGCGCCCCCGGCCGCGCCGCCGGGGTCCGCGGGCCCGCCCTCCAGCGGGAGCACCCGGATCCCCGCGGGGACGGAACCCCGCAGCGCTTCCGTGGCGAGCACCACGGCCACCCCGGCGTCGGCGGCGACGAGCTCCAGGCGCGCGGCCGGGAGCGCCGGGTCGAGCGGGACGTACGCGGCCCCGGCGCGGAGGGTCGCCAGCATCCCCACGATCCCTTCCGGCGTGCGCCCGGCGAGCACGCCCACGCGCGACTCCGGCCCGATCCCCATCGCCCGCAGCCGCCCGGCGACCGCGGCGGAGCGGCGGTCCAGCTCGCCCCGCCCGAGCGACACGTCGCCGGACACCACCGCCGGCGCGTCGGGGCGGCGCCGCGCGGCGTCCGCCACCAGCGCGTGCACGGGCCGGCCGCCCGGCTCCAGGTCGGCGCCGCGCGACCATTCCCCGAGCAGCCGCGCCCGCTCCTCCGGCGAGTCCAGCGGCACCGCGCGGAAGTCGCGGTCCGGCTCCGCGAGCAGGCCGGCGAGCAGGCGGTGGTAGTCGTCCACCATCCGCTCCACGGTTTCCCGGTCGAACAGGTCGGTGGCGAACTCCCACACCTCCTCGATCTCGTCCTCGGGCGCCCCGGCGCGCATCTCGGCGCGGGGCATCATGATCACCTGGAAGTCGAACTTGGCGGAGCCGTTGCCGAGCGCCTCGACGAGCTCCACCTCCACGCCGGGGAGCCGGAAGTCCGGGTACGGCGAGTCGTGGAAGCTGAAGGCGACCTGGTAGATGGGGAGGCGGCTGAGGGTGCGCTCGGGCGCGACCGCCTCCACCACCCGCCCGAAGTGCACGTCCTTGTGCGCGTACGCCTCGCGGGCGGTGTCGCGGACCTGCGCCGCCAGCTCGCGGAAGGTGCGGACGCGGTCCAGCCGGACGCGGTGGGCGATGGTGCCCACCACCATCCCGATCAGCTCCTCGGTCTCCTTCCAGCTCCGGTTGGCGACGCCGCCGCCCACGCAGAAGTCCTCCTGCCCGCTGTAGCGCCCCATCAGCGCCTCGAAGACGGCGAGCAGCGCCATGTACAGCGTGGCGCCCGTTTCCCGGCAGAACGCCCGCGCCGCCCGCGCGGTGTCCGCGGGCATCCGCGTCCGCAGCGAGGCCCCGCGGAAGCTGAGGGCGGCCGGGCGCGGACGGTCGGTGGGGAGCTCCAGCACCGGGTCGGCGCCGGCGAGTGCCTCCCTCCAGTACGCCAGGTCCGCGCGGGCGCGCTCCCCCTCCATCAGCCGGCGGTGCCAGACGGCGAAGTCGGCGAACTGCACCGGCGGCTCGGGGAGCGGCGACGGGCGCCCCTCCGCGAAGGCGGTGTACAGGGCGACCAGCTCGCGCAGGAAGACGCCGAACGACCAGCCGTCGTGCACGAAGTGGTGCTCCACCTGCAGGAGCAGGTGCTCGTCGCCGGCCAGGCGCAGCAGGCGCCAGCGGATCAGCGGCAGGCGGTCCAGCTCGAAGGGGGCGCCGAGCTCGTCGGCCATGTGCCGCTCCACGGCGCCGTCGCGCTCCGCCTCCGGGAGGGCGCGCAGGTCGAAGCGCGGGAGGTGCAGCGGGCCGGCGGCGTGCACCACCTGCACCGCGCTGCCGCCCACGTCGTGGAAGGTGGTGCGAAAGATCTCGTGGCGGCGGACGATCTCGGCGAGGGCGCGCTCCAGCGCGTGGGGGTCCAGCGCGCCGCGGAAGCGGTACGACGCCTGGAAGTTGTACGACTTCATCCCCGGGGCCAGCTCCTGGAAGAACCAGATGGCTTCCTGGGACAGGGAGAGCGGGAGCGGCCGGTCGCGCGGGACCCGCACCAGCGGCGGCGCCTCGTCGCCCTCCGCGCCGGCCGCGTCCACCAGCGCCGCCAGCTCGGCGACCGTGGGCGCGTCGAAGAGCGCGCCCATGGGCAGCTCCACCCGGAAGGCGCCGCGCAGGCGCGCCACGATCTGCGCCGCGCGCAGGGAGTGGCCCCCCAGGTCGAAGAAGTGCTCGTGGATCCCCACCCGCCCGACGCCCAGCACCTCGGCCCAGATCGCGGCGACGGTCTCCTCGGTCGCGGTGCGCGGCGGCGCGTACGCGGCGCCCTCCGCGGAGTGGGCGGGATCGGGCTCGGGGAGCGCCCGGCGGTCGGTCTTGCCGCTGGGAGTGCGCGGAAGCGCTTCCAGCGCGACGAAGGCGGCGGGGACCATGTACTCCGGGAGCCACTCGCGCAGGTGCGCGCGCAGCTCCGCGGGCGCGGGCGCTGCCCCCGCGGGGACGAAGTACGCGGCCAGCAGCGTGCCGCCCGCCCCGTCGCCGCGCGCGACGACGGCGGCCTCGCGCACCGCGGGGTGCGACTCCAGCGCGGCCTCGATCTCCCCCGGCTCCACGCGGAAGCCGCGGACCTTGACCTGGTGGTCCACGCGCCCCAGGTACTCCAGCTCCCCGTCCGGGAGGAGGCGCCCCAGGTCACCCACGCGGTACATGCGCGCGCCCGGCTCACCGGAGAACGGGTCGGGGAGGAACTTCTCGGCGGTGAGCTCCGGGCGGCCCAGGTAGTCCCGGGCGAGCCCCTCGCCGGCCAGGAACACCTCGCCGGTCCCGCCGGCGGCGACCGCGTCCAGCGCCGCGTCCAGCAGGTGGACGCGGGTCCCGGCGACCGGGCGCCCCACGGTGGGCTCGCGCCCCGACCCCCGCTCCACCCGCAGCCAGGTGGAGTAGGTGGTGTCCTCGGTGGGGCCGTACAGGTTGTAGACCCGCTCCACCTGCGGCAGGGCGTAGAGCGCCTGCGCGAGCGAGCCCCGGAGCGGCTCGCCGCCCAGGTTCACGGTGCGCACCGAGGCGGGAATCCCGCCCGCGCGCACCAGCTCGGCGGCGGCGGAGGGGACGGTGTTGACCAGGGTGACGCGGTCGCGCGCGGGGATGCGCGGCAGCTCCAGGGCGTTCTCGGCCAGGACGAGCGTCCCCCCCACGCCCAGCGTGTGGAAGACCTCGAACACCGACATGTCGAAGCACACCGAGGTGGAGCCCAGCACGCCCGCCGACTCGGCCGGCGAGTAGACCTCGCGGCACCAGCGCAGCAGCGCCGCGGCGCTCCGGTGCTCGATCTGCACGCCCTTGGGGGTGCCGGTGGAGCCGGAGGTGTAGATCACGTACGCCAGGTTCTGCGGCCCCGCCCCGCCTTCCGGCGCCTCCGCCGATTCCCGCTCGATCTCCGCCCGGCCGGCGTCCAGGAGGACGACCCCGCCGCCGTGCCCCTCCAGCAGAGGCAGGTGCGCCTGCCGGGTGACCACCAGCGGCGCGCGGGCGTCGCGCAGCGTGAGCGCGACGCGCTCGCGCGGGTAGGCGGGATCGAGGGGGACGTAGGCGGCGCCGGACTTGAGGATCGCCAGCAGCCCGGCCACCAGGTCGGCGGAGCGGTCCACGCAGATCCCCACTCGCACGTCCGGCCCGGCGCCGCGCCGCCGGAGGACGTGCGCCAGCCGGTTGGCGCGCGCGTCCAGCTCGCGGTAGGTGAGCGACTCGGTGCCGTGCACCAGCGCCTCGGCGTGCGGCGTGCGCGCCGCCTGCGCCTCGAAGAAGTGGTGCACGCACGTGGGCCGGCCCCCGGACGCGGCGGGAGCGGCGCCCCCGGACGCGCTCGCCGCGCCGCGGATCGTGCTGGTCGTTGCCATCGCCATCTCAGGTCCGTGTCCGGGGGTCCGGGATCGGGTCGGTGGATCGGGCGGACGTCGCGCGGGAAGCCCGGCGCGAACCTTTCCAGACAGGAAAGGTCACCCGCGGCCGATGCACCGTCAAGGGACGATCCGGGGAACGGGCCGGAGCAGAAACGCGCCCGCCCGCGGGTCCGGAAGGGGGACCGCGGGCGGGCGCGCGGCGGGCCCCGGAGCGGGTCAGCCGTGGGGCGCGTCGAGCTGCCGCCGGAACTCGGAGTCCTCCACCAGGCGCTCCATGCTCCCCTCCATGCTGCGGATCTGCTGCTCCAGGAGGGCGACCCGCTTTTCCAGGATCGCCGTCTCGCCCGGGCTTTCCCGCGCCTTGAAGATGGCCTCCACGATGGGCTTCAGGGCGAAGCGGGCCGTGAGCCCCGCGACGGGGATGAGGATGATCAGGAGACCGCCGATGGTGGCGACGAGGCCGGTGACGTCTACGGGCATGGATGCCTCCGGGAGGGGGTTGCGGCAGGCACGGGCCGTCGTGGGGAGCCGCGGGCGGCGAGGCGGCCGTCCGGCGGGCGCGCCATCTCCTATGGTAGAGCGCGGAGCGGCGTTTCGCCAGGAGAGCGGGGAGGGCGAAGGACACCGCGTCGCGCGGGCCTCCTGCCCGATGTCCTTTTGAGAGCGTGCGGATGGCGCGGATGCGTTGCGGGAAGACGGGGCCGGTGGTAATTTCGTCCACCATTCCGTTTCTACGTCGCCCCTCCATGACTCCCCTCGTCATGACTCCCTTGTCCGCCGCATCCATCTCCGTCCCCGTGGTCCCCGACATCTCCGACGCCCTGGACTGGCTCCGCGAGCTGGTGGACGAGCTCCCCGCGGGCGTCCTGGTGCTGGACGCGCGCGGCGTCGTGCGCCACGTCAACGCCGCCGAGGTGCTGCTCTCCGGGCGCGGCGCGGCGGACACCCTGGGCCGCGACTTCTTCCGCGAGCTGGCGCCCGTGCTGGAGGGCGAGGGCGTGGGCGAGCTCTTCCGCTCGCGCGTGGCGGAGGGGGTGGCGCTGGAGGCGGAGGTGCGCCTCCCCGGGCCGAGCGGGCAGCGCGCCGTCCGGCTGGTGATCCGCTCCCGCCGCTGGGCCGGCGAGCCCTGGGGGGTGGTCGTGGTGGAGGACCGCAGCGAGCTCGTGGCCGAGCGCGAGCGGCGCCGCCAGGCGGAGCGGCTCGCCTCGGTGGGGGAGCTCGCGGCCGGGGTGGCGCACGAGGTCAACAACCCGCTCGCCTCCATCAAGAGCTTCGCCCAGCTGCTGGCGCGCGAGGCGGGCGGCCCGGCGCAGCGCGAGGCGCTGGAGATCATCATCGGGGAAAGCACGCGCATCGCCGGGATCGTGGGCGACCTGCTCAGCTTCGCGCGGCAGCAGGGCGCGGGCGGGCGCGAGCCGGTGAACCTGAGCGCCGTTTCCGAGCGGGTGCTCAGCATCCACCGCTACGCGCTGGAAACGGCGGGGATCGAGGTGCGCCGCGACTTCGACACGGCGCTCTCGCCGGTGATGGGCGAGGCGGGGGCGCTCCACCAGGTGATCCTCAACCTGGTGGTCAACGCGGAGCAGGCGCTCGCTTCCCGCGCGGGCCCGCGCCTGCTGATCGTCCGCACCCGCGAGTCGTCGGAGGGGGTGGTGCTGTCGGTGGTGGACAACGGGCCCGGCATCCCCCGCGAGCGCCTGGAGCACATCTTCGACCCGTACCACACCACCAAGCCGGCGGGGACGGGGCTGGGGCTGGGGATCTCGGCCGGGATCGTCCGCGACCACGGCGGCCAGCTGTGGGCCGAGAGCGACGAGGGGCGCGGCACCGCCTTCTTCCTCCAGCTCCCGCGCGCCGGCGCGCCCCCCTCCCCGCGTCCGCGGGTGGCGCGCCGCCCCGCGGTGGAGCCGCAGCGGCGGCTCCGGGTGCTGGTGGCCGACGACGAGCCCAACCTGCGCATGGCGATCGCCCTGTTCCTGGGGCGCCGCGGCCACGAGGTGACGCAGGCGGGCGACGCCTACGAGGCGGTGCGCCTGGCCGGGGAGCGGGACTTCGACGTGGCGCTGGTAGACGCACGCATGCCGGGGGACGGGCTGGAGCTGCTGGAAAAGCTGGAGGCGATGCCGGCGCTGCGGGGGAGGACCGCGCTGATGACGGGCGACATCGGCCGGTCGCGCACCAGCCAGGGGATCACCACCGGCCGCCCCTGCCTGACCAAGCCGTTCGACCTGGACGAGATGGCGAAGCTGGTGGAGAAGCTGGGAGATTGACGCGCTACGGCGACGAATCGTGTGACTCGGCACCGGATTTAGCTTCCTTCAGGTGGCTGCCTCTCCGGTACTCCATATGCGGGCTTCGTCGGGTGACTGCACAAACGGGGAGGAGACGATCCACGCCATACCTCCCGCGTCGTGCTTTCCGCCAAGTGGTCTTCGCTTCCTGATCCTGCCGACTCGTTTCACACCTCCTGTCGTTCAAGGGAGTATAACTGGTTATACCCTTGGATGGCTGTCTCCCGTATCTTGAAGATGGCGCTCCTGTTCGAATGGGATCCCGACAAGGCGGACAGGAACCTGGCAAAACACCGGGTCTCGTTCGCGGAAGCAGAGTCGGCCTTTGCCGATGTCCACGCGAGTGAGATACCGGATCTGGACCATTCCTGGGCCGAGCAGCGCTTCATCCTGATGGGCCGATCGTACCGCGGACGGATTCTGGTCGTGGTTTTCACCGAGCGAGGAGATTCCATCCGCATCATCAGTGCTCGCGAGGCGACCCGGCGCGAAAGAGAGTCTTATGAAGAAGGAAGGTGATGCCGAGATGCGCGACGAGTACGATTTCTCGCGCGCGGTACGCGGAAGGCATGCGGGGCGGCTAACCGTCCGTGAGCGCGGTGAGCTTCTGCAGCGCTCTGCAGTTCAGGACGTGCAGGCGTGGATCAGCAATACCTTAATTGAGGTCCAGCGTCTGGAAGCCGCGCTCTTCTCGTACTTCGTGCTCACTCGACATCAGCTACCGCAGCAAGCCGGAGCACTGGCCGCATCCCTGCTGAACGACAACGGTGTCGTCACCGCTTCGTCAATGGCGGGACTGCGTGTTCTTTCTTCGCCGGCTGGAGAGTTCGAAGCCAGCTTCGGACGGGTGGTAGCTGAGCGCGCCTGGCTCGTGCACCGGAGCGGATTCGAATGCCAGCACGCGCGGTCGGACCAGGAGAAGACGGCTGCGCTCCTCACCCGCCTCGAACGCATCATGGATGATGCTTCCGCCGTGAAAGCACAGTTGGAAGAGGCTGTTCAGGACCATCTTTCACGCACCGGGCTCTCGAAAGAGGAGATCGACGAGAAGACCGACGAAACGAAGGAACTTTGGCTGGCTGCGTAGGCGGATGATGGAGTCCGAGCACGGAGCCCCGCTTTCGCCTGATCCCGCCATGAAGCGGGAAGGATCAGGCGTTCATCGCGGAGACCTGGACGACTACCCTGGTGCGGGCGGGGAAAACGCAGCCGCCGGTCTGGCCGGAGCCGCCGGAACCGCGAGCGAGGCCTGGCTGGCGGCCGCGGACGGGCTGGTGGCGGGGGTGCACCACGCGCTCAACAACCGCCTGGGCACCCTGAGCGCGCTGGTGCAGCTCGCCGGGGCGGGGGGCGCCGGCGACGTGGACGCCGCGCGCGTCCTGCGCGAGGAGCTGGAGCGCCTGGGGGACACGCTGCGCCTGCTGGCGCTGATCCCCCGCCGCCCGGGCGAGGAGCCCATCCCGCTGCGGCTGTCCGAGCTGCTCCCGGACGTGCTCGCCCTGGTGGCGCAGCACCGCGACGCGCGCGACGTGCACTTCGCGGTGGAATCGGACCCCGACCTGCTCCCCGTCCTGTGCCCCGAGACCGCCCTGGCGCACGCCCTGCTGGCGCTGCTGACCTGCGCCGCGCTCGCGGCGCGCGAGGCCGGCACCCTGCGGGTGGACGTGCGCTGCTCGGGCGACGAGCGCCGCGTGACGATCGCCGTGGAGCCGGAGGGCGACGCCGTGGGCCCGCAGGTGGGCGGCGCGGGGCTGGCGGCGCTCTTCGCCGCGGCCGGCGGGGAGATGGAGACCACGGAAACGGGAGTGGTGGCGCGCCTGCCTACGCTTCTGGCCGGACGGCAGGCTCCACGGCCGGCCGACTGAGGGCCTGCCGTGGAAGGTATGCCCCCACGACGAAGCCCCACCCCCGCGCAGGGGTGGGGCTTTTTGCCGTTGCGGTTCCGCAGTACCCCCATGATCCGTTGCGGAGGGAGACAGCCGGGCAGTTTCGGCT
>JBEVLE010000389.1:0-4276 GCA_040509335.1 Longimicrobiaceae bacterium | reverse complement strand
GGCGGGAGCTTCCCGCCGGCCCCGTCGTGTTTTCGTGGGTCGGGGCCCCTGCTCGCACACTGCCGATCACGTGGAGGGACATTCCTGCCACATTGCACCGTCCTCCTGTCCCGGTCCGCCTGTCCCACGGGTGCCCCATCCCCGCTGGCCTGCAACGACTTACGCACCCTGATGCCCAGTCCCCCCCCGGGCGCGGAGAGTGCAAAGACGGCCCACCCGACGGGCCGCACGGCTCCCCCGGGCCTCTCGTGTCCGACCTGCGGCCGGCGGAGCACCCACCCCCGCCCCACCCCACGGAGGACGACATGCCCATCACCATGCCCATCACCACCCTGGAGCGCGACCGCGCGACGGGAAAGCTTTCCCTGAACGGCGTGATCACCGTGCTGCGCGGCGGTGCCTACGACGTGTTCTTCGACCCGGGCCGCTCACCGGAATTCGTCCGCGCGGGAGGCCGGCCGCACGTGGTCACCCGGTTCGGCCCGGGCGGCGCGCCCTGCCAGCTGGCCGACGACAGGGCGACGGCCGTGGCGCTGGAATCCTGGGACGAGACCGGGAACGACTTCTCGCCCTTCTTCCAGAAGATGGCGGGCACGGGCTGCAACTTCCTGCGCGTCTTCCTCACCGGGGGCACCCTGCGGCGCAGCAGCGGCCTGGTCACCCTCTCTCCGTTCGTCCGCAGGACGGTGGACGCCGGAGTCCACTACGACGTGCGGGGCGCCGTGGAGCGGGGCGCCTGGAACCTGCCGTTCTTCAGGCGGCTGCGTGCCTTCGTCGAGCAGGCCGACCGCGCCGGCGTCGTGGTGCAGCTTTCCCTGTTCAACTACTACGACGTGGTCCTGGACCCGCGGGACAACACGAGGACGTGGAGCCTGAGCCCCTGGAACGCGCAGAACGTCCCGGACCCGGACAGGGACTGGGCCGACCTCCACCTGATCCCGAACGCCACGGCGCCCGCGAACCGGCACCGCGAGTTCACGACGCCGCCCGCGGGCCGGGCGACGCGGCTGGTGCAGCAGAAGCTGATCGGCCGGGTGATGACGGCGGTGGCGGGCCTCCGCAACGTGGTGCTGGAGGTGATGAACGAGCCACGCCCGGTGGCCGGGCCCGCGGACCTCGCCCGCCTGGCAGAGTTCAGCTCCTTCGTGGTGGGCGCCATCGTCGGCCTGCGCGCCGCCACCGGCTCGGAGGCGCTGGTCTCGGTGAACGCGTCGTTCGTGCTCCCCGAGGGCGACGATCCGCCGGGCGACTCCGACGTGGACGTGTGGGCCCGCCGCACCGGAAGCATCCCCCACTACAAGGACGTGGACCTGGTGAGCTACCACGGCCTCACCGCCATGGGCGACCGGGGCTTCAACGTGTGCGGCGGGGTGAGGGTCCCGCGCATGGACGCCGCGGCAATCGACGCCCGCGCGGACCTGCACGCGGCGGCGCACCCGGACAAGGCGCTGCTCTTCTCGACCGACGCGGTCAACGTGAAGCGGTTCATCCACGAGTATGCCGGCGGGGTCTCGATGAACGTCCGCGACGGGCAGATCCGCCCGGTGCCGGGTGGGACCACGCTGGAGGCCCAGCTGGTGCGCAGCGAGGTGTACCACTGGGCGCGGCGGTGCTTCGCGCGGGGCAAGGGACGGTTCCTGGGGACGATCCACTTCCACAACCACTCCACCTTCAAGCTGCCCCTGGACCGGATCGGCGCGGCGGCGCGCCACGAGGGGATCCAGCCCTCCGTCGCGGCCGACGTGGCGGAGATGGCCGAGATGGATGCGGGTCTGCTGGACCCGGTGTGACGTGGACGCGGGCGGGCGAGCCGCCGCGGCGCCCCCGGAACTCCGCCGCGCCCGCCGCAGTACACCGTGCGACGTCGTCCACCCTCCCCCTCCGCCCGTCCCGCCCATGCGCCCCCTCCTCGTCCTCGCGCTGCTCCTGTGCGCCGCGCCCGCCGCCGCGCAGGACGCCGCGCACGCCGACGCCTACCGCGACCCCCGGGCCCGCGAGCTGGTGCGCCTCGCCCGCGCCCGCCGCGCCGTGGTGGACACCCGCATCACCGCGTACGAGGTGACGGCGCACGAGCGCTTTTCCGCGCGCATGGCCGTCGCCGGGGCGGAGCGGCTGCTCTTCCGGCGCGAGACCGCGGCCCACATCGCCTGGACCCGGGACACGGTGCGGATCGACGTCCTCGGCGCGCGCGAGGCGCAGCCGCTGATGCGCGCCGGGGCGCAGCTCCCGCCGCCGGACCTGGCGGGGACGGTCCCGTCGCTCGCCTTCGACCCGGTGGACTCGGAGATGCTCCTCCGCTTCGACTCCACCTTCATCCGCCACCCGCTGGCGCCGGGGAGCGAGGCGTTCTACCGCTTCGCCAGCGGCGACAGCGCCGCGATCCGGCTCCCGGACGGGCGCGGCGTGCGCCTGCTGGAGCTGCGCGTGGCCGCCCGCCGCCCCGACGCGCGGCTGATCAACGGCTCCTTCTGGGTGGACGCGGCGACGCACGCGGTGGTGCGGGCCGCCTTCCGCCTGAGCCGCGCGCGCAGCGCCGGCGATTCCCGCGTGTCGGTGGTCCTCCCCGAGGTGACGAACGAGCTGGACCACGTCGCCATCGACTACGGGCTGCTGGACCTGCGCTGGTGGATGCCGCGCACCGTGGTCGCGCGCGGCGTGGTAAGCGTCGCCGGGACGCGCTTTCCGCTCGCCTACGAGCGCCGCTACGAGGGCTACACGGTGCTGGGCGACACCCTGTCCGGCGCGCCCCCCGCGGACGCGGCGCTCGCCGCCGCGGCGGAGCGGCCCTGCCGCCCGCGGGCGTTCGGGAGCATCACCATCGGCACGGGGCCGCCGCGCGCGAGCGATTCCGCGCGCGCCGCGGCGTGGGACTCGGCGTGGACCCGCTCGGCCGCGCGCGTGGCGGCGGGCGACACCGCCGCGGCCGGCGGCGGCGGCTGCGACCGCACCTTCCTGGTGACGCGGGCCTCCGCCGCCGAGCTGGTCGCGAGCCCCGCGCTCCCCGCGGACATCTACGACGAGGGCGAGGGGCCGGTGGGCGAGGCCGACCTGCGGGAGCTCGCCGGGCTGCTGGACGGGATCCCCGGCGTCCCCTGGAGCGTCGCGCGCCCCGGCGTGCAGCTGCTCACCCCGGAGCTGGTGCGCTACAACCGCGTGGAGGGCCTGTCGCTGGGGGCCCGGGCCGTCCTCCCGCTGGGCCCGGCGGAGCTGCGCGGCGAGCTTCGCGCCGGCACCACCGGCGAGGTGGGCGCGCGGCTCGCCGCCGTGCGCTCCGGTTCCACGCTGCGGGCCGAGGCGGCGGCGTACCGCGGCCTGGAGGCCGTGGAGGTGGCGTCGCAGCCCTTTTCCCTCGCCAGCTCCGCCAGCGCGCTCCTGCTGGGCCGCGAGGAAAACGACTACTTCCGCGGCACGGGCGCCGAGGTGCGCCTGTCGCCCCCCGCGGCGCGGCCCCGGAGCTGGGAGCTGCGGTTGTTCGCGGAGCGCCAGGAAGCGGTGCGGGCGCGCTCCGACGCCAGCCTGCGCGCCCTGGTGGACGGCGATTTCGAGACCCGCGCCAACCTCGCCGCCGACGAGATCGACCAGGCCGGCGCCACGCTCCGCATGCGCGGCTTCCGCGGCGACGACCCCGCCCGGCTCCGCGCCGGCGCCGAGGTGGAGCTGCACGGCGAGACCGGCGACCGGACCTTCGCCCGCCCGCTCGTCCGCCTGACCGCCGACCGTCCGCTGTGGGGCGGCGTGGGCTTCGGGGTGGCGCTGGCCGCCGGCACCGGCCTGGGCGACGTGCCCGCGCAGCGCGCATGGCAGATCGGCGGCGCGACCACCGTGCGCGGCCACGACCCGGCCTCGCTGCGGGGCGAGAGCCTGTGGCTGGCGCGCGGCGAGCTCACCCGCGGCGGCCCGGCGATGCGGCTGTCGGTGTTCGGCGACGCGGGGTGGGCGGGGGAGCGCGACGGCTTCTGGAGCGGCCGGCCGCTGCGGGGGGCGGGGGTGGGTGTGTCGGTGTTCGACAACCTGCTGCGCCTGGACGTGGCGCGGGGGATCGGCGGGGGCGGGTGGCGGGTGCACCTGCGGATGGGGGGCGGGCTCTGAGTCGGGTCCTCGTCGGAACGGCTTTGAACTTCGGGTGAGGGCGTGCCCCCGGCTGCGCCGTAGGGCTGTTTCATTCTAGTAACCGGCAGAGCTTCGGGACATCATGAGCGAGGTAGCGCCTGGCCCGGCTGATGGAGTGATGGCCAACCAGGCGAAAGAGCGTGACCATCAAGCTTCGCAGCAGCGC
>JBEVLE010000388.1:0-2609 GCA_040509335.1 Longimicrobiaceae bacterium | reverse complement strand
ACGGGCCCCCTGCCGGCCCCCGCGACCGTCCAAGGGGGATCGCCGGGGCGCCGCAGGCACCCGCGGGAACACGCCTTGCAGGCTTCGGGCCCGTACGACGGGGCGCCGCGCGCCCGGGCCGAGCTTCCCACACCGGGACACCACCATGTCACGCTACGATCGCAGCTACGACTACGGCCTCCGGGGCTACCGCGAAACGACGGGACCCTCCGGGCGCGGCGCCCGGCCGCGCGCCTGGGGCGACCAGGACGTCTCGTACCCCACCCGGGCGGCGGGCGGCGACTCCAACCGGGTGACCGCGAGCTACAACCGCGACTACACCTACGACCGCCCCTACCGCGGCAACGAGCGCAACTTCGACCCGTACGGCGGCGACCGCATCGGGCGCATCGGCGACATGCAGGACTACCTGCACACGTACGACACCCGCGGCGGGACGCACACCTCGCGCGGCGGGTACCGGCCGCCGCGGGACCCGTTCCAGGACGACATGCGCTTCGGGTACGACCGGGACCTGCGGGGGCGGCGCAACTTCTAGCGTTTTCCACGGGGTTTCGTCGAGACGGGCCGCTACGGAGCCGGACGATACTGCCGTCCGTCTCCTGCGCGGGCTCCGGGAGCCCCGGGAAACTGCCCCCGGGTCTCCCTGCGCACGGGAGGAGCCTCGCCAAACAGCCGGCGAGTCTCCTCCCGTACAGATTTTGGGGGATACTGCGGGAACGGCAACGGCGAACGGCAACCGCTCGCGCCGTGTCGACAGCATCACGAGAAGAGGGAGGCCCGCTACCCAGACGGACCTCCCTCACGTACCGTCACGCCCTCACCTGCGTCGCTCGCCTCAGGGCGCCAGGTGGACGACCTCGATGGGGACCCGCTCCGCCAGCGCTGAGGCCACCATGCTGCGGTGGCAGTGCGCCGGGTCCGCCTCCAGGCACAGCAGGCACACCCGGCGGCCGGCGCGCACCAGCCCAGCCAGCGTTTCCAGCTCGTCCTGCGCGGCCGGCGTCGCCATGTGCTCCGTGAACACCGCGCGCAGCTCGTCGTGGCGGCCGGCGCGGGCGGCGGCGCGCCCCTCGGCGGGGGTGCCGAGGGCGCGCAGGTGCAGGTACTCGATCCCCACCGTGCCCAGGTTCTCCGCCAATCGCGACTTGGAGAAGCCCGGGCGCCGCGAGTTGGCGACGGCGCGAACGTCCACCAGGAGGTCCACCCCGGCCCCCTGGAGCGCGTCCAGCAGCCGCTGCACCGTGGCGTCCTCGTAGCCGATGGTGGCGACCGGGGTCACGCGGCCCTCCCCCGCCGCGCCCCGCGGCCCCGGCGGGAGTCCACCCGCGGCCTGCGGCGGCGCGGGGCCCGGCGCCGCCAGCCGTCCAGCGACACCACGGCGGCGTCGTCCTCCCCGTCCTCGCCCGGCTCCCCGTCGTCCAAGGGCCGGGAGTCGGCGGGATGGGGGCGGCCGGGGCGGCGCAGCTCGCGGCCGAGCTCGTCGCCCACCCGCTCCGCGGCGACGCTCCACACTACCGACAGGAGCGTCACCAGGCTGGCGAGAAGTTCCTCGCACGAGCGCTCGATGCGGTGCGCCGCGCGCGCCTCCCGCCGCTCCGGGAGCAGACAGCTGGGCCCCTCCGGGTGTGATCCCCGCTCGCGGACGCGCTCCAGCCGCCCCTCCACCGCCAGGATCACCCGACGCGCCGCGTAGCGCCGCCGGTGCAGGCGCCGCCCGCTGCACAGGTGCTCCGCGTGGCTGCGCCACCCGGCCCCGTGGGCCGCGCACTCGCGCAGCAGCCAGAGCGCGGCGTACAGCTCGGCGAAGACGCGGCGGTCGATTTCCTGGATGGCTTCGGAGGGGAGAGTGGACAGGTACTCGAGGAAGGCGGAGATCCGGCGGGGTCGGGCGAGGAGGAAGGGGACGATTTCCTGGCAGCCGCGCCGCTGGTTGCAGCGGGCGCAGGCGGGGACGATGATGCGGAGGTCTCTTCTTCGGCCCCCGCGCGCCCGGGGGATGACGTGCTCGCGGGTGAGGGGGTTGTCCGGGACCGCGGGGGCCCGGCAGTACACGCACTGGCCGTTCTTTATGCGGTGCTCCAGCTCCCGGCGAAGGGCACCGCTGCGCTCATGCGTCCGCAACTGGCACTCTCTGGCTGAAGGTAGGGCGGCCGGCCGTGACGCCCGCCGCCTGCGCGGGGCGCGGTTCCGGGACCTCGTCCGGGGCCGCGCCGGGTCACCTCCTGCGGGGCCGAGCGTTTGCGAGAACGGTGCCAGCGGACGGCCTGCGCCGTCACGGTTCCGCAGCGCTTCGGCGGGGTGCCTGCGAAGGGTTCGGATGGCCTCCGGGAAAGCGGGTGGAGGGGAGTGCTCGGAGGGATGTACCTGGCCGCGGGGGGAAGGGTTCCGCGTGGCGCGGAGGTGCGGCCCGGCGCGGCCCCGCTGGGACCGCCCGCCCACAAGTATGTGCGGCGAGCCCGTGCGACGCCAGGGATACGAAAACGGCGGTGCGAAAGTGCGGAACGACACGCGCCCCCACCGGGATCTCCCGGCGGGGGCGCAGTCGCAGTTCGCAGTACCCCTCAGATCCGTTGCGGAGGGAGACAGCCGGGCAGTTTCGGCTGGCT
>JBEVLE010000387.1:0-4046 GCA_040509335.1 Longimicrobiaceae bacterium | reverse complement strand
GGCGCCGGGACGATCCCGGCGCCGCTCTCGCGTTTCACCCGCGGGACTCCGCGGTCAGATCGCCCCGGTGCCCGTGCCGCCGGGGCCGGCCGTGCCGGTGCCGAAGCCGCCGGTCCCGGTGCCCGTGCTCCCGGCGGCGCCGGTGCCGAAGCCGCCGCTGGTTCCGGTCCCGCCCGTGCCCGTGCCCGTGCCCGTGCCCGTGCCGCCGGTGGTGGTCAGGCCACCGTCGTCCGTGTCGATCCCCGCCCCGAGCCCGCCGGTGCCCGTGCTCCCGGTGCCCGTCGCCGCCCCGCCGGTCCCGGTGCCCCCGAAGCCGGCCGTACCGGCGCCCGCCCCCGTGGCGCCGGAGGAGGTCAGGCCCTGCTCCTGCGCGGCCTGCTTGGCTGTCTCCATGGCGGTGCTCTGCACCTCCTCGGCGACGCGCCCGGCGACGGCCTGCACCTTTTCGCCGGCCTCGCTCGCCGCTTCCCTGGCGCGGTCGAAGAGCTGGTCGCGGGTGGCGCCCATCAGCTCCACCTCGCGGGCCGTCGCCGGGGCGCTCATCCCGGCCGCGAGGCCCAGCGCGACGGCCGCGGCCCCCACCACCAGCGGGTTCTCGTGCAGCGCGTCCTGGAAGCGGTCCTCCAGGCGGTGCGTGCGGTAGCGGGTCTGGTGCGCCAGCGTCTCCGCCGCCGAGCGGGCCCGCTCCGCCGCGTCGCCGGCCGCGTCGCGCGTGCGGTCCGCCAGGCCGCTCACGGTGTCGCGCGCGGTGTCCGTGAGGTCGCCGGCCTTTTCGCGGGCGGTCTCGCCCAGCTCGGAGGCGCGGCTGCGGGCGCGGTCCACCACCCCGGGCTCGTCCTCCTCGTAGCGGTAGCCGCCCGAGCCGCCGTACGCGCCGGCGGGCTCGCGCCCCGTCCAGCTCCCGAAGTCCGACTTCCCGTAGGCGGCCGCGCCGTAGCCCGGCGCCCCGTACCCCGGCTCGCGGTAGCCGGTCAGCGGGTAGCGGCCGCGCGCCGGGTAGGCCGCGTCCCCGGCGAAGCGGTCGTCGTGCTGCTTGCGGCCGTTCCACAGCAGCCACCCCAGCCCGATCCCCACGAGCGCCGCCGGGAGCGGGTTGTCCCGGAGCGTGTCCATCATGCCGTTCCGGGTCTCGGAGACCCGGCCCATCGCTCTCTGCGCCATGTGTTCCGCCCTCCCGATGGTGGCTTCGCGTACGTTCTCCCTGACCTGCGCCTTGAGGTGCTCCGGGTTGAGCCGGCCGCTGAGCTCCTCGATGGTGTGGCTCATGCGCTCGCGCGTCTGGTGGATGTCGGTGCGGATCGCGTCCGGGTCCTGCCGGTCGCGGCCCGCCTCCGCCCCCATCGCCACGCGCTCGTCCACCCGGACGTATTCGTCGTCCCTGTCGGCCATCGCTCCTCCTGGGCTCGTCGTCGAAAGGTTTCCGGTCCGTGCTCCCGCCGGCTACCCTTCGCGGGGTCCCGCGGCCTTGTACTCCGAGCCGGTGCGCTCCGCGGGCGGAGCGTACCCCGGCGCCCGCGGCCGGCCCACGGCGTCGCGCGTGGGATCGTCGATGCGCCCGGTGAGATCGTGCGTGCTCCACCCCTGCCGCAGCTCGCTGCGCACCAGGTTGCGGCGCGAGCTCCTGAGGAAGCGAGCCCCCAGCATCCCCAGCACGAAGGCGCCGCCCAGGAACACCGCGGGGCTGCGCCGCGCGAAGTCCTCCACGTCGTCCACCAGGTCGCCCACCTCGCTGCTCTCCAGGTAGCGCGCCAGCCCGTCCACGTGGTCGGCGGCCTGCTGCACGAAGCCGCCCAGCCCCGCCGGCGCGTCCGTGAGCTGCCGGCTGGTGGTGCGCAGCGACTGGGCGACGCCGCTCAGCGACTCGGCCGCGCGGGTCTTCTGGCCGTCCAGGTGCGTCTGCACCTGCTCCGTGGTCTTCTGCTGGGCGTCGCCCATCAGGCGCTGGGCCGTCGCCTTCGCCTGGTCGATGGCGGCCCCCGCCGGGCTGGGGGTCGCCGCGCCCTGCAGGCCCGGAGCCGGCGTGAACTCCACTCCGCCGGCGGCCGCCCCCATGTCCGGTGAAGGCGTGAACTCCACGTCGCGCTCGTTGTGCATGGCTCCTCCCGATCGATTCAGGTTCCCGTCCGCTCCCCGCCTCACCCGCTCGCGTGCGGGGGCCGGCAGCCAAGCAAGGCCTATGCCGTTGCCCGCCGTGTGTTTCCGGGCCCCGCCGGGAAGCCGCCACGGGGCGGAAATTCCGAAAAAACACGTGCACGAACGGCGAAGGGGAGCCGCGGCGCGGCCCCCCTCCTCTTCCCTTCCCGGCCGGGCGGCGGAGCTACTCGCCGCCCTCGCTCCCCGCCGCGGCGGAGCCGCGCGTGCCGCCCGACTGCGTGCGGCCCTGTGCTCCAGCCGCCGCGCCGGAGCCGGACTGCGCCGTCCCGGTCTGCGCGCCGCCGGCCTGCATCCCGCCGGCCTGGGCGCCGCCCGCCTGCCGCCCGCCGGAGGAAGCCGTACCGGACTGCGTCCCGCCGGAGGAGCGCCCGCCCGCCGCCATCGCGCCGCCGGACGACGTCCCGCCCGGCTGCATCCCGCCGGAGCGGCCGCCGGCCTGCATCCCGCGCGACTGCGAGCCGCGCATGCCGCCGCGGCCCCCGCGGCCGGGCTCGGAGATGCGCTCCAGGGTGTCCGCCACCTCGTGCATCCCCTCGTGCGAGTCGGCGAGCTCGGTCGCCACGTCCGCCTGCGCGACGATCCCCACCAGCCGCCCCTCGCGGTCGGTGATGGGCACGCGGCGCACCTGCTCGCGCTCCATCAGGCTGAGGATGTCCTGCACCGTGTCGTTCTGGTTGCAGGTCTCCACCCCCGAGGTCATCACCTCCAGCACCTTGGTGCTGTTGGCGTCCTTGCCCTCGGCGACCGCGCGGATGGTGATGTCGCGGTCGGTGACCACCCCCTTGAGGCGCTTGTTCTGCTCGCTCTCCACCACGGGGATGATGCCCACGTCCAGGTCGCGCATCTTCCTGGCCGCCTCGGCCAGGGTGGCGTCCGCGGTGACCGTTTCCGGGTCGCGCGTCATGATCTCGGAGGCGCGCCGGCGCGTCTCCTGGCCCCCGCCGCGGCTCGCGGTCTGCCCCATCCCGCCGCCCTGCCCCATCCCGCCGCCGCCGCCGGTGATGCCCAGCCCGTAGTCGCCGTACCCCGGCTCGCCGAAGCCGCCGCCGAAGCCGCCCTGGTACCCCGCGTAGCCGCCCCCGTACGCCCCGTAGCCGCCGCCCTGCGACGAGCGCCCGGAGCCGTACTCGAAGCCGCCCTCGCCGCCGCCGTACTCGTCGCCTCGGTAGCCGCCGCCCATCCCGCCGCGCCCGTACGACGAGCCGCCGCCCGTGCCGCCGTAGCCGCCGCCCGTCATCCCGCCGCCCCCGTAGCCGGTGCCGCGATTGCTCCCGAATCCGCCGGTGGAGCCGCCGTATCCGCCGCCCCGGCTCATCCCGCCGGAGCCGTAGTCGTTGTCGTAGGCGCCGCCGCCGCTGCCGAAGCCGCTGTAGCCCCCGCGCGACTGCCCGCCGCTCGGGTAGGCGTCCGACCCCATGCCGCCGTACCCGGAGCCGTAGCCGTCCGAACCCATCCCGCCGTAGCCGCCGCCGCGCGACATGCCGCCGCGGTATTCGTCGCTCCCCGTCCCACCGGCGCCGTAGCCGTAGTCCTGTCCGTAGTCGCGCCCCGTCATGCCCCGGTTCCCGAACATCCCCCCGCGATTGCGGTCGAAGTCTCGTCCATAGCGAGCCATACGTCCTCCCTTTTTCTTCCCGATGGTGGGTTCACCCCGTGATGGCTTTGGGGAGTGCGCAGCGTATGCAAGAGGCACACCGTCGTTCGTGCCATGTTTCTGCGGATGCTGGTGTTGCGGGGTGTGTCTTCGGCGGGTCTGGTGGGGCCGCTACGGAGCCCGGCGGTACTGCTGCCGGTCTCCTCCGCGGGCTCCGGGAGCCCCGGGAAACTGCCCCCGGGTCTCCCTTCGCCGGAGGGAGCCAGCCGAAACCGCCCGGCTGTCTCCCTCCGAAACG
>JBEVLE010000386.1:0-9992 GCA_040509335.1 Longimicrobiaceae bacterium | reverse complement strand
CTTGCGGGGGAGGGGGCCGGGGGGAGGGGGGTCCTGTCCAGCACGACGACCTCGCCCGCGAGCTCCGGGAGCGAGGCGGCGACGGCGGACTCCGTCACCAGCAGCGCCGCGCCGGAGTCGCGCAGCAGAAAGGACAGCCGCTCCGCAGGGTGGGACGGGTCGAGGGGGAGGTAGACGCCGCCCGCCTTCCACGCCGCCAGCAGGGCGACGAGCACCTGCGGCCCGCGCTCCACGCACACGCCCACGACATGCCCCGCGTCGGCGCCGCGGGAGCGCAGCCGGCTCGCCAGCGCCGCGGCGCGCGCGTCCAGTTCCGCGTACGTGAGAGAACCGCCGGCGGACAGCACCGCGGGCGCGCCCGGCGTGCGGGCCGCCTGCTCCGCGAACCGGAGGTGCGCCGGGACGAAGTCGGAGCCCACGATCGCGGGGCCGCTGCCGTACGCGAGGAGCCGGGCGGCTTCCTCCGCGGGGAGCACCGGGATGCGCGACAGGCGCTCGTCCGGCGCGGCGCAGGCCGCGGCCAGCGCGGCGAGGTACTGCGCCGCGAAGCGCCCGGCGGTGGACGCGTCGAACAGGTCGGTGCGGAAGCGCAGGCGGCCGGCCAGCTCGTCGCCGGCCTCCGCCAGGTCCAGCTCCAGGTCGAAGCGCGCCGTGCGGACCTCGCTCCCGAAGGCCTCCACCTCCACCCCGGCCAGCGGGGGGATGTCCCCGCCGCGCGCGTTCTGGAGGGCGAACATCACCTGGAAGAGCGGCGTGTGCGAAAGGCTCCGCTCGGGGGCGACCTCCTCCACCAGGCGCTCGAAGGGGAGGTCCTGGTGGGCATACGCGCCGAGCGCCGTTTCCCGCACGCGGCCCAGCAGCTCGCGGAACGTCGGGTCGCCCGACTGGTCCACCCGCATTGCCAGCGTGTTGACGAAGAAGCCGACCAGTCCCTCCGTCTCCACCCGCGTGCGTCCCGCGATGGGGGTGCCGACGACCAGCTCCTCCTGCCCCGACCAGCGGGCGAGCAGCAGGTCCAGGGCGGCGCGCGCGGCCATGTACAGCGTTGCGCCCTCGCGCCGGGCGAGCGCGCGCAGCTCCCGCGCGGTCTCCGCCGGGACCGCGAACGCCAGCGATGCGCCGCGCCCTCCGGCGACGGCGGGCCGCGGGCGGTCCGTCGGCAGCTCCAGCGCCGGGGGGGAGCCGCCCAGGCGCTCGCGCCACCAGTCCAGCTGGCGCCGGAGCACGTCGCCGGCGAGCCAGGCGCGCTGCCACACCGCGAAGTCCGCGGGCTGCACCGGAAGCGGCGGGAGCGCCGCCGGCCCGCCGCCGGTCCCGGCACCGTACAGCGTGAACAGGTCGCGCAGCAGCACGCCCATGCTCCACCCGTCCGAAATGACGTGGTGGAGCGTGAGGAGGAGCACGCTCTCCGCGTCCCCCAGCCGGAGCAGCGCCGTGCGCAGCAGCGGGCCGCGCGCCAGGTCGAAGGGGCGCGCCGCGTCCTCGCGCGCCAGCCGGCGCGCTTCGCGCTCGCGGACCTCCGGCGCCAGGGCGGCGATGTCCACGACGGGGAGCGGGACAGGCGCGGCGGGGTGCACCGTCTGCACGGCGCCGCGGGCAGCGGCGTGGAACGTGGTGCGCAGCGACTCGTGGCGGGCCACGAGGGCGCCCAGCGCCCGCCGCAGCGCGCCCGCGTCCACCCGGCCGCGCAGCCGCGCCGGCCAGGGCATGTTGTAGCCGGCGCCCTCCGGCTCCATCTGGAACAGGAACCAGAGCCGCTCCTGCGCGAAGGAGAGCGGGAGCGGCCCGCCGCGCTCCGCGGGCACCAGCGGCGGCGGGACGATGCCCTCGCCCGCGGCGCGCTCCGCGTCGACGCGCGCCGCCAGCCCCGCCACCGTCTGCGCTTCGAACACGGCGCGCAGCGGCACCTCCACACCCAGCGCCGGCCGCAGCCGCGCGAGCGCGCGGGTGGCGAGCAGCGAGTGGCCGCCCAGCTCGAAGAAGCCGTCGTGCGCGCCCACCCGGCCCACGCCCAGCACCTCCGCGAAGATCCCCGCCACCATCTCCTCGGTGGGGGTGCGCGGCGGGGTGTGCTCCTCCGCTCCCCCCGTCTCCGGCGCGGGGAGGGCGCGCCGGTCCGTCTTGCCTGAGGCGGTGAGCGGAAGCGCATCCAGCGCCACGAAGGCGGAGGGGACCATGTACTCCGGGAGACGGCGCCGCAGCAGCTCGCGAAGCTCCGCGGCCGGCGGTGCCGGGCCCCCGGCCGCGACCAGGTACGCCACCAGGCGGCGGTCGCCGGGGCGGTCCTCGCGGGCCACGACCACGGCCTCGCGGAGGGCGGGGTGCGCGAGGAGCGCGGCCTCCACCTCGCCGGGCTCGATGCGGAAGCCCCTCACCTTGACCTGCTGGTCCATCCGCCCCAGGTACTCCAGCTCCCCGGTGGCGAGCCACCTCACGCGGTCGCCGGTGCGGTACATGCGCGCGCCCGGCTCCTCCGCGAAGGCGTCGGGAAGGAAGCGCTCGGCCGTCAGCCCGGGACGGCCCGGGTAGCCGCGCGCCACCCCCCGCCCCGCCAGGTACAGCTCGCCCGCGAGCCCGATGGGCGCCGGCTCCAGCCGCGCGTCCAGCACGTACGCGCGCGCGTTCGCCGCCGGCCGGCCGATGGCGACGCGGGCGGCGCCCGGCTCCACCACCGACGAGGTGGCGTAGACGGTGGCCTCGGTGGGTCCGTACAGGTTGACGACGCGCCCCACGCCGGCCTCGTACAGCCCGCGCGCCAGCGCGGCGGGGAGCGCCTCGCCCGCCAGGGCGAGGGCGCGGAGCCCCGGAGGGATCGCGCCCGCGTGCAGCAGCTCGGCCGCGGCGCCGGGGACCATGTACGCCAGCCGGACGTCGTCCGTCCGCGCCGCGGCGGGGAGGTCGAGCGCGCTGTCCACCAGCACCAGCCGCCCGCCCCCGCAGAGCGTGTCGAAGATCTCCGCCACCGACACGTCGAAGGCGAGGGAGGTGGAGGCGAGGACGACGGCGCGCTCCTCCGGGCGGACCTCCCCGGCGAGCCAGTGCAGCAGCGCCGCGACGCTCCGGTGCTCCACCCCCACCCCCTTGGGGCGGCCGGTGGAGCCGGAGGTGTAGACGACGTACGCCAGGTTCTCCGGCGCCGCCCCGCTCTCGGGCGCCTCCGGCGGCTCCCGCTCCAGCCCGGCGCGGTCGGCGTCCAGGCGCAGCGCCGCGCCCGCGAAGCCGGCGAAGCGCTCCGCCCATCGCTCCTGCGTGAGCAGCACGCGCGCCCCGGCGTCCTCCAGCACCCAGGCCAGGCGGTCCGCGGGGTGCGCGGGGTCCAGCGGCACGTACGCGCCCCCGGCCCCCAGCACGCCCAGCAGCGCGACCAGCATCTCCGGCGTGCGCTCCAGGCACACGCCCACGCGGACCTCCGGCCCCACGCCGCGCCGCCGCAGCGCGTGCGCGAGCCGGTTGGCCGCCCCGATCAGCTCCGCGTAGGTCAGCGACCGCGCGCCGTGCACGACGGCGACGGCGTCCGGGGTGCGCGCCGCCTGCGCGGCCACCATCCCGTGCACCAGGCAGCCGGCCGGATGGTCGCGCGCGGTCCGGTTCCACCCGCGCACTACCTGCTCGCGCTCCGCGGGGCCGGCCAGCTGCATGTGGGAGATGCGGCGCCCGGGATCGGCGGCGGCCTGCGCCAGCAGCGCGCCCAGGTGCTCCAGCATCCGCGCGGCGGTGGCCCGCTCCCACAGGTCCGCGCGGAAGGTGAGCCCCCCGCCCAGCGCGCCGCCCCCGCCGGAAAGCGACAGGGTGAGGTCGAACTTGGCCGCCGCCCCCGCCGGCTCCAGCGGCTCCGCCACCGCCGCGCCCAGCCGCAGCGCCGCGTCCGCCGGGTCGGCGTCCTGCATGGCGAACATCGCCTGGAAGAGCGGGGCGTGGGTGAGCGAGCGCTCCACGCGCAATTCCTCCACCAGCCGCTCGAAGGGGACGTCCTGGTGCGCGTAGGCGGCGAGCAACGACCCGCGGACGCGCCCCACCAGCTCGCGGAAGGTGGGGTCGCCCGACAGGTCGGTCCGCAGCGCCAGCGTGTTGGCGAAAAAGCCGATCAGACCCTCCAGCTCCACCCGCGTGCGCCCCGCGATCGGGGAGCCCACCACCACGTCGTCCTGCCCCGCGTACCTGGACAGCAGCAGCTGCCAGGCGGCGAGGAGGACCATGAACGGAGTGGCCTCCTCCTCCCGCGCCAGCCGGCGCAGCCCCTCCGCCGTGGCGGCGGGCACCTCCAGCGGCAGGGAGTCGGCGGGGGCGCCGGCTGCGGGGCCGCGCGGGAGGTCCGTGGGCAGCTCCAGCAGCGGCGGCGCGCCGGCCAGGCGCTCCTTCCACCAGGCGAGCTGCCCGTCCAGCGCCTCGGCGGACACCGCGGAGCGCTGCCACACGGCGTAGTCCGCGTACTGCAGTTCCGGCTCGGCCAGCGGGGACGGGCGCCCCTCCGCGAACGCCGCGTACAGCGCAGACAATTCGCGCGTCAGGATCCCCATGCTCCACCCGTCGGAAACGACGTGGTGGAGGTTGAGGAGCAGCACCCGGTCGTCGGCGCCAAGCCGCGCCAGCGCGGCGCGCAGCACGGGCCCGCGCGCCAGGTCGAAGGGGCGGCGCGACTCCGCCGCGGCAAGCCGCAGCGCCTCGCGCTCGCGGTCCGCCGGGGCGAGCGCGCCCAGCTCCACCCGCGGGAGCGGCACCGGGCCGGCGGGGTCCACCTGCTGCACCGGCTCGCCGTCCACTAGGGGGAAGCGGGTGCGCAGCGACTCGTGGCGGCGCACCGTCCCGGCGAGCGCGCGGCCGAGCGCCCGCTCGTCCAGCGGGCCGCGCAGGCGCAGCAGGAGCGGGAGATTGTACGCCGCGCTCCCCGGCTCGAGCTGGTCCAGGAACCAGAGCCGCTGCTGGGAAAAGGAGAGCGGCGCCGGCCCGTCCCCCTCCCGCGGCCGCACCTGCCGCGGGTCCGCCTTCGCGCCGGCGCGCTGCAGCAGGAGCTTCTGCAGCATCGCGCGGCGGTCGGGGCTGAGGTGCGCCAGGCGCTCGGGGATCCCGCTCATGTCTAGATTCCCTCGAGAAGCCGCGTGATGTCCTCGTCGGAGAGCCCTTCCAGGCGCTCCAGCTCTTCCTCCATCTCCCAGTCCGCCATCTCCGCCTGCAGCCCGGCCTCCACGCGCTCCGCCAGGCGCTCCAGCGTCGGCGCCTCGAAGAGGGCGCGCACCGGGAGCTCCACCCCGCAGGCGGCCCGGACCCGCGACGCCACCCGCGTCGCCAGCAGCGAGTGGCCGCCCAGGTCGAAGAAGTCGTCCTCCGCGCCCACGCGCTCCACGCCGAGCACCTCGCCCCAGATCCCGGCCAGCATCTCCTCCACCGGCGTGCGCGGGGCCACGAACTCCCGCGCGGCGCCGGCCGGGTCGGGCGCGGGGAGCGCGGCGCGGTCGGTCTTTCCCGTCGCGGTGAGCGGAAGCGCTTCCAGCACCACGATCGCGCCGGGGACCATGTAGTCCGGCAGCGTCCGCCGCAGCCCCTCGCGCAGCGCCTCCACGTCCACGGACGCGTCCTCCCGCGGGACCACGTACGCCGCCAGCCGCCGCTCGCCCGGCACGTCCTCGCGCACCGCCACCACCGCGTCGGCCAGCGCCGGGTGCTCCAGCAGCGCCGCCTCCACCTCGCCGGGCTCGATGCGGAAGCCGCGGATCTTGACCTGCTGGTCGGTCCGCCCGATGAACTCGATTGCGCCCGCGGGGCCCCGGCGCGCGCGGTCGCCGGTGCGGTACATCCGCGCCCCGCCGCCGCCGGAGAACGGGTCGGGGACGAACCGCTCGGCGGTCGCGTCCGGGCGGTCCAGGTAGCCGCGCGCCAGCCCGTGCCCGCCCAGGTACAGCTCGCCGGGCCACCCCTCCGGCGCCGGCTCCATCGCCGGATCCAGCACGTACGCCGTGCTCCCCGCCACCGCCCGCCCGATCGGCACCGTGTGCGCGCCCTCCGCCACCCGCTCCACCACGTGCCAGGTGCTGAACGTGGTGTTTTCCGTGGGCCCGTAGACGTGCAGCAGCCGCCCCGGCGCGCCCCCGGCCAGGCACGCGCGCACCGCCGCCGGGTCCACCGCCTCCCCGCCGAAGAGCACGTGGCGCACGCCGGCGAAGACGTCCGGCGCCTCGCGCACCGCCTGGCCGAAGAGCGCCGTCGTCAGGAAGAGCGCCGTCACCCCCCCGGCGCGCAGCGCGTCCGCGAGCCGCCGCGGGTCCAGCGACGTGTCCCGGTCGATGCCGACGACGCAGCCGCCGTTGAGCAGCGCCCCCCAGATCTCCCACGTCGCCGCGTCGAAGGCCGGGTTGGACAGCTGCGCCACCCGGTCCCCCGGGCCCAGCCGCACGAAGTCGGCGCCGCGGACCAGCCGCACGACGCCGCGGTGCGGCACGGCGACGCCCTTGGGGGCGCCGGTGGAGCCGGAGGTGTAGACGACGCAGGCGAGAGAGTCGGGGGTGACGGAGATCCCGCTGGCGTCCGCGAGATGGCCCCCACCCGGCTCGCTTAGGCTCGCCACCCTCCCCCAATTCTGGGGGAGGGCTTCCTGACCCTCGCCCTCCGACGTGTCGTTGTAGTGCTCCCCCTCTCCCCTCGTGGGAGAGGGGGCCGGGGGGTGAGGGGTGTCGAGCGCGACGACCTCGCCCCGGAAGTCCGCGAGCCGGTCGCCGGCGGAGCCGTCGGTCAGCAGCACGCGCACGCGGGCGTCGGCGAGCACGTAGGCCAGGCGCGCGGCGGGGTAGCGCGGGTCGAGGGGGACGTACGCGCCGCCCGCGCGGAGGACGGCGAGCATCCCCACGACCAGGGCGGCGGAGCGCTCGGCGCACAGCCCCACCCGCGCCTCCGGGCCGACGCCGCGCTCCCGGAGCACGGCGGCCAGCGCGCCCGAGCGGCGGTCCAGTTCCGCGTAGCTGAGCGCGTCGGGCCCGAAGACGACCGCCGGGGCGTCCGGGGTGCGGGCCGCCTGCTCGGCGAACAGCTCGTGGATGCACCGCCGCGGCGGCTCGCCGGGGGCGCCGCCCAGCTCCGACAGCAGGTGCGCGCGCTCCGCGCCGTCCAGGAGCGGCAGCGCGGAAACGCGCCGCTCGGGGGCGGCGCCGACCTCCTCCAGCAGGCGCATGAAGCGGCCCAGGAGCCGCCGCATGGTCGCGGCCTCCCACAGCTCGACCCGGAAGGTGAGCATCCCCAGGAGCCGGTCGCCGCCCTCCACCAGCGTCAGCGCCAGGTCGGCGCGGGCCGCGTCCGCCTCGGTGGGGAACGGTTCCAGGCGCAGCCCCTCCAGCCGCATCGCCAGGCGCTCGTGGTTCTGCACCGCGAACAGGTTCTGGAAGACGGGCGCGTGGCTGAGCGAGCGCCGCACGCCCAGCTCCTCCACCAGCCGCTCGAAGGGGACGTCCTGGTGCTGGTAGGCGCCCAGCGTGGCCTCGCGCACCCGTCGCAGCAGCTCGCCGAAGGTGGGATCTCCCGCCACGTCCGTGCGCAGCGCCAGGGTGTTGACGAAGAAGCCCACCATGGGCTCCACCTCGGTGCGGCGGCGCCCGGCGATGGGCGCGCCCGTCACCACGTCGTCCCGGCCGCTCCAGCGGGCCAGCAGGAGCTGCCACGCGGCGAGCAGCGCCATGAAGAGCGTGGACCCCTCGCGGCGCGCCAGGGCGTACAGGCGGCGGGTGGCCTCCTCCGGCACGCCGAAGTACACGCGGGCGGCCGCCGCGCCGGGAACGGGCGGGCGCGGCGAGTCCGTGGGGAGCTCCAGCAGCGGCGGCGCCCCCGCCAGCCGCTCCCGCCACCAGGCGAGTTGCGCCGCCAGGACGTCGCCGGCGAGCCACTCGCGCTGCCACACGGCGTAGTCGGCGTACTGGAAGGCCGGCTCCGGGAGGTCGGGCTCGCGCCCGGCCGCGTACGCGCCGTACAGCCCGGACACCTCCACGTTGAACACGCCGGTGCTCCACCCGTCGAACACGATGTGGTGCACCGTCAGCAGCAGGGCCCAGTCGTCGTCCGCCATGCGCACCAGCGTGGTGCGCAGGAGCGGGCCGGCGCGCAGGTCGAAGCGGTGGCGCACCTCGGCCTCGGCGAGGCGCCCGGCCCGGCGCTCGGCCTCCGCCGCGCCCAGGGAGCGCAGGTCCACCACGGGGAGCGGGACGGGCGCGGGCGCGTCCACCACCTGCACCGGCTCGCCGCCCGCCTCCTCGAAGCGGGTCCGCAGCACCTCGTGCCGGCGCACGGTCTCGCCCACCGCGCGGCGCAGCGCGCGCACGTCCAGCGCGCCGCGCATACGGTAGGCGAAGGCGAGGACGTAGAGCCGGGCGTCCGGGTCCATCTGCTCGATGAACCACAGGCGCTGCTGCGCGAAGGAGAGCGGCAGCGGACCCGCGCGGGGCGCCCGCGCGAGCGGCGGGAGCACGGCCCCCGCGCCGTCCTGCAGCAGCGCGTCTATGCGCCCGGCGAGGCGCGCCAGCCGCGGCCCCTCGAAGACCGCGCGCAGCGGCACCTCCACCCCGAAGGCGGCGCGCACCCGCGAGATCATCCCCGTGGCGGTGAGCGAGTGGCCGCCCAGCGCGAAGAAGTCCGAGTCCGGCCCCACGCCCTCCACCGCCAGGTACTCGCCCCAGATCCCGGCCAGGATCTCCTGCGTGGGCGTGAGCGCCGCCCGCGCGCCCGCCTCCGCCGACGGGTCGGGCTCGGGGAGGGCGCGGCGGTCGACCTTGCCGTTGGGGGTGAGCGGGACGCGCTCCAGCACCACCCACGCGGCGGGGACCATGTACTCCGGCAGCCGCCCGCCCGCCCACGCGCGCAGCTCGGCGACGGAAATCGCCGCGTTCTCGGCGGCCACGACGTAGCCGACCAGCCGCAGCCCGCCGCGCCCGTCCCCGCGCGCGTCCACCACGGCGTCCCGGACCGACGGGTGCCGCAGCAGCACGGCCTCGACCTCCCCCGTCTCCACGCGGAAGCCGCGCACCTTCACCTGCTGGTCGGTCCGCCCCAGGTACTCCAGCTCGCCCGTGGGGAGCCACCGGACGCGGTCGCCGGAGCGGTACATCCGCGCGCCCGGCCCGCCCGCGAACGGGTCCGGGACGAACTTCTCGGCCGTCAGCTCCGGCCGCCCCAGGTAGCCGCGCGACACCCCCGCCCCGCCCACGTGCAGCTCGCCCGCCACGCCCACGGGCACCGGGGCGCCGTACGCGTCTAGCAGGTACACGCGCGCGTTGGCGATGGGCCGACCCAGGTTCACACGCTCCGCGTCCTCCACGCGCGCGACCGTGGTGTTGACCGTGGCCTCCGTGGGCCCGTAGTGGTTCCAGATGCGCACGCCCGGGAAGCGCTCCAGCGTGCGCCGGACGAGCTCCGCGGGCAACGCCTCGCCGCCCAGGAGCACCGCCCGCAGGTCGTGTGGCGCGGGACGCTCGCCGGCCTCGATGGCGTCCATCACGGCACCCCACAGCGAGGGCACGCCGCCGAAGGAAACGCGCCCGCGGCTCCCCAGCGCCTCCAGGAGCGCCACGGGATCGGCGACGGCGTCCTCCGGCAGCACCCAGACGGGCTCGCCGCGCAGCAGCGGCGGAAAGAGCTGCCGGACGTGCGCGTCGAACGACAGGCGGGATACCAGCGGCAGCGCGAAGCCGTCGTCGCCCAGGATCTCGCGGTCGAAGAAGGCGAGGTAGTTGGCGAGGCCGCGGTGCGTGACGAGCACGCCCTTGGGGGTGCCGGTGGAGCCGGAGGTGTAGACGACGTAGGCCAGGTTGTCGGGGTGGACGGGGACCGGTGCGTCGGTCCGACCCCCCTCCCCCGGCCCCTCCCCCGCAAGGGGGGAGGGGAGAACTGCGTCGTGATTGGGCGAGGCCGAGCTGGCGTCGTCTGCGCCCCCACCCGGCTCGCTCAGGCTCGCCACCCTCCCCCAATTCCGGGGGAGGGCTTCCTGACCCTCGAACTCCGTACTGTCGTGCTCCCCCTCC
>JBEVLE010000385.1:0-11758 GCA_040509335.1 Longimicrobiaceae bacterium | reverse complement strand
GGTGGCCGGCGGGGGCGCGCGAGCGCGTGCGGGGGCTGCTCTTCCGGGAGCGCGCGGAGGCGGAGATGGACGAGGAGATGCGCTTCCACCTGGAGATGGAGGCCGAGCGCCTGGTGCGCGAGGCGGGGCTGGACCCGCGCGAGGCGCGGCGGCGGGCCGCGGTGGCATTCGGCGGGGTGGAGCGGTACCGGGAGGAGGTGCGGGACGCGCGCGGGCTGGCGTGGGTGAGCGGCCTGTCGCTGGACTTCAGGCTGGGCTTCCGCCTGCTCCTCAAGTACCCGGGGCTGACGCTGGTGGGCGGGCTGGCGATGGCGTTCGCGATCGCGGTGGGCGCCGGCGCCTTCGAGTTCGTGCGGCAGCTGGTGGACCCCGCGCTCCCGCTGGACGGGGGCGACCGCATCGTGGCGGTGCGCACCCGCGACGCGCGCACCGGCGCCGTCCACGGCCAGACGCTCCGCGACTTCGCGGCCTGGCGCGAGACGCTGCGGTCGGTGGAGGAGCTGGGCGCCTTCCGCTCGCTGGAGCGCAACCTGATCGTCCCCGGCGCGCCGGCGGAGCCGGTGTACCTGGCGGAGATCAGCGCCTCGGCCTTCCGGGTGGCGCGCGTCGCCCCGCTGCTGGGCCGGGCGCTCGCCGACGCGGACGAGCGGCCCGGCGCCCCGCCGGTGGCGGTGCTGGGCTACGACGTGTGGCGGACGCGCTTCGGGGGCGACCCCGCGGTGGTGGGGCGCCAGGTCCGGCTGGGCGCCTCGCACGCCACGGTGGTGGGGGTGATGCCGGAGGGCTTCGCCTTTCCCGTGGCCCACCGGCTGTGGGTGCCGCTGCGCCCCGCCGCGTACGACCCGGAGGCGGGCGAGGGCCCCCCGGTGGAGGTGTTCGGGCGGCTCGCGCCGGGCGCCTCCCTGGAGCGGGCGCGGGCGGAGCTGGCGGCGCTGGGCAGGCGCGCGGCGGCCGACTTCCCCGCCACGCACGGGCACCTGCGCCCGGAGGCGGTGCCGTTCGCGAAGTCGGTGGTCATGATCGACCTCCCCCCGGCGCTCCACCGGGCCATGTACGCGGCCAACCTGTTCTTCGTGATGCTGGTGGTGCTCGTGTGCGCCAACGTGGCGCTGCTGATGTTCGCGCGGGCGGCCACGCGCGAGGGCGAGATCGTGGTGCGGAGCGCGCTGGGGGCCAGCCGCAGCCGCATCGTGGCGCAGCTCTTCGCCGAGGCGCTGGTGCTGGGGGTCGCCGCGGCGGCCACCGGGCTCGCGGCGGCCAGGCTGGCGCTGGGGTGGTGGCTGGACGTGTACCGCGCGGAGTCGCAGGGGCGGCTCCCCTTCTGGTTCCACGACGGCCTGTCGCCCACGACGCTGCTGTACGCCGCCGCGCTGGCGGTGCTGGGGGCGACCATCGCGGGGGTGGTGCCGGCGCTCAAGATGACGGGCCGCGGCGTGGACGCGCGCCTCCGCCAGCTCGCCGCGGGGAGCGGCGGGCTTCGCTTCGGGAGGCTGTGGACGGCGGTGATCGTCGCGCAGGTGGCGGTCACCGTGGCCTTTCCCGCGACGGCGTTCTTCGCGCGGCGCTACGTGGTGGGGGTGCAGTCGCTGGAGGTGGGCTTCCCGGCGGGCGAGTACCTGTCGGCGCGGCTGGAGATGGACGGGGACGCGCCCCAGCTCCCGGCGCGGCTCCCGGCGGCGGCGGTGGAGCTGCGGCGGCGCCTGGCCGCCGAGCCGGGGGTGGCCGGCGCGGCCTTCACCGACCGGCTCCCCCGCACCACCCACCCGCAGCGGTGGGTGGAGGTGGACGCGGGCGGGGCCGCGGAGCCGGACTCGGACCGCGGGCACACGGTGACCGGCGCCGCGGTGGACCCGGACTACTTCGGCGCGCTGGGCGCGCCCGTCCACGCGGGCCGCGGCTTCCACTCGGCCGACCTGCGGCCCGACGCGCGCACCGTGGTGGTGAACGAGTCGTTCGTCCGGCGGGTGCTGGGCGGGCGCAACCCGCTGGGGCGGCGGGTTCGCTACGCCGTGCCCCCGGGCCAGGAGCCGGGGCCCTGGCACGAGATCGTGGGCGTGGTGCGGGACCTGGGGATGATCGCGGACGACCCGGAGAACGGCGCGGGCCTGTACCACGCGGCCGTGCCCGGCGCGTCGTCCCCGGTGTACCTGGCGGTGCACCTGCGGGGCGGCCCGGAGGCGTTCGCGCCGCGGCTGCGCGCCCTCGCCGCCGCGACCGGCCCCACGCTCCGGCTGCACGAGGTGATGCCGCTGGACCGGGCGGGGGCGTCGATGTGGATGGAGCTGGACTTCGTCTGGCGGCTGCTGGCGCTGGTCAGCTCGGTCGCGCTGCTCCTTTCGCTGGCGGGGATCTACGCGGTCACCGCGTTCACCGTGTCGCGGCGCACGCGCGAGATCGGCATCCGCGTGGCGCTGGGCGCGGACGCGCGGCGCGTGGTGGCGGCGATCTTCGCGCGGCCGGTGGCGCAGGTGGGGCTCGGCGTCCTCGCGGGGGGTCTGGTAACCGCGGCGCTCGCCTTCGGGCTGATGCGCGGCGCGCTCTGGCCCCGCGGAGCCGCGGCGGTGCTGGCGTACGCGGCGCTGATGATGGGCGTGTGCATGCTCGCGTGCATCGTGCCCACCCGGCGCGCGCTGCGGGTGGAGCCCACCGAAGCGCTCCGTGCCGACGGGTAGCGCCCCCTGCCCCGTCCCGCCCGGGTGAGCGAAGGCCCCGTACGGATCTCCGTGCGGGCCCTATGCCGTTTCTCCGTTTCTTGCTGGCGGCCGGGGATCAACGACGGTGCGCTCCGGCAGGCTCCGGTGTTTGGGGTCGGCCGGGGGCGGCTGCTCCGTGGGTGCGAAACCCGAAGGGACTCGCCAGAGCACTCGCCCACGCTCCGAGCGAGGGCGGGATCACGCTGGCTTCGAACAACGCACCTCCTGCGCAGCCTCCCCCGACCTCCCTGCGCAGATCGCAACGGCAACTACACCTGACCTTCGGTCAGCCCTCCCCCAGAATTGGGGGAGGGTGGCGAGCCCAAGCGAGCCGGGTGGGGGCCCCAGCGGACGCCAGCGCGAGCCCCGCGTGAGGGATTTCGGCCCGAAGGGGCGAGACCGCGCGGCTGTTTGCGCGGGCTCGACTCCGTTGCAGACGGTTGTTTCGTCTGCTACGGAGCCGAAGCCCGACCACGGCGCCAGCCGGGGGCACGCCCAAACCCTGCCCTTCAACCAGCGGACCCTGATTCACCCACCGCAGCGGGCGTGCGCAGCCATGAACCGCTCCACGCGCCCGGGATCCACCGCCCCGCTCCACCGGCCGCCCTCCTTGAGCGCCGACCCGACGATGAACCCGTCCGCGCCCGTGTAGAACTGTTCCAGGTTCCCGGCGGTGACGCCGGAGCCCAGGTACAGGGGAAGCCCGCAGCGCCCGCGCACCTCGGCCACGTCGGCCGCGGTGGGGCTCTCGCCGGTGGCGGAGCCGGTGACGATCACGGCGTCCGCGCGCATGAACTCCGCCGCCGCGGCGGTCTCGCCGATCCCCACGTCGGCGGTGAGCGCGTGCGAGGCGTGCTTCTTCTTGACGTCGGCCCACACCTGCACCCGTTCGGCCCCGATGTGGCGGCGGAAGCGCAGCAGCGCCGCCGCCGACGACTCGATGATCCCCTCGTCCGCCACGTGCGCGAAGGCGAACCCCTCCACGCGCACGAAGTCCAGCCCCGCCGCGTGCGCCGCCGCCATGGCCTCCAGGTTGGCGCCGGCCAGGATCTGGATGCCGCACGGGAGCCCGCTCGCTTCCTTGACCGCCCGCGCGAGCACGGTCATGGCCGCCGTGATCTCCGGGCCCACGCCGCCGCGCAGGTACGGCACGTCGTGCATGTTCTCCAGCGCCACGCCGTGCACCCCCGCGGCGCGGTACACGGCGCACTCCGCCACGGCCCGCCCTTCCAGCTCGCGGAGGGTGGCGCGGCTCGCGGGCGTGCCGGGGAGCGCGCCCACGTGGACCATGGCGATGACCGGCCTGGGGGAGGAGAACATGGGCGCGGCGAAAGGGCGGAGGGGGTCGTGGCGGCGGGTAGGGGTCGGCCGCCGCCGGGGTGTCTTCAGGGGGCGACACGGCGCACGCGAGCCCCCCACCCCCCTCCGGACGGCCCCCATGAGACATCATCACCACGACGACGGCCACGACGACTTCGGCGGCCTGCACCGCGACCTTTCGGCCACCGGCTCCGCGATGGGGCGCCGCGACCTCCTGCGCTACGCGCTGGGGGCGGGCGCCCTGGCCCTGTTCGGGTGCAGCGACTCCACCGGGGCGACGGAGGGCACCGACCCGGGAACCGGCGCGTGCAGCCGGATCCCGCAGGAGACGGCGGGGCCGTACCCGGGCGACGGGTCCAACGGCGCCAACGTCCTCGACCAGACCGGGGTGGTGCGCGGCGACATCCGCTCCAGCTTCGCCGGCCTTTCCGGCACCGCCGACGGCGTGGCGCTGACCATCCGGCTCGTCCTGGTCTCGGCCTCCACCTGCTCCCCGCTGGCCGGCCGCGCGGTGTACCTGTGGCACTGCGACCGCCTGGGGCGCTACTCGCTGTACTCCAGCGGCGCGACCGCCCAGAACTACCTGCGCGGCGTGCAGGAAGCGGACGCCTCCGGACAGGTCGCCTTCACCTCCATCTTCCCGGGGTGCTACGCGGGACGCTGGCCGCACATCCACTTCGAGGTGTTCCCGAGCGTGGCGGCGGCCACCAGCGTGTCCAACAAGACCGCCACCTCGCAGATCGCGCTCCCCAAGGCGGCGTGCGACGCGGTGTACGCGTCCGGCGGGCACACGGGGAGCGCGAGCAACCTGTCGCAGGTGTCGCTGGCCACCGACAACGTCTTCAGCGACGGCTCCGCGCTGGAGCTGGCGACGATGAGCGGGAGCGTCGCGGCGGGATACGTGGCGACGCTGACCGTCGCGGTGTAGCCCCGGCGCAAGTTGCGGCGGGGCGCGAGCCCCCGCAAGGCCCTTCCCTCCACCCCCGAAAGCCCGGCCCCGCGCCGGGCTTTTTCGTTGCGCCCGATTTCGCCCCGGGCCAGGCGGCGGCTCGCGGTTGACATAGGGGAGGGGGGTACATAGATTCCATTCGATGATAGGGCCCGGGGGTATCCTTTCACGCACGGAGACGCGAGCATGGAGAGCACGACCATCGGCATCAGCGGGATGAGCTGCGGGCACTGCGTCGCCGCGGTGAAGGGGGCGCTGGAGCGGCTGGACGGCGTGGAGGTGCGGGAGGTGAAGGTGGGCTCGGCCACGGTGGAGTACGACCCGCGCGCGGTCACGCCGGAGCGGATCCGGTGGGTCATCGAGGAGGAGGGGTACGGGATCGAGGCGCCCGGGAGGTAGCGATGAGCGCGATGGAATGGGGAGTGGTGCTGGCCGGGCTGGCCGCGATCGCCTGGATCAACGGGTTCTTCTTCCTCGCGGGAGGAGCGCCGGCCACGGCGGCGGCCGCCGCGGGCGGGGTGCAGGAGGTGACCATCGGGGTGCGGGGCGGCTACGAGCCCGCCCGCGTGCGGGTGAAACGCGGCGCGCCGGTGCGGCTGGTCTTCGACCGGCAGGAAACCTCGGGGTGCTCGGAGGAGGTGGTGATCCCGGAGTTCGGGATCCGCAAGTTCCTCCCGGCCTTCAGGAAGACCGCGGTGGAGCTGACGCCCGAGCGGGCGGGGAGCTACGACTTCACCTGCGGGATGGGGATGCTGCGCGGCAAGCTGATCGTGGACGAATAGAGGGGAGGGGTACGGAAATGGCGAGCGGCACGGCGGAGCCTGGGGCGGGCACGGCCCCGGGCGCGGGCGAAAACGTCACCATCCCGGTGTCCGGGATGACGTGCGCCGCCTGCTCCGGGCGGGTGCAGCGGGCGCTTTCGAAGCAGCCCGGAGTGCGGGACGCGGCGGTCAACCTGATGACCGGCAGCGCCACGGTCCGCTTCGACCCGGCGGCGACCACGCCCGACACGCTGGTGGACGCCATCCGCGCAACCGGGTACGGCGCGGAGCTGGCCCCGCCGGAGCGGACCGCGTTCGAGGAGCAGGACGAGCAGGACCGGGCGCAGGAAGCGGACTTCCGCGAGCTGCGGGCGAAGGCGGGGGCGAGCTTCGCGGTGGCCGTGGCCGCCATGGCGGTGTCCATGCCGCTGATGGCGGCGGGGGAGCCCGGCACGCACGGCCCCGCCGCCGACCCCTTCATGCGCTGGACCACGGGGTGGCTGAGCCCCGCGCTGGAGGGCGCGCTCCCCTGGCTGTACCGGGTGCCGGCGGCGATCCTGTCCTGGGGGCTGATGCTGCTGACGCTGGGCGTCATGGCCTGGGCGGGGCGCCACTTCTACACCCGCGCCTGGGTGGCCTTCCGCCACCACTCGGCGGACATGAACACGCTGGTGGCGGTGGGGACGGGGGCGGCGTTCGCGTACTCGGTGGCGGCGACCGTCGCGCCGGGCTTCTTCCGGGCGCGCGGCGTGGCCCCGGACGTGTACTACGAGACGGTGGTCTTCATCATCGCCCTGATCCTCCTGGGGAACGCGCTGGAGGCGCGCGCCAAGCGGCAGACGTCGTCCGCGCTGCGGGCGCTGGTGAAGCTCCAGCCCCCCACGGCGCGGGTGGTTCGGGACGGCGTGGAGGCGGACGTGCCGGTGGAGGAGGTGAAGCGGGGCGACGTGGTGGTGGTGCGCCCCGGCGAGCGCGTGCCGGTGGACGGCGAGGTGATTTCCGGCGCCAGCGCGGTGGACGAGTCCATGCTCACCGGCGAGTCGCTCCCCGTGCCAAAGGCCGTGGGCGACCGGGTGATCGGCGCGACCATCAACCGCACGGGCGCCTTCCGGCTGCGCGCGACCACGCTGGGCGCCGACGGCATGCTGGCGCGCATCGTCCGGCTGATGCGCGACGCGCAGGGCTCCCGCGCGCCCATCCAGCGGCTCGCGGACCGCATCAGCGCCGTGTTCGTCCCCGTGGTCCTCCAGCTCGCGGTGGCGACCTTCGTGGTGTGGTTCGTGGCCGCGGACGCGGCGCCGGGGGTGCGGGCCTTCGCCGCGGCGGTGGCGGTGCTCATCATCGCCTGCCCGTGCGCCATGGGGCTCGCCGTCCCCACCGCGGTGATGGTCGCCACCGGGCGGGGGGCGGAGATGGGGGTGCTGATCAAGGGCGGCGAGGCGCTGCAGCGCGCCGGCGGCGTGCGGACGGTGGTGCTGGACAAGACCGGCACCATCACCGAGGGCCGCCCCACCGTGACCGACGTGGTCCCCGCCGCCTGGGCGGGGCGCGAGGCGGAATTGCTGCGGCTGGCCGCCTCGCTGGAAGCGTCGTCCGAGCACCCGCTGGCGGACGCGGTGGTGCGGCACGCCCGCGACGCCGCCCTGTCGCTCGCCCCCGCGGAGGGGTTCCAGGCGGTGGCGGGCCGCGGCGCCGTGGGCGTGGTGGACGGGCACGCGCTCGCCATCGGCAACGAGGCGCTGATGGCCGACTACGCGGTCGCCGTCGCGCCGCTCGCCGCGGCGGCGGAGCGGCTGGCGGGGGACGCGAAGACGCCGGTGTACGTGGCCGTGGACGGCGAGCTGGCCGGGCTGCTGGCCATCGCCGACCCGGTGCGGGACACCTCGCGCGAGGCGATCGCCCGGCTGCACCGCATGGGGCTGGAGGTGGTGATGCTCACCGGCGACAACCGCCGCACCGCCGAGGCGGTGGCCCGCCAGGCCGGGGTGGACCGGGTGGTGGCCGGCGTCCTCCCCGAGGGCAAGGTCGCCGAGGTCCGCCGCCTCCAGGAGCAGGGGAAGACGGTGGCGATGGTGGGCGACGGGATCAACGACGCCCCCGCGCTCGCCCGGGCGGACGTGGGGATCGCCGTGGGCACGGGGACCGACGTGGCCATCGAGGCCAGCGACGTGACGCTGATGCGCGGCGACCTGCGCGGCGTGGTGTCGGCCATCGAGCTGTCGCGGCGCACCATGCGGACGATGAAGCAGAACCTGTTCTGGGCCTTCGTCTACAACGTGGTGGGGATCCCGGTGGCCGCGGGCGCGCTCTTCCCCGCCACCGGTCTGCTGCTCTCGCCGGTGCTGGCGGGCGCGGCCATGGCCTTCAGCTCGGTGAGCGTGGTCGCCAACAGCCTGCGCCTGCGCCGCTTCCGGCCGTAGGCACCTTTTCCAACCCGACGGGACGACGGAGCCGACGATGGCGACCAGCGACGACACCCTCCCCAGGGCGCAGCCCGCCTGCGGGTGCGGGACCCACGACCAGGGCGGCCGCAGGGCGGTGGGCGTGGACGGCGGGATCAAGGACCGCAACCTCAAGCGCCTGCGGCGCATAGAGGGGCAGGTCCGCGGCCTCCAGCGGATGGTGGAGGAGGACCGCTACTGCGCCGACATCATGACCCAGATCGCCTCGGTGCACGAGGCGCTGCGCGGCGTGGGGCGCGAGCTGATGCGCAACCACCTGAAGCACTGCGCGGCCTCCGCCATCCGCGGCGACGACGGCGACGCCGCTGAGGCGATGTACGACGAGCTGGTGGACATGATGTACAAGCACGCCCGCTGATGCACGGCGCGGGCTTCCACGAAGACGACGGAGCAATGAAGAACCGATCCACGGCGGGCGGCACCCTCGCGGGCGTGGCCGCGGCGCTGGGCGCGCTCGCCGCGCCGCTGGGCGCGCAGACCGACTACTACAACACCGACCGGGGCCGCCCGGTCCGCGTGGAGGACGCCGCCCCGGTGGAGCGGCACGCCTTCGAGCTCCAGCTCGCGCCGCTGCGACTGGAGCGCGCGTCCGGCGGCGTGTACACCTGGGAGGTGGCGCCGGAGCTGGCGTACGGCGTCCTGCCCCGCACGCACGTGGAGGTGGGCTTTCCCATCGCCCTGGTGGACGCGGCCGGGGACGGCGGGGCGGCGGGGCTCGCGGGGATCGAGGTCGCCGCGCTGCACGCCCTGAACGTGGAAACGCGCACCCTCCCGGCGCTCGCCGTCGCGGCCGAGGTGATGCTGCCGGTGGGCGGGCTGGCCCCGGACCGGGCCCGCGCCTCGCTCAAGGGGATCGCCACGCGGACGCTGACCTGGGCGCGCTTCCACGCCAACGCGCAGTACACCTTCGGCGCCGGGCCGGACGAGTCGCCCGACCCGCTCCCGGAGCTCGCCGCCGGCGGCGACGCGGCCGCCGCGCGGCGGGAGCCCGGCGCGGAGCCCGAGGGATCGCGCTGGATGGCGGGGGTCGCGGTGGACCGCACCTTCCCCCTTCGCTCGCTGCTGGTCATCGCGGACGTGTTCGCGGAGCAGCCGCTGGACGGCGGCGAGGCGCCGGCGTGGACGGCGGAGGCCGGGCTGCGCTACCAGACCAGCCCGCAGTTCAACGTGGACCTTGGCCTGGGCCGGCGCTTCGCCGGCGGCGGCCAGGGGTGGTTCTTCACCTTCGGGGCGTCGCACGCCTTCGCGGTGCGCTCCCTGATCCCGTCCGGAGAGGGACGATGAGCGCGGCGAACGGACGGACACGCGCGGCGCTCGCCGCCGCGGCCGCGGCGCTCGCCCTGGGCGGGGCGGCGCGGCCCGCCGCGGCGCAGTGGACGCGGCAGCACGAGCAGTTCTACCTGCCGGCGGAGCACAACTGGGTGTTCCGGCGCAACTACCCGGGGGCGGACCGCCTCTTCAACGCCTTCGACTACGGGCACGCCATCCTGTACGAGAAGCTGTACCGCCATCCCGACGCGCCCGCCTCGGCGCTGGAGGAGCGGGAGTACGACTTCGTCACCCGCAGGCTGCTGGTGGCGCCGCCGCGGATGCCGCTGGAGGAGGGCGCGATCGAGGTCTCGTACGTCAAGATCGCGCCCGAGGCCAAGCTGATGTTCGAGTGGGCGCACCTGCTGCACCGGCAGATCTACGACGTGCTGGGCGACGAGCGCCTGTCGCAGGCCGAGCGGGACCGCGCCGTGGCCGAGCTGCTCCGCTACTACAGGTCGCGGCCGGAGGTGGCCTTCAGCTCGCGGCCAAAGAACATGGAGCTGATGGAGGGGCAGTTCTACTCCGCCGCGTTCCGGGAAAAGTACCCCCGGTTCAACGGCCTCATCTGGGCGTACCACTGGCTCCAGGTGGGACTGTACGAGCCGCTGCTGGTGGGGCGGACGCCGGACGAGCGGCAGACGGGGGTGACGGCCACGGTGGCGCGCTTCCGGCAGATGCTGGAGAACGCGCCCGCGAACATGCCGCGGCTGATGCCGATGACCGCGGCCGTGGCGCCGCGCTTCGCGGAGCGCTACCCGGAGGCGGCGATCATCTTCGACAACCTGCACGGCATGCACGACGTGATCTCGGACATCCTGGCCTCGCCGCAGGTGCCGCGCGACCGCAAGCGCGCCGAGATCCTGCGGGCGGCGGAGCGCTACCGCGACGACACGTCGTTCGTGATGACGGAGCGGGAGTGGCGCGACATGTCGCTGGCCATGGGCGTGCAGAACATGGGCGGGCCGGTCACCGGCTTCCTGGCCGGCTTCCCCGCGCCCACGGTGGAGCGCGGCGCCGTCATGGCGAACGGCATGGCGGGGATGACGAGCCACGGGGCGATGCCGCACGGCCAGGCCGGCGCGGCACAGCCGGACCACGCGGGGATGCAGCACGGCGCCGTGCCCGCGGCGCGGGCCGGCGACCACGCGGCGATGGGCCACGGCGCACTCGCCCCGGCCCCGGACTCCACGGACGCCGCGCGGCTGGCGGAGCTGCAGGGGCGGATGATGGCGGACCCGGTGATCCGGGCCCGCGTCGCCGCGGACTCCGCGCTCCGGCGCATGGTGTCGGAGGTCCCCGGCCGGGCGCGGGCGGCGGATCCCGGCGCGGCGCGCGGCACGGACGCGGACAGCGCGCAGGCGCTGGACTTCGTCGTGCGGCTGCTCGCCGACCCGGAGGTGGAGGCGCGCATCCACTCCGACCCGCGCCTCCACGCGCTGTGGAGCGACCCGGAGGTGCAGCGGCGCCTGGCGGAGCTGCGGCGCGCGCAGCCGGCCCGGCCGGCCGCCCCCGCGGCCGATCCGCACCGGCACTGAAACGGACCCGGACGAGGGGAACGATGACGTACGCGAAGCTGGGGATCGGCGTGGCGGCGGCGGTGATGGCCGCGTGCTCGGGTACGGGCGAGTCCGCCGGGGGCGAGCGGAGAGCGAGGACCGCGCGGGACGGCGCGGCGGCCCCAGCTGCGGCCGCGCCCGCGGCGGCCCACGCGGCGCACGCGGCGACGGCGCACGGCTCGAACACCCCCGGCGCGGCGCACGGCGGCCACTACGGGCGGACTGCGACGGCGGCTCGCCCGACCGCGGACCACTCGACGGCTCACGCGGCGGCAGGGTATTCGACAGGGTCGGGCGCGGCGGCCCACCACTCCCCGGGGTCCGGCGCGGCCGCGCACTCGACCGGAGGCCATTCGACCGCGTCGCATTCGACCGCGCCGCACTCGACGGCGGCCGGCTCGCACGCGGGGATGCAGCACGGAGCCGGGACCGCGCCCGCCGCCCCGGCCGGGCACGCCGGACACGGCGCCGCTCCCGCGGCGGCGGCGGACGAGGCGACCCGCAAGCTGCTCACGCTGGCGGGCGAGCTGGTGAAGGACCCGGTGGTGCAGCGCGAGATCCAGCGGGACTCCGTGCTGCGCGAGGGCTGGTCCGACCCGGACGTGCGGGCCGTGGTGACGCAGCGGCCGTAGAACCGAGCCGCCGCCGCGAGGCAGCGGGTCGGGCAGGTAGGAACACGAGGGCCCGGCTCCGCACCTGGAGCCGG
>JBEVLE010000384.1:0-10458 GCA_040509335.1 Longimicrobiaceae bacterium | reverse complement strand
GCGCCGCCGCCCGCGTGAGGGATTACGGCCCGAAGGGGCGAGACCCGGCGGCAGTTTGCCGGGGCTCGACTCCGTTACGCAGCGTTGTTTGCTGCGTTACGGAGCCGAAGCCCGACCCCGGCGCCAGCCGGGGGCACGCCCGAACCCGCCGTAAACGTTCCCAGCCGTTCAGGACCCGTCCTCGTCCTCCAGCGGCGTCACGAGGACCTTGTCCACCCGGTGGGCGTCCATGTCCACCACTTCCACCCGGAGCCCGCCGGCGTCGAAGCGGTCGCCGGGGGACGGCACCCGCCCCATGTGCGTGAGCACGAAGCCGGCGACGGTGCGGAACTCCTCGCGGTCCTCCTCGCGGCGCTCCGGGAGCCCCAGCGCCTCCCTGAACTCCTCCATCTGCAGGGCGCCGTCCACCAGCCAGGAGCCGTCGTCGCGGCGCACCACGCCGGGGCTCGCCGGCGCGCCCGCGAGCGCCAGGTCGCCGACGATCTCCTCCAGCAGGTCGTTGAGCGTCACCAGACCCTCGATCCCCCCGTACTCGTCCACCACCAGCGCCAGGTGGGTGCCGCTTTCCCGGAACAGCTCCAGCACCCGCAGCGCGCGGGTGCTTTCCGGGACGAAGAGGGGCTTTCGGAGAAGCGAGCGAAGGTCGTCCACCGGGTCGCCGGCCAGGCTGCGGGCCCACAGGTCCTTGACCTCCACCATCCCCACGACGCGGTCCAGCGTTTCCTCGCACACCAGGAAGCGCGAGAAGCGGTGCCGCGACATGATCTCGCGGTTGGTTGCGGGCGGCGCGTCGGCGTCCAGCCACACCACGCGGCGCCGCGGCGTCATCAGCGAGGCGACCCGCTGGTCGCCCAGCCAGAAGACGCGCTCCACGATGTCCTGCTCGGCCTCCTCGAACACCCCGGCCTGCGTCCCCTGCTGCATCAGCATGGAGATCTCCGCCTCGGTGACCGGGGGCTCGTCGGCGCGGCGGATGCCGAGCAGGCGGAGCACCGCCTCGGTGGAAACGGTGAGCAGGCTCACCAGCGGCGACGAGACCCGCGAAAGCACGTTCATGGGGCCGGCGACCGCGGCGGCGATCCGCTCGGGGTGGCTCAGGCCGATGCGCTTGGGGACCAGCTCGCCGACGATGAGCGACAGGTAGGTGATGGCGAGCACCACCACGCCGAGCGCGACTCCGTCCGCGTACGGCGCGACGGCCGGGTAGCCCCGCAGCGTCTCGGCGAAGGGCGCGGCGATGGTGGCCCCCCCGAAGGCGCCGGCCAGGACCCCCACCATGGTGATCCCCACCTGTACGGTGGAAAGGAACCGGTTTGGGTTTTCGGCCAGCTCCAGGGCGCGCCGCGCCCCCACGTCGCCCGCTTCGGCGCGCTGCTGGAGCCGCGCCTTGCGGGACGAGACCACGGCGATCTCCGACATGGCGAACACCCCGTTCACCACGAGGAGCAGCAGGACCAGCACGATCTCGGTGCCTACTCCTCCCATCCCTCTCTCCTCGCGCGCGGCAGGGGTGCTCGTGCGTCGCTCATCGCTTCTCCTCGGGGGGGATCGGGGCCCGGTGCGGCTCCGGCGGCTCGCGGAGCGGGTCGTGCTCCACGGGGTCGTTCTCCGCGGCCTGCTTGGGGAACAATAGCGACGCGGCCACGGACCCGGCCAGCACCAGGGCGATCACCCCCAGGGAGATGCCGATGGGGATCTTGTACACGTCCACCAGCAGCATCTTTGCGCCCACGAACACCAGCACGACCGCCAGGCCCAGCTTGAGGTAGTGGAAGCGGTGGATGACCCCCGCCAGCAGGAAGTACAGCGACCGCAGCCCCAGGATGGCGAAGACGTTGGAGGTGTAGACCAGGAACGGGTCGGTGGTGACGGCGAAGATGGCCGGGATGGAATCCACCGCGAAGATCAGGTCGGTGGTCTCCACCAGCACCAGCACCACGAAGAGCGGCGTCGCCACGCGGCGCACGCCCCCGTCCGGTCCGGCGAACTTGTTGACGAAGAAGTTCTGCCCGTGGTACTCGGAGGTCACCGGGATGAAGCGGCGCACCAGCCGGATCACCGGGTTGCTTTCCGGCTCTATGTCGTGCTCGTCCTGGGTGGCCATGCGCAGGCCGGTGAACACCAGGAACGCGCCGAAAACGTAGATGATCCAGTGGAAGCGCTCGATGAGCACCGCGCCCGCCGCGATCATCCCGCCGCGCATGAGCAGCGCCCCCAGGATCCCCCAGAACAGCACGCGGTGCTGGTAGCGCGGCGGGACCTGGAAGTACGAGAAGATCAGGACGATGACGAAGATGTTGTCTACCGAGAGCGCCTTCTCGATCAGGTACCCCGTCAGGAACTCGAGCCCGGCCTGCGGGCCCATGAAGCGGTAGATGCCGAAGTTGAAGACCAGGGCGAGCGACACCCACAGCGCGCTCCACCCCGCCGCTTCCTTCATGGAGACCTCGTGGGCCTCCTTGTGGAACACGCCCAGGTCCAGCGCCAGCATCGCCAGCACGAAAACGTTGAACCCGACGTACAGCCAGAGCTGGTCCATGGTGGCTCGGTGGTTCGGGACTGCGGGGCCCGCGTCCGGCGGGCCCCGCTCTCAGGACGATCCGGCTCGCAGCACGGTGCGCGCCGCGAGCACCGGGCTAGCGGCGGGCGGCGAGCAGTTCCAGCCGTGCCACGCGCTCCTCGGTGGGCGGGTGGGTGGAGAACATCCTCGCGATCCCCCCGCCGTGCGCGGCCAGCGGGTTCACCTGCGCCAGCGGCGCGGCGGCGGGCGCCACGTCCATGGGGATGCGGTGCGCGTACGCATCCAGCCTGCGCAGCGCGCCGGCGAGCGCCAGCGGCTTGCCGCTGATCTCCGCCCCCACGGCGTCCGCCTTGAACTCGCGCTGCCGGGAGATGGCCATCTGCACCAGGGAGGCGGCGACGGGCGCCAGGATCATCATCGCCAGCCCGCCGGCGGCGCCGCCCTGTTCCTCGTCGTCGCGCCCGCCCAGGAGCGCCCCCCACATGGCCATCTGCCCCAGCTGCGACACGGCGCCGGCCAGGGTGGCGGTGACGGTCTGGAGGAGCATGTCGCGGTTCTTGATGTGCGCCAGCTCGTGCGCGATCACTCCTTCCAGCTCGTCGGCGCTCACCAGCCCCACGATCCCCTCGGTGACGCACACCACGGCGTGCTCGGGATTCCGTCCGGTGGCGAAGGCGTTGGGCTGGGCGTGCGGCGCCACGGCCACGGTGGGCATGGGGAGCCCGGCCCTCTGCCGCAGCCGGTCCACCATGCGGAACAGCTCGGGGGCCTCGGCCTCGGACACGACGCGCGCGCCGTACATGCGCATCACCATGTCCGCGGACTTGTAGTACATGAAGAAGTTCATCCCGCCGGCCAGGAGCAGGGCGATCATCACCCCGCCCCGGCCGCCGAGCGCGAACCCCACCGCGCCCACCAGGCCGGTGAGGAGGGCCATGAGCCCGAAGACCTTGACGTTGTTCACGAGAGTTTTTCGCGTAGCCACGTTCCCTCCGCCGCGCCGGACGGCGCGGCGGCGCGGTCCCCACGCAACTGCGCGGGGCGCCGCCTGATCCACTGCGTGTGGGTGGGGGCTACGCGGGAGGTCCGCGCGGGTACCCGGTGCGGAGGGCGGCGGAGCGGGGCGCGGCCGTGCGCCGCCCGGCCGGGGCGGACACGCGGGTCCACGCGCCGAGCAGCGGCGGCTCGAAGGCCGGCGCGGGGAGCGCCGGGCCGGGGCCGTCGGGGAGGTCGGGAAGCAGCCGGGCCGCGGGGCTGCGCGCGCCGGAGTGGCGCACCCACGCGTGCCCGCCCTTGGCGTCGGGGTGGACTTCCTGGGCGAGCGCGACTCCCTGGTCCACCCCGAAGGCGAGGAGGATGGCCCACAGGAGGAGCCGTAGCCGGGAGTGCGGGTGCGCGCTCATGCCCACGAATCTACTGCGATTCGCAGGCCGCTCAAGGTGTGCTCCGGGTGTAACGGGGGTGGCGGGAGAGCCCCCGGCGGATGCCGGCTACGCCAGGTCGTGGATGCGTCCTCGCGCCAGCGCCGCGGCGGCCATGCGCCCGCAGGCGCGGACGACGTGGACGAGCCCGCCGAAGCGCGGGTCCCGCGTGTGCCCCTTGAGGTAGCGCGCGTAGATCTGCTGGGCGATGACGGCGACCTTGAACAGGCCGTACACGTAGTGGAAGAGGATGCCGGACACGTCGCGTCCGCTGCGCTCGGCGTACGCCTCGGCCACGCCGCGGCGGTCCAGGTTGCCGGGGAGCCAGGTGACGCCGAACTGCCGCAGCTCGGGCGGGTCGCCGGCCTCCGCCCAGTAGCCGAGCGTGGTCCCCAGGTCCAGGAGCGGGTCGCCGACGGTCGCCATCTCCCAGTCGAGCACCGCCCGCACCCGCGAGGGATCGGCGGGGTCCAGCACCAGGTTGTCGTACTTGTAGTCGTTGTGGATCAGCGCGGCGCCGCCCTGCGCGGGCACGCTGCGCGCCAGCCACGCCGCCGCCTCCTCCAGCTCGGGGACGTCGTCGGTCCTGGCGCGCAGCCAGCGCCCGGTCCACCCCTCCACCTGCCGCGCGGCGTAGCCCTGGGGCCGTCCCAGCCCCTCCAGCCCCGCCGCGGCGGGGTCGATGGCGTGCAGCTCCACCAGCGTGTCCACCAGCGCCAGGCACACGGCGCGCATCCGCTCCGGCCCGAGCTCCACCCCATCGGGCGGGCGATGGCGCAGGATGATGCCCGGAACGCGCTCCATCAGGTAGAACGGCGCGCCGAGCACCGCCGCGTCCGCGCACAGGGCGAGCGGCCGCGGCACCCTGGGGTACACGGGCCGCAGCCCGGCGAGGACGCGGAACTCCCGCTCCATGTCGTGCCCGCCGCGCACGTCCGCCCCGTGGGGCGGGCGCCGCAGCACCATCTCCCGCCCGCCCGCGCGCACCAGGTAGGTGAGGTTGGAGAACCCCCGCGGGAACTGCTCGACGTGGACGGGCCCCGCGAGCTCGGGCAGCGCCTCGCGGAGGTACGCCTCCAGCGCCGCCGGGTCCAGCTCCTCCCCGGCGCGCACCGCCGCCGGCCGGTCGATGGGATCGCGCTCCAAGCTCGCCCTCCGGGCCTCGGGGTGTACGTTGGGCGCCGGCCCGACGGCCCTCACCCGGCGGCCTTAGAGCCGCCACCCTCTCCCAATTCTGGGAGAGGGTGCAACTGCTGGATCCTGAGAACGGGCAGGCAGTTGCGTGAGGGATTACGGCCCGAAGGGGCGAGACCCGGCGGGGCTGTTTCCGCGGGGTCTCGACTCCGTTGGGCTGCGTTGTTTGCAGCCCTACGGAGCCGAAGCCCGACCCCGGCGCCAGCCGGGGGCACGCCCAAACCCGCCGTGTCCGTAGCCGTTCAGCCCACCCCGTACTCCTTCAAAATCTCCCGGGCGACCAGAGACTTGTGCACCTCGTCCGGCCCGTCGTAGATGCGCGCCCCACGCTCGTGCCGGTACCAGAAGGACAGCAGCAGGTCGTCGGTGATGCCGAGCGCCCCGTGCGTCTGGACGGCGCGGTCCAGCACCCGCTGGAGCACCCCCGCCACGAAGAACTTGATGACCGACACCTGCACCCGCGCCGCCCGCGCGCCCCCGCGGTCGATGCGCTCCGCCGTGTCCAGCGTCATCAGCCGGGCCGCGTCGATCTCCGCGCGCGACTCGGCGATCCAGTGCTGCACGGCCTGCCGCGACGCCAGCGGCTCCCCGGGCGACAGCTCGCGCTCCGCGGCGCGGCGGCACATCATCTCGAAGGCCCGCTCGCACACCCCGATCCAGCGCATGCAGTGGTGGATGCGCCCCGGCCCCAGCCGCTCCTGCGCGAGCGGGAACCCCGACCCCTCCGCCCCGATGCGGTTCGTCACGGGCACCCGGCACCCCTCGAAGACCACCTCGGCGTGGCTGAAGTAGTCCTCGCCGGCCTCGCCCATGACCGGGATGTTGCGGACGATGCGGAAGCCCGGCGTGCCGGCGGGGACCAGGATCTGGCTGGCGCGGGCGTGCGGCCGGTCCGCGCCCGGGTCGGTGACCGCCATGACGATGGCGAACGCGGCGCCGTCCGCCGACGAGGTGAACCACTTGTGCCCGTCGATCACGTACTCGCCGCCGTCGCGCACGGCGCGGGTGGACAGGTGCACCGGGTTGGAGCCGGCGTGCTCCGGCTCGGTCATGGCGAAGCAGCTCCGCACCTCGCCGCGCGCCAGCGGATCCAGGAAGCGGCGCCGCTGCTCGGGCGTCCCGTGCGCGTGCAGCAGCTCCATGTTGCCGGCGTCCGGCGCCTGGCAGTTGAAGGCCAGGTGCCCCAGCGGAGAGCGCCCCAGCTCCTCGCTGACCCGCGCGAACTCGGCCAGCGACAGGCCCAGGCCGCCCAGCTCCCGCGGCAGCTGCGGCGCCCACATCCCCAGCTCCTTCACGCGGGCGCGCGCCCCGGCAAGGGCGGGGAGGAGCCCGCGGAAGGGCTCGGTCCGGAAGCGGTCCTCCAGCGGGAGCAGCTCCTCGCGGACCAGGGCGCGGACGCGCCGGAGCAGCTCCTCCGTGCTGGGCGTGGGCTCGTGCATGGCGGCGGTGCGGGAGGGCGGTGGGCTCTGGCGGACGGCGCCCGGCTCAACCTACAGCACGGAATGCGCGTTCGACACGGGTCGGTTCACCCAGGCGGGGGAACCGCGGTACGGAGATGAGGCGGGGGTGTCCCGGGGCAATGTCCCTGCCATGCCCCAGATTTCGCGTGCCCCGAAAGGTTTCAATCTTTTGAAAATCAGTTCAAATCATTGATGGAGATGGACTTGAGGGAGTGTGCGAACCGGGAGCGCGAAGCTGGTCTTCCGGTTGCCTTGGGTCCCGGCGTCCCGGCGCGGGTGGCCGTTGCGGCGGGACGCAGAGGCGAGACAGGGCCACGTGCCCGTGACCGTCATACATCGCAACCGTCCAGACCGAGGACCGCACCATGCTCCCCAACCCCCAGCAGCAGACCGTCACCCGCGGCGTCCGCCTCGTCGGCGCCGGCGCCTACGTCCCCGAGCGCGCCGTGGACAACGAGCGCATCGCCGCGGCGATCCCCGGCTGGACGCCCGAGCGCATCGAGGAAAAGACCAGCATCCGCGAGCGCCGCTTCCTGTGGGACTTCGACACCGAGTCGGGGATGACCATCGCCCCCGCCGCGGTGGCGGACGGCCCACGGTCCAACAGCGACATGTGCGAGATCGCGCTGCGGAACGCGCTGGTCATGGCCGACCTGCCGGCCCGCGCGCTGGACGCGGTGTTCATGGTGACCTGCACCCCCGACCGGCTGAACTTCAACCACGACGCCATGGAGGTGCACCGCCGCCTGGGCTGCCGCGGCGACGCCTACGCCCTGGTGATCGACGGCGGGTGCGGCGACACGCCGTACATGCTGGACATGGCCTTCCGCATGATCCGGAGCGGCGCGCTGCGCACCGTGGCGGTGATCGGCTCGGCGTTCACCTCGCCGCAGGTGAACCGCGACGTGTTCACCGGGTGGGTGCAGCCGGACGGCGACCGCAAGCCCATCAGCGCGTTCCTGAGCATGTACCTGTTCGGCGACGGGGCGGGCGCTGTGATCCTGCGCGGCGAGGGGGCTCCGGGCGAGGGCGTGGTGTCGTCCATGGCCGGCAACGACTACGCGGAGCTGGTGCTGCGGCGCGCGGGCGGCGTCCTCCAGCTCCCGCACCAGGGGATCGACAACCCCGCCGAGGGCGTGTTCGTGGTGGACGGCCAGCGGGTGGCCCAGTCGTACCCGGTGTTCATGCAGAAGACCATCGACGCGCTCCTGGCCGGGAAGGCGGAGCTGGCCGGCGAGGTCAAGCGCTACTACTTCCACCAGCCCAACAAGCGGCTGATGTTCCGCTTCGTCGAGGACGCCGGCATCGACCCCGCCCGCGTCGCGTACAACGTGGACCGCTACGGCAACACCTCCGCGGCGGGGCCCCTGATCCTGCTCGCCGAGGACCTGGAGAACGGGGTGGTGGGCCTGGGGACCGGCGACCTGGTGATGATCGCCGGGGTGGGCGCCAACGTCCACTACGGCGGCCAGCTCCTCCGCCTGTGACCGCCGCGGCGAGGCGGTGCCCGTGAGCCCCAGCAACGCCGGACGCCTCCTGCGCTTCCGCTCGCAGGAGGACCCGTCCGTGGAGCCCGACGAGAGCGTGATCGCCGCGGCCCCCTTCGAAGCCAACCTGCGCCTGGGCGCCCTCCTCTGGTCGATGCCGGGGGCGGGCGGCGGGTCGCCCCAGCGGATCGGCACTGCGACGGCATGCGCCCGGATCACCGATCCGGCGTTCACTCCGGACGAGAGGTTCGACTTCCATGTGCGCTTCGACCTGCCCGAGGGGCCCGTCACCGCGACCGGCGGGTGCACCCTCATCAGCAACGACCTGCCCGTTCGCGGGATCGTGCTCGCGGCCTGTCACCTGCGGGTCGTCTCGGGCCCTTCCGGTTGTTCCGGAGGTGCGGCGGCCAGCCTGAGCATCTTCAATCCCGGGCGGCTTCCGGGGTTTTCCACCGGGTCGTACTGGACCCTGCAGCTGTACGAGGAGGGCGGGGTATAGGGGAACGGCTTTTTACGGCAGATCTGGGCGTGCCCCCGGCGGGCGCCGGGGTCGGGCTTCGGCTCCGTAGCAGACGAAACGACCGTCTGCAACGGAGTCGAGCCCCGGCGGAAACAGCCCCGCCGGGTCTCGCCCCTCCGGGCCGAAATCCCTCACGCGAGGGCGGTCCCGTTCCCGTCGCGGCTCGGCGCGGGTCAGAGGTCGGCGTCGTCGTTGTGGATCTCCACCGGACCGAAGCTGTAGCTCCGCATCTTGTCGATGGTGGGCAGGGCCGAGGGCACCTTCGTGACCTTGTCCACGCGGACGACCGTGGCGCGGATGGTGATGTGCGAGGGGGCGCCGCTGTACGGGGCGAAGCCGCCGAACGTGATGGGAGACACGACCACCTCGTACCTGACCCCGTACCAGAAGCCGGCCGTGGTGTGGTTGCGGTGGTACAGGTCGGCCCGCTCGCACATCAGCTTGATCCGGTTCTCCCACTTCGCGTGCCGCTTGTTCGCGTTCTGCGTGAGCGGCGTCAGGTTCCTGGAGTCGGTGCCGGATCCGCCCAGGTTGTCGTTCAGGAGGTGCCCGGCCACCCACTTCCCGGGGTCGCGGAGGTGCAGCGGGACCATCAGCCCCGGGATGCTCAGCGCGCAGGTCTTGCTGCCGTAGTTCACCGTCTTGGCCGCGTGCGGCCCCAGGATCACCGACATCTCCGTCCCGCCGGTGGGGCCCACCAGGCCGTACACGGGCTTGCTGTGGTACCGGGGCACGATCACGGGCGGCACGCGGACGCGCAGGACGGGTTTTCCCATGGTTGTCGATCCGGAGAGTCGGGTGGAGCGGGGGAGGCTGCGGAGGCCTGCGGGGATCCTCAACTGTAGCTTCGGCGGGGGCGCGGATCAAGACCGCCTCGGCCTGCCGGGGCGTGAACATTCTTGCGCCAGGTGTTCCTGTGCCGCAAATTGTCCCTTCTGCGCCGTCCGCTGTCCGCTGGTCGTTTGCCCTCCCGCCGTCCTTCCGGCACAGTCCACACCTCACCCGCGAGCATTCCCATGCACGAAGACGCTCTCGTCCATCCCAAGGAAAAGCTCTACTTCTCGCTGTCGCTGGGGATCAGCCTGCTCCTGTACCTCCTCATGGTCGTGTCCGTCGTCGGCATCTTCTACATCGTCGTGGGCGCCCTGGCCGGGCTGATGGTGCACGGGCTGTTCGTGGGCGGCCTGCGGGGCAACGGGGTCAAGGTGTCCGGCCAGCAGTTCCCGGACGTGCACGCGATCACCCGCAGGCTGGCCAAGGAGATGGGGATGCAGGAGCTTCCCGACGTCTACGTGCTCCAGGCCGGCGGGATGCTGAACGCGTTCGCCACCCGCTTCCTGGGCCGCAGCTTCGTCGTGCTCTACTCCGACGTGGTGGAGCTGGCCCGGGAGCAGGGCGAGGACGCCCTCGCGTTCGTGATCTGCCACGAGCTCGCCCACCACCATCGCAAGCACACCTCGCGGCGCATGCTCCTGCTCCCCTCCATGTGGGTCCCGTTCCTGGGCAGCGCCTACTCCAGGGCCTGCGAGTTCACCTGCGACGCGTACGGCGCGCAGTTCTGCGGCAGGGGGGCCGTGGATGGGCTCCTCGTGCTCGCGGCCGGGAAGGGGCTGTACCGCCAGGTGAACGTGGAGGCGTACGCGAACCAGGCTCACTCCGAGGAGGGCTTCTTCGTCTGGCTGTCCGAGGTCCTCGCCACGCACCCGCGCCTCCCCAGGCGCGTCGCCGCGGTGCTGCCCCGGATGCGGACGGTCCCGGTGGGCTCCATCTACTCCGCGCCCATGGAAGAGCCGGCCCCGGCCTGACCCGCTCTCCCCGGGCCGCAGCGACGAGGGGCCGCCGGCGCGATGCCGGC
>JBEVLE010000383.1:0-25449 GCA_040509335.1 Longimicrobiaceae bacterium | reverse complement strand
GAGGCGGCGAGCCCCCGCAGCCGCTCGCCCGCCACGCCCAGCGCGGTCCGCAGCGCCGCGCGGACGCGGGCGTCGGGGGCGGGCTCCCCGCGTGCGGCGAGGCACGCCTGCCGCACGGCCAGGAGGTGGCCGGCCAGGTTGCCGCTGTCCACGGTGGACACGTACGCCGGCTCCAGCACCCGCAGGTCGTGCAGGTCGTACCAGTTGAAGAAGTGGCCGCGGAAGCGGCGCATCCCCTCCAGCGAGCGGAAGGCGAGCTCCAGCCGCCGGGCCATGTCCGCCGCGGTGATGAACCCCAGGTCGTGCGCGCTCCCGACGGCCAGGAGCTGCATGCCCACGTTGGTGGGCGAGGTGCGCATGGCCACCACCGGGGCCGGGTCCTCCTGGAAGTTGTCCGGGACCAGCCAGTGCGTGGCCTCGCCCACGAACCGGTCGAAGTAGCGCCAGTGCAGCAGCGCGTAGCGCATGGCCTGGTCGCGCTGGGCGGCCGGGAGGCGCCGCCGGCCGGGGACGGCGGGCGCGCTGAGGGCGTGGGCGATCGCCGGCGAGGCCAGCCACAGGGCCAGCAGCGGCCCCGCCGCCGCGGCGAGCGGCCAGGGGTGGGCGGGCGCGCCGTCCCGCGCCGCGTACGCGGCCACCCCCAGCGCGATCCCCCCCACCATGGCGAGGGCGGGCGCCATGGCCCGCCACGCCCCGGCCGCGGAGCCCGTGACCGAGCGCTCCGCGCCGGAGGCGGTCTGCCACTCCAGCAGCGAGCGCCGGGTCACGAAGAGCCGCCAGAGCGTGCGGACGACGGCGTCCGCGGACACCCAGGCCTGGTGCGGGAGGAAGGTGACGGCCAGCGCGACCTGCTGCGCGCTGGTGGCCGCGTCCCGCCCCACGGCCGCGTAGAAGGCCCGCCACGACTTGTCCAGCGGGGGGCGCAGCGCGGCCAGCAGGAGCGACACGATCCACGGCGCGGCCACCGCGGCGAGCCCCAGCGCCGTCCAGCGCAGCGGCGAGGCGGGGAGCACGGTCCACCCCGCCACGAGGAAGGCGAGCTGGCCGATCTCCACCGTGCTCCGCCGGAGATTGTCCAGGATCTTCCAGCGCGCCAGGACGGGAAGCCGGTTCCGCTCCGGGCCGTCCGGCCCGGGGACGCGCGGGGTGAGCCAGCGCAGGAGCTGCCAGTCGCCGCGGATCCAGCGGTGCTTGCGCCGCGCGTGGGTGAGGTAGCGGGCGGGGTAGTCGTCGTAGACGCTGATCTCGGTGGCGAGCCCGGCGCGGGCGTAGCTCCCCTCGATCAGGTCGTGCGAGAGCAGCGTGTTCTCCGGGAAGCGGCCGTGCGTCGCCCGCTCGAAGGCGTCCACGTCGTAGATGCCCTTGCCGGTGAAGCTCCCCTCGCCGTACAAGTCCTGGTAGACGTCGGAGACGGCGGTGGTGTACGGGTCCACTCCCGGGTGGCCGGAGTGGATCGCCGCGAAGCGCGAGCGGTGCGCGCTGGGGAGCGACACCCCCACGCGCGGCTGGAGGATGCCGTAGCCGCGGACCACGTGCCCGCGCTCCGCGTCGTACACGGCGCGGTTCAGGGGGTGCGCCAGGGCGCCCACCAGCTCCGGCGCCGCGTCGGGCGGGAGCACGGTGTCCGCGTCCAGGGTGATCACGTAGCGCACCCCGCGCAGCGGCTCCACGTCGCCCACCACCGCCGCGAAGGCGTCCCCCGCCCCGCCGCGGAGGAAGCGGTTGAACTCGGCCAGCTTGCCGCGCTTCCGCTCCCACCCCATCCACACGCCCTGCCGCGGGTTCCAGCGCCGCGCCCGGTGGAACAGGTAGAACGCGTCCTCCGCGCCCTCCCCGTAGCGCGCGTTGAGCGCGCGCACGCCCTCCACGGCGGCCCGGAGGACGGCCGCGTCGCCGGGGAGGGTTTCCGCCGGCGCGTCCGTGAAGTCGCTCAGCACCGCGAAGTGGAGGTGCGACTCGCGGTTGGCGAGGTACTGCACCTCCAGGTGGTCCAGCGCCTCGCGCACCGCCTCCTCGCTCCCGAAGAGGGTGGGGACGACCACGGCCGTGCGGAACTCGGCGGGGATCCCGCCCTTCACCCGCAGGTCCAGCTTGGGGAGCGTGCGAGGCGGGAGGAACGCGGTGACGAGCTGGTTGACCACCCCGATGGCGATGTCCCCCGCCGGGACGAGCGCCAGCAGGAGCACCAGCGGCCAGGCCGCGCGCGCCTGCGGCCCCGCCAGCCAGAGCACCGCGGCGAGCGCCGCCAGGGTGCCGGCGGCCGCCCCGCCCACGAACACCGCGTTGGGGTGGCGCAGCACCAGGCGGTGCAGCGCCTCGCCCGGCCCGGCGCGGTAGCCCGTGGCCGCCTCCAGGGCGGCCACCCCCTCGTCCACCAGGTGCCAGCCCACGTGCGAGCGTAGCGGCGGCCCGCTCCCGCCGCCGTCCTCCCCGCCCGCCCGGGCCGCCTCCACCGCCGCGGCGGCCACGGCCTCCTCGGCGAGCCCCGTCCGCCGGGCGATGCGCTCCACCACGTGGCGGTACCGGTCGCGCGTGGCGAAGGTCATCCGCGGGTAGAAGCCCGCCGGGTCGCCGCGCAGCACGGCCTCCATCGCGCTCTGCCGCTCCACGAACGCCTGCCAGTCCAGGTGCGCGATGGCCCGCAGGCTGGTGATGCTGTGCGCCATCATCACCTGGGTGTGTGCCAGGTGCTGGGTGGACCGCGCGGTGGCGTCCTCCGTCCCCAGGGCCCGATCGCCGATCCACTGCTCGATCTGCGCGAGCGGCGGGTACGAGCCGCGGCTCAGGCGGAGCTGGTGCAGGAAGCGCGACACGAACACCGCCGTGAGCGGCGGGGGAGCGCCCACGAAGGTGTCCAGCACCCCGCCCAGGGCGAGCTCCCCCCGCTCGCTGGCGCCCTCGATGCGGGCCGCCCACGCGTCGGCCCGCTCGATCTCGTCCATCCGCTGCACCGTGCGCAGCGCCATGCGCCGCACGCTCTCGATCAGCGCCAGGCGGAGCATGGCCGGCAGCGCCCACAGCTCCCCGATGGCCAGCGGCGCGACGTCCTGGAAGGCTCCCACGAAGCGGTCCAGGTTCTCGACGTCGACCCGTCCCTCGCTGTGGGAGATCAGGGTGATCGCCAGCTCGTAGACGCGCGGGTACCCCGCCAGGTGCCCTCCGGCCAGCTCGGGGAGCTCGCGGTAGTAGCCGCGCGGCAGCGTCTCGCGCACCTCCCGGATGTGCTCCCGCACCACGTGGAAGTTGTCCAGCAGCCACTCCCCCGCCGGGCCCACGTCCACGTCCCGGTCCGCGCCCGCGGCCAGGCGGTCGTGGGTCGCCTCCAGGATGCGGCGGGTGTCGGACAGGCGGGCGAGTAGGGGGGCCTCACCCCGGCCCGCCCCGGGCGTGGCGAGGCGCTGCCGGCCGGCGACGGCGCGGGCGCGGTCGGCGAGCTGGTCGGCACCCAGCAGCTCGCCCCGGATGGGGCCCGACAGGAGCTCGTCCCGCCCGGTCCCGGGGCGGGCGGAGAAGCGCGCGAGGAAGCGGATCGGGGCTAGCGTGGAGCCGTCATCGGGCAAGTGCGTCCTTCCGGAGGAGCCGGAGCGGCTCTGTGGACCCGATCCCCGACCGGGGGCCGGGGATCGACGGATTCGGAAGACGTCCGCCTCGAGCACCCGTACCCCCCACTCCCCGGGATGGTACCGGCGGGAGCGCGGGGACCGTGCCCCGCCTCACCCGTCCACGCCCGCCGGGGGCGCGCGGAGCAGCGGCAGCCGCACGATGAAGGTGGAGCCCGCCCCGAGCTCGCTTTCCAGCTCCAGCTCGCCGCCCATCTCCCGCACCAGCGCGTGCGAGATCGCCAGCCCCAGCCCCACCCCCGGGAGGTCCGCCGTCCCCTCGCTGCGGTAGTACGGCTCGAAGATGGCCGCCCGCTCCGCTTCCGCGATGCCGGGGCCGCTGTCCGCCACCCGGATCTCGCCCCAGGCGGGCACGGGCCCGGCGGCCACGGAGGTGGTGACGGTGACGGAGCCGTCCCGCGGCGTGAACTTGACCGCGTTGCCGATCAGGTTCACCAGCACCTGCCGCACCCGGGCGTGGTCCGCCGTCACGGCCACGTCGCCGGCCCGGCCGCCGAGCTGGAGCAGCTGGAGCTTGGCGTCGGCCGCGGGGACCAGCATGTGCACCGCTTCGCGCGCCACGTCCGCCAGGCGGACCGGCTCCGCGTCCACCCGCACCACGCCGGCGGTGAGCCGGGCCATGTCCATGACGTTGTCGAGGAGCGAGAGCAGGTGCCGGCCGCTCATGCGGATGCGGCCAAGGACCTCGCGCTGCCGGTCGTTGACGGGCCCGTGGATCTCGCCCTCCAGGATCGCGCTGTAGCCGTCGATGGCGCCGATGGGGGTGCGGATGTCGTGCGCCAGGGTGGCGAGCGCCCGGTCCTTCGCCGTGGTCGCGCCCTCGCCGGCGCGCAGGCGCTCCATCTCCTCCCGCACCTCGCCCCCCAGGCGCGCGCTCTCGATCGCAACCGCCGCCTGGTCCGCGAGCGCGGAAAGCAGCGACTCGTCGGCGGCGCCGCACGGCTGCCGCATGGCCACCGCCAGCAGCCCGGTGACCGCCCCGCCCACCACCAGCGGCACGGCGACGAAGCAGTCGTCGGGGACGGCGAGCAGCCCCTGCAGCCGCCCCATCAGCTCGTCGGTGAGCGGCGCGCGGAAGCGCGCCACGCGCTCCTCGTCGATGCCGTGCGCGGCGCGCACGTGCAGCAGCCCCCCCGCGTCCGCGAGCATGAGCACGGCGCCCCCCGCGCCCAGCAGCTCGGCGCCCCGCTCCACGGTGAGCCGCGTCACCTGCTCCAGCGAGGTGGTGTAGGTGAGCGCGCGGCTGATCTCGGTGAGCCTGCGGAGCTGCGCGAACTCCGGCCCCGGCGCGCTGAACCCCGGGCCGGCACCCGCCGTCAAAGGACCCTCAGGCCGGCGGCGCTGATCTGCACCTCCCGCACCTTGGTGTCGTGCGCGCTGCCGCGCGTCTTGAGGACGCGCAGCGTGCGGCGGGTGCGCTCCTCGCCCTCCACCGTGAGCAGCAGCACGTTGTCGGACAGGTAGCTCATGGCGTTCTGCATGCCGTTGCCGGCGATGGAGTTGCCCGAGGTCTCGAAGTTCAGCACGCTGGTGATGGTGCTCACCGCGAAGTGCTGCACCAGCGCGTACAGGTAGTCGTGCAGGCGCTGCGGGTCCGTCGCGGCGCTCGCCAGGTCCCCCAGCGCGTCGATGACCAGCCGCCGCACGCCGCCCTGCTGGATGCGGCGGAACATGTCCACGATGATGCTGTCGATCTGCAGCTCCACCGGCGACGCGTACACCAGGTCCAGCCCCTGCGCCTGCGCCTCCTCCAGGTCCCCCCCCAGCCCGCGGATGGTGCGCATGAGCTGCGTGGGGTTCTCCTGGAAGTTCATGTACAGGCTGGGCTCGCCGCGGCGGGCGCCCTCCAGCGCGAACTGCAGCCCGATGGTGGTCTTGCCGGCGCCGGAGGGGCCCGCCAGCAGCGTGGTGGTGCCGCGCCACAGGCCGCCGTCCAGCATCTCGTCCAGCCCGGCGACGCCCGTGGAGATGCGCTCCGAGGCCGGCTCGTACCCTTCCGGCATGCGCGGGCTGACCAGCCGCGGGTAGATGACCAGGCCGGAGTCGCTGATGCGGAAGGCGTGCGCCCCCTCCAGGTAGCGGCTGCCGCGCAGCTTGTAGACGCGGAAGTACCGCTCGTCGCGGTTCCCCAGCCGCCGGCGCGACAGCTCCACGATGCCGTCCGCCACCGCGAACTCGGGGTAGCGGAGGATGTCGTCCTCGGTGTACTCCCCCAGCAGGAACGCCGTGGTCCCGTACGCCGTGAGCAGCGCCGTCATCTCGTAGACCATGCGGCGGCGCTCGGCCGGCTCCGGCGCCAGGTCGTGCACGGCCTTGAACGAGTCGATGACGATGACCTTGGGCGACAGCGTCTTGATGGCCTGCCTCAGCAGGGGGACGAGCGCGCCCGCGCCCTCCTCCGCCAGCTGCGGGCCCACGTCCTCGTACACCACCTGCGTCCCCAGCTTGTCCTCGTCGAAGAAGCGGAACCCCTGCAGGTAGCGGACGACCTTGGCGAGCGGCTCGGACAGGGTGGTGAAGTACAGGATGGGCCGGTCGTCGCCCGCGTTGTGGAAGATGAGCTGCTCCGCGAAGATCGTCTTCCCCGAGCCCGGGTGCCCCATGATGATGTTGATGGAGTTGGCCGGGAACCCGCCCCCCAGGATGTAGTCCGCCTCGGCGTTGCCCACGCTCATCCGCTCGGTGCCCTCGCCCGGGGCGTCCCGGGGATCGACCCGGCGGTCCAGGCTCATTGCTTCCGGCATTGCTCCTCCATTGCCTCGGACGGCTCCGCCGCGACCAGCTCCTGGACCGCAGCCACGAAGATCGATTCCACCACCGGCTTGCGCAGGAACGCCTTCGCTCCCGCCTCGTCCGCCCGCCCCGCCGCGGCGAGGATGCTGAACACCATCACCGGGATGTGCCGGGTGAGCGGGTCCTCCCCCAGCCGGCGGCAGAGCGCCAGCCCGTCGATCCCGGGGATCAGGATCTCGGTGACCACCAGCGCCGGCCGGCCCACGCGGGCGCGCTCCAGTGCGCCCGTTCCGTCGTCGGCGAACTCCACGGCAAAGCCGGCCCTCCCCAGGAAGTGCTCCTGGAGCTCCCGGACGTTCCGGTCGCGCTCGGCGATCAGTATCGTGCGTGGCCGCATGCGGTCATCCTGCATCCCACCTCCTGGGGTCGCCCCGGCTCATCCCGGCGCTTCGCCCGGAACGGCCGCGCGGCCGGTGACGTCCTGCACCGCCATGCGGAAAAGGACCGTGCGGAACGCCGCCGGGTCGGCGTCCGTGAACGTTCCGGGGACCAGCGTGCGCAGCAGCTCCACCCCGCGCCTCCACTCGTCGCCCGGGTCTGCCGCGCCCTCGTGCTCGGCGGTGTAGAACCCGCCGTGCACCACCACGCTGCGCCAGCTGAACAGGCCCTCGACCTCGTCCACCTCGAACGCGACCGGCCGCAGCCGGGTGCCGGCGGATTCCAGCTTGGCGCCGTGCGAGGTGCGGCCGTAGAGCCAGCCCTCGTCGTAGACGTAGTGCAGCGGCTCGATGTCCACGCGGTCCTGCCGCGCGTGGGCGAGCCGGCCCACGTGGTTGCGGGCGAGGATTGCCACGCACTCGCCGTGGTCGAGCGTGCGGAAGCGGGGACCGGTCGGGTCGCTCATGTGTCCTCGGGGCTCGGGGGTGGCGCGGCGCGGCCGCGCGGTCAGGCCGGCGACGGCACCACCAGGACGCTGCACGGGGCGTCGCGCACCACCGCCTCGGCCACGCTCCCCAGGAGCGCCCGCGCCGCTCCGGCGCGCCCGTGGGTACCCACCACGACGAGCTCCGCCGGCCACTCCGCGGCCTCGGCGGCGGCCTCGCGGGCCGGCGCGCCGGTGCGGACCCTCGGCTCCAGCCGCGCGCCCGGCGGAAGCCCTGCGGCAAAGGCGTCCAGCCGCTCTCGCGCGGCGGCTGCGAGCCGGTCGTGCAGGCCGGGGATGGGGAGCTCCGTTTCCAGCCCCACCACCAGGAGGACGCGTGCCTCCGCCGGTCCCCCGGGGCAGAGGGCGTCCACGGCCGCGAGCCCCCGCTCCACCGTCGCCGCAGCGTGCGGCGATGCCAGGTCCACGCAGAACAGGACGCGGGGCGAGGGCGGAAGCGGGCCCCGCAGCACCAGGACGGGGATGCGGGCGCCGTGGAGCACCCGCTGCGCGGTGGTGCCCAGGAGCGCCGCCCCCACGCGCCCGTGGCGCGTGGGCCCCACCACCAGCAGGCAGCCGGCGTCGCACGCGGCGTCGCCCAGCACCTTCGGAGCCGCCCCCCCCACCGCGCGGCAGTGCACCTCGCCGTGCCCGGCCAGGCCGCCGACCTGCCCCTCCCGGCGCGCCTGGAGCCCCTCGCCGTAGTGCTGCAGCGGGTCGCCGGGAATGGTTGAGGTGGCGAGGTAGCTCGCCACGAAGGGGTCGGAAAGGTCGAAGGCGTGGACCAGCTCCAGCGGGAGCCCCGCGCGCTCCGCGAGGGCGGCGGCCGCGGGGATCAGGGGGTCCATCTCGCCCAGGGAGCCTACCCCCGCGACCAGCCTGTTCGTGCGCTCGCTCATGCAGCTACCCCGCAGGTGAGGGGGAGCGCGGCCGGACCGGCCGCGCGGGTTCGTCGGTCGTGCCGGCCGGCGGCGCGTATCACGCCCACCCCCCGCTGCGCGGCCCCGGCGGATCCGCGGGGGGCCTCCCCTCCCGGGCCGCGGCGAGCGCCGCATCCTCCACGTCGTGGCGCTTCCACCGCTTGCGCGGCGCCCTGCCGAACCATTCCAGCGTCCGGTCCGTGGCCGCGAGCGGCACGACCAGGAGCGCGGCCCCCAGCAGCAGCACCCAGGAGTTGTCGGTGCGCCGGGCCATCTCCAGCACCACGGCCTCCACGGCGAGGGTGCCCAGCCACAGCGCCGCCATGTATCGTTTCGTCCGCGTCCAGAACCTGGCCATGTGCCGTCCTTCGGGCAGGAGGGAGTGAACCGGGGGAAAACCGGCGGGAACCCGCCCCGCTCAGCCGTGGGCCGGCAGGTGGATGGTGAAGGTGGTGCCCTCCACCTCCGACGTCGCCACTTCGATCCTCCCCTTGTGCGCCGTCACGATCAGCTCGGCGATGTACAGCCCCAGCCCCAGGTTCCCGGACGGCCCGCCGGCCCTCGCGCCGCCCACCCTTTCCCTGACCTTCATGGGGTTGAAGAGCCCGTCCAGCCGGTCGGCGGGGATCGCCGGCCCGCGGTTGTGCACCGCGACCGCGACTCCCTCGTCGTCGCCGCGCAGCTCCACGGTGACCGTGGTCCCCTCCGAGCCGTGCTCCAGCGCGTTGCCGACGAGGTTGGAGAGCGCCTGGCTGATGCGCCCGCAGTCCCACTCTCCGCGGTGCTCGCCGCGCGCCTCCACCTGGATGGCGCGGTCCGGGTGCGCCGCCGCGATCTCGTCCACCACGTCGTGCACCACCTTCCGCATGTTCAGCGGGGTGCGCACGATGGGGATCCCTCCGCCCAGGCGGCCGCGCGTGAAGTCCAGGAGGTCCCCCACCATCTGCACCATGCGGGTGGAGCTGCTCGCGATCCGCGAGGTGAGCGTCAGGTGCGGCTCGCGCAGCTCCTCCGTGTCGAGCATGAACCTCGCCGAGGTGTAGATGGCCGCGAGCGGCGTCCGCAGGTCGTGGCCCAGGATCGCCAGGAACATGTCCTTGGACTGGTCCAGGTTCTGGCCGTAGCGCGACACCGATTCGGCGAGCGACTGGTCGATCGCCTCGTTGAAGCGCGTCAGGTCGTCCAGGTCCTCGGACGTGAGCCCTCGCTCGGCCTTCGCCCACAGGCGGAGCACGCTGGCGCGCAGCGCCCGGTACTCGGCCACCATCTGCTCCACGGTGAAGCCGCTCGCGGCCCGCCCCGCCCCGTGCTCCTCGGCCGCCGTGTCCTCGTCGCCGGCATCCGGCGCCTTTCCCTTGGACTTCTCGGACTGCGCGTGCCCACCCTGCGGCGTCCGCAGGTCGGCGGCGATCGCCGTGAGCATCTCGTCGGCGTGGTCGCGAAGCGCCGGGATGTCCATGGGCGCGCTGGCCGGCGTGCACGTCCGCGCGAACGCCTCCCACTCGGTGAGGATGGGCTCGCGGTTCGCCACGATGAAGTCCGGGAGTCGCATCACTGCCCCTTTCGCTCGGCGGGCTCGCCGGGGGAGCGGACCGCGGTGAAGCGGCTCTCGATGAGCCCCAGGATCCGGTAGCCCGCCGCGCTGATCTTCTGCAGGTCGGGGACGATGCCCTCGTCGCCCGCTTCCTGCGCCCGCTCCGCCAGGAGCTCGGCGTAGCCGATGATCTGGCCCAGGGGCGTGCGAAGGTCGTGGATCAGTTCCGCGGGGAGCTCGTGGCGCTCGTGGGCCTCGCCGCCGGGCGGGCCGGTCACGGCGCCGGCTCCCCGGCGGAGGCCGTCCCGCCGGCGGCCCCTCCCAGCAGCGCCTCGATCTTTCCCAGCAGGCGCGGCAGCTCCACGGGCTTGGTGTCGTAGTCGTCGCAGCCGGCTTCCAGGGCCTTGCCGCGGTCGCTGGACATGGCGTGCGCCGTCAGCGCGATCACGGGGATGTGCCGGGTGGCGGGCGCCGCCTTGAGGCGGCGCGTGGCCTCCCAGCCGTCGAGCACGGGCAGGCTCATGTCCATCAGCACCAGGTCGGGCGCGTGGGCGAGGGCAGCTTCCACCCCGCCCTGGCCGTCCACGGCCAGCACGACCTGGTAGCCCTTGCGCTCCAGCCGCCGCGAGAGCATGTCCCGGTTCATCTCGTTGTCCTCCACCAGCAGGATCTTGGGCATGGTGTCTCGACGGGCGCTCACGCGGGGACCGCGCGCCTGTCTCCCTTTCTCGTGGTCAGGGCGCGCGGGGCGCCGTAGTCCCCCAGCAGGCCGCTCACCTGGTGGAGCAGCGCCTCGGGCAGGTCGCCGGCCTTTTTCAGAACGGTCTCCACGTAGCCGTTGAGCCGCAGCCTTTCCTCGCCGGTCACGTCGCGGGAGGTCACCACCACGATGGGGATCGAGCGCCACTCGGGGTGGCGGCGCACCCGGTCGGCGAACTCGAAGCCGTCCATCTCCGGCATCACCAGGTCCAGCAGGATCAGGCGGGGGCGCTCCCGCTCCATGCACTCCAGGGCCACGCGCCCGTTCGGGGCCTCGCTGACCTTCCACCCCCGCCTTTCCAGGATGGCGCGGGTCACGGCGCGCGACGTGTCGTCGCCGTCCACCACCAGGACCGGGCAGGGCGGGTTCAGGCAGGTGTACTTCCTGAGCAGGCGCGACAGGCGTCCGCGGTCCACCGGCTTGGTGGTGTACTCCGCCGCGCCCAGCGCGAGGCCCCGCTCCGGGTCGTCCACCATGGTGAGCATGACCACCGGGATGTGGCGCAGCGCCTCGTCCGCCTTGAGCGCGGCGAGCACGCTCCAGCCGTCCATGCCCGGCATCATCACGTCCAGGGTGATGGCGGCGGGCTGCAGCTGCCGCGCGAGGCGGAGCCCGTCCTCCCCCCCGGCCGCGGCGAGCACCTGGAAGCCTTCCCTGCCGAGGAAGCGCTGCATCAGGTCGCGCTGCACCGGGTCGTCGTCGATCACGAGCACGCAGCTCCCCGCGGCCGGCAGCGGCTCGCTCCCGTCCTCGCCGAACGGGTCCGGGGAGGCAAGGTCGGCGGCGGCGGCCCGGGAAGCGGATCCGGGGCCCGTCTCGCGGACCACGGCGGGGAGCTTGATGGTGAAGACGCTCCCCTGGTCCGGCACGCTGTGCACCGTCACGTCGCCCCCCATCATCTGGCAGAAGCGCCGCGTGAGGGCCAGCCCCAGACCGGTGCCGCCGAACTTGCGCGTGGTGGACGCGTCGGCCTGGGTGAAATCCTGGAAGAGCTTGACGAGCTGTTCGGGGCTCATCCCCATGCCGGTGTCGGCCACCCGGAACACGATCCACTCGCTCCCGTCCATGTGCTCGCGGCCCGCGTCCACGGTGATGCGGCCGTCCCGGGTGAACTTCCCGGCGTTGGACAGCAGGTTGAACAGGGCCTGGCGGACCTTCATCTGGTCGGCGTGCATGGCGCCCAGCTCCGGCGCGAGCACGATGTGCAGCGCGTTGGCGTTCGCCTCCACCATCGGCCGGATGGTGGCCGCGACCTCGTCGATCATCCCGGCCACGTCGAAGCTTTCCAGGTACATCTCCATCTTGCCGGCCTCGATCTTGGACAGGTCCAGGATGTCGTTGATGAGCGCCAGCAGGTGCTTGCCCGCCGCGCCGATCTTTTCCAGGTCCGGCACGAAATCGTCGAGGCCCCGCTCGGCGGCATCCTCGCGGAGCATCTCGGAGTAGCCCAGGATGGCGTTGAGGGGGGTGCGCAGCTCGTGGCTCATGTTGGCGAGGAACAGGCTCTTGGTGCGGTTGGCGGTCTCGGCGGCCTCGCGGGCCTTGGCCACCTCCTCCTCGGCGCGCCGACGCTCCGTCACGTCCTCCAGCGCCAGCACCAGCAGCTCGCCGTGGTGCCCCGCCTGGAGCCGGCGGGCGTTGAGCAGCATCACGCGCCGGCCGATGGCCGGGAAGTCGTGCTCCAGCTCGAAGTCGTTGAACACGGAGCTGGCGGGGATGATGTCCTCCAGCAGGGTCCGCAGCGCCGGGATGTCCCACTGGCCGTTGCCCAGCTCGTAGATCAGGCGGTCCTCGGTCTCGGCGGCCGACACCTCGAAGGTCTGGTAGAAGGCGCGGTTGGCGCTGCGCACGCGCAGCGCCGGGTCCAGGATCAGGAGCGGCTTGCGCACCGTGTCCACGATGTCCTGCGCGTACGTCTCGATCGCCTTGAGCTCCGCCTCGGCGCGCCGCCGCTCCGTCACGTCCTCCATGGCCAGCACCAGCAGCTCGGCGTGCTTTCCCGGGCGCAGCTTGCGCGCGTTGAGCAGCATCACCCGCCGCCCGATGATGGGAAAGGCGTGCTCCAGCTCGAAGTCGTTGAACACGGAGCTGGTGAGGATGACGTCCTCCAGGAGCGTGCGCAGGTCGGGGATGTCCCACTGGCCGTTGCCCAGCTCGTAGATCAGGCGGTTCTCGGTCTCCCCGGACGAGACCCGGAACGTGTGGTAGAAGGCGCGGTTGGCGCTCCGCACCCGCAGCGACGTGTCGAGCATCAGGAGCGGCTCGCGCACCGTTTCCACGATGTCCCGGGCGTACGTCTCGATCTCCTCGGCCCGCGGGTCCCGCTTCAGCATCACTCCTCGCCTCCGGTACGGGGCAGCCGGACGCGGAAGGTGCTCCCGCGCCCCGGCTCGCTCTCCACCTCCACCTCCCCGCCCAGCAGGCGGCTGAACTCCCGGGCCGCCGCCAGCCCGATCCCCATCCCCCCGGCGCCGTGGGCCGTGGCGCCGTCCACCCGCCAGAACCGCTCGAAGATCCGCGCCTGGTGCTCGGGAGCGATGCCGATGCCGGTGTCGCGGACCTCGAAGACCACGTGCTTGCCGTCCCCCCGCAGGCCGAGGCGGACCTCTCCGCGCTCGGTGTACCTCACCGCGTTGCCGCACAGGTTGACCAGGATCTGCCGCAGCTTGGCGCCGTCCGTCGCCAGCTCGACCGGATGGCCGGGAAGGTCCAGCGCGAACGCGAGGCCCTTCGCCTCCGCCAGAGGATGCACCAGCGCATGCGCCTGCCGCGCGGTCTCCCTGGCGTCGATGCGCCCCGGACGGACGGACTCGCGCCCCTCGTCCAGCTTGGCGAAGGCGACGATCTCCTCGATCATGGACGCGAGGTGCCAGCCCCCGCTCCGGATCAGCTCGATCTGCCCCTGCTGCACGGGGGTGAGCGGCCCGTGCAGGGGGAGGAGGTCGGCGTAGATCAGCATCCCGGTGAGCGGGGTGCGGAACTCGTGCGTGAGCGTGGCCAGGAACGTCCCCTTCGCCAGGTTGGCCGATTCTGCCGCGGCCTTCGCCTCGCGCAGCTCCTCTTCCATGCGCTTGCGCGCGGTGACGTCGAAGAAGGTCAGGACGGCGCCGTCGACGCCGCCTTCGGGGGAGCGGTACGGGTTGATGCGGACGGCGTACCACCCCCCGGCCGCGCTGGACACTTCGCGCTCGATCCGCTCCAGCGAGGCGAGCACGCTCTCCACGTCCTCCACCATCCCGGGGTAGTCCAGCCGGTGGGTGATGTGGGCGAGGGGTCGGCCGCGGTCCGTGGCGACGAAGTTGAAGAGCGAGCCCGCGGCGGGGGTGTAGCGCCGGATCCGCATGGCCCGGTCGACGAAGACGGTGCCGATCTCCGTGGACTCGATCAGGTTCTGGAGGTCGGCGTTGGTCCGCTTCAGCTCCTCGATCGTCGCCTGGTGCTCCTGGTTGACGGTGGTGAGCTCTTCGTTGATGGACTGGATCTCCTCGCGGCTGGTCTCCAGCTCCTCCGCGGCGGCCTTCTGCTCCTCGTTGATGGAGCGCAGCTCCTCGTTGGCCGACTGCAGCTCCTCCACGGTCCGGTCGCCGGCCGCGCTGACCGACTCGAGCCGGTCCTTGGCCCGGCGCAGCTCCTCCTCCAGGCGCGCGACGCCGCGCGCCGGGGCTCCGCCGTCCGGCTCCTCCACCTCCGCGGCCTCCGCTTCGATCCTCGCCTGCTCCTCGAACACCACCAGGGCGAACCTTTCCGCGCCCTCGTCGACCGCGGACGGGTGCACCTGCAGGCTCACCACGCCGCCGCCGTCCACGTGGACGTCGCGGACCGTGGGGATCCCCAGCTGGAAGGCCCGGTGGAGCGCCGTGCGCAGCTCCATCCGCAGGTCGCCCCGCGTCAGGTCGATCAGGCTGTGGCTGGGCTCCCCCTCCGCCAGGTGCAGGAACCGGCCGGCCCGACCGGAGAGGTGGACCACCTCCAGCCGCTCGTCCACGACCAGGCTGGGCGGAGCGTAGGCTTCCAGCATGCGCAGGTGGAGCGCCCCGAAGGAGAAGCCCTGCCGGGCACGGTCCCCCTCCACGGCGGGAAGGGGGCGGACCCCGGTGGGCAGGGGAGCCGCTGCCGAGTGCCTCGGCGGCGTCCGGTGCCGGGCGGTGTCGCGCCGGAAGATCCGCTGCTTCCCGGCGGCGGGCGCGAACAGCCCGTCCCCACCCGCCGACTCGGATGCGCCCAGGAAGAGCAGCCCGCCCGGCCGCAGCGCGTAGTGGAAGGTCTCCATCACCCGCTCCTGCGCCTCCGCCTGCAGGTAGATGAGGAGGTTGCGGCAGCTGACCAGGTCGAGCCGCGAGAAGGGCGGGTCCCGCAGTACGTCGTGGACGGCGAAGAGCACCCGTTCCCGCAGCGGCTTCCGGACGCGGTACCCCCCCGCTTCCTGGGTGAAGTAGTGCTGCAGCCGCTCGGGCGGGATCTCCGCGACCGCCGAGGCGGGGTAGAAGGCCTCGCGTCCCCAGGCGTAGCCCTTCTCGTCGATGTCGGTGGCGAAGATCTGGACCTGCGGCGGGTGCTCCAGGGTGGCCGCGTGCTCGTCCAGCAGGATGGCCAGGGAGTAGGGCTCCTCGCCCGTGGCGCACCCCGGCACCCACACGCGCACGGCGTCCTCCGGCCCCTTGCCGTCGAAGAGCGACGGGAGGACCCCGGCCAGCGCCGCGAACGCTTCCGGGTCCCGGAAGAAGCCGCTCACCGAGATCAGCAGGTCGCGCTCGAGAGCGCCGGCCTCCCCCTCGCTCTCCCGCAGCAGGGGGAGATAGTCCTCCACCCCGTCGACTCCGTTGAACCTGAGCCGCCGCTCCAGGCGGCGCAGCACCGTGGAGCGCTTGTACAGGCTGAAGTCGTGGCCCGTCCTCCCCCGCAGCACCGCGAAGACCTGCGCCAGCCCGGCCTCGATATCCGCCGGGGGCGCGCCCTCGGGGAGCGGCGAGGGCATCCGCCGCAGGCGGATCAGCTCGGCCGGGATCCTGGAGGACGGCAGGACCAGGTCCACCTGCCCCGTGGCGATCGCGCTCGCGGGCATCCCGTCGTACTCGGCCTCCTCCGGCAATTGCGCCACCGTGATGCCGCCGGCCTCCTTGATGAACCGGATCCCGGGCGTGCCGTCCGAGCCGGTGCCGGAAAGCACCACGCCGACCGCGTTCGCCCCGTACGCGTCGGCCAGCGTGCGGAACAGGAGGTCCACCGGCGCGTGCCGCTGCCCGTCGCCGCGCTCGACGACGCGGATGGTGGCGCCCTGCATGGCCAGGTCGTGGCCCGGCGGAATGACGTACACGCGGTCGGCCTCCACCGGGGTGGCCCGGGTGACCTGCGTCACCGGCACCGCGGTGCGGTCCTGCAGGATCTCGGCGATCCGGCTTTCCCGCTCCCGGTCCAGGTGCATGATCACCACGTACGCCATGCCGCTGTCCGCCGGGACGGCTTCGAAAAAGAGCTGCAGCGCCCTGAGCCCGCCGGCCGAGGCGCCGACCCCCACCACCGCCACGGGGGCCGCCCCGCGCCGGTCCGCCGCGGAAGCGGCAGCACCCGCGGCTGCGTAAGTCATCGCTGCCCTGTCATGATGGGGCCTCCTGCCTGGGAGAGTGGAGCCCGCGCCGCCGCACCGGTAGCGGGGGGCCAAAAGACAGGAGCTTGCAAGATGTTGACCAGATGGGAAACAAAAGCTATGCTATATTGTCCGTTTGGTCAATACGTGATGCCGCCTGTGGCGAGCGAGCTCGAGCCAGGAGTCGGAGGGGGACAGGATGCCGGGGAAGCGGGCTTCGGAGGGGGTGCGGCGCGAGCAGATCCTGCGGGCGACGTTCGAGGTGGCCTCGCGGGAGGGGATCGGCAGCCTTACCATCCGCGGCGTGGCCGCGGAGGCGGAGATGAGCCACGGGCTGGTGCTCTTCCACTTCGGGCGCAAGGAGCTGCTGGTGCACGAGCTCCTGGAGTGGCTGATCGCCACCACTTCGGTGCTCCACGTGTCGGAGGACGTCGCCCGCTTCCCGCGTGCGCTGGACCGGCTGCACGCGCTGCTCCAGCAGGAGATGGCCCGCCTGTCGCACCAGCCGCGGCACGTGCGCCTGTTCTTCGAGTTCTGGGCGCTGGGCGCGCGGCACGAGACGATCCGCGCGCGGATCAGCGCGGAGCTGGAGCGCTACCGCAGGGCATTCGTGGAGATCATGGAGGAGCTCCTCCGCGCCGAGCCCGCGGCCTTCGGCGGGGTGACGGCCGACGGCCTCGCCGCCGTGGCGGTGAGCTGGATCCACGGCTGCGCCGTGCAGGCCATGGTGGACCCGGAGCACTTCGACGTGGACGAGTACCTCGCCGCCGTGCGAGGCATGGTCCGGCAGCTCGCCTGACGGGGTGAGCCCCGCGGACGCCATAGCGAGCCCCGCGGACGCCAGCGCGACGCGTGAGGGATTTCGGCCCGAAGGGGCGAGACCGCGCGGCTGTTTGCGCGGGCTCGACTCCGTTACGCACGGTTGTTTCGTGCGTTACGGAGCCGAAGCCCGACCCCGGCGCCAGCCGGGGGCACGCCTGAACCCGCAGCTCAGCAGTTGCCGGTCAGGCGACCCCGGCCTCCGTCTTGGCCCAGGCGAGACGCCGGTGCAGCTCCTTCTCGCTCATGGTGCCGATGGCGAAGTCCGCGGCCTCGATGCTGTTGAAGCTGACCGTGGTGCGGATGGGCTCGGCGGCCCCGCCCTGCGGGCGGAAGGCCAGCGTGGCGCCGCGCTTCAGGTGGGCGCCGGTGCTTTCCGCCGCCACCACTTCCCAGGCCCTGCCGTCCTCGTCCGTGATCGTGCGCATATCCGTCTCTCGGGGTCGTGTCTGGTCGCGTGGGCCGGCGCGCGGCCGGCCGGATGATCTTCGGGGTGCGGAGGCTCAGCGCAGCTCGGCCACCAGCGCCTCGCCGAGCGCCTCCACCTGCCAGCGGCGCACGCCGGGGACGCTCAGCATCTCCTCGGGGGAGCCGGGCATGGCCCGCGCCAGGTCCTCCAGCATGGCCTTGGACATCATGAAGCCGGGGTCCAGCCCCAGCTGGTCGGCGCGGCGGTTGCGGGCGTGCTTGAGCGCTTCCACGCGCGCCTCGTGCTCGGGGTCGCGCTCCCAGCGGCGAGCGGCCGGGAAGCGGGGCAACTCGCCCTCGGGCACCTCCAGCCCGCGCGTGACGGCGGCCAGGATGTCGCGGCCGCGGCGCTGAGCCAGCCCCTCGGAGATGCCGCTGATCTCGGGGAGCTCCCGGACGGTGCGGGGCGCGCGGGCGCTCAGCTCGATGAGCGCCTGGTTGGCGAGGACGCGGAAGGTGGCCTGGTCGCGCTCGCGGGCCACCTCGTCGCGCCACGCGTACAGCTCGCGCAGGATGGCGAGCCCGCGCGGGGCCAGGTCGCGCGCGCCCTTGACGCGCAGGAACGCCTCGCGGTCGGCGTCGGGCTCGGCCCAGCGCGTCTGCTCGCGGCGGCGGAACTCCTCCTCGGCCCAGGCGAGACGGCCCACGACTTCCAGCTCCTGGCGCAGCCGGTCGCGCAGCGCGGGGAGGTGCGCGGTGTCGGTGGCGGCGTAGTCCATCATCCCCTGCGACAGGGGGCGCTCCGCCCAGTCGGCACGCTGGAACTCCTTGGGGAGCTTGAGGCCCAGGTACTTCTCGACGATGTTGCCCAGCCCCAGCGAGCGCTCGCCCAGGAAGGCGGCGGCGATCTGGGTGTCGAACAGGCCGGCGAGCCCCATCCCCGCGTCGCGGTCCAGGATGCGCAGGTCGTAGTCGGCGTCGTGGAAGATCTTTTCCACGGCCGGGTCCTCGAAGAGCGGCTTGAGCGGCGAAACGTCGAACGCCAGCGGGTCGATCAGGAAGTTCTCCTCGCGCGAGGAGAGCTGGATCAGGCTCAGCCGGTCCAGGAAGCGGTGGTACCCGGCGGCCTCCGTGTCGGCGGCGATCAGGGGGAGGCCGCGGAGGCGCTCGATCACGCGCTCCAGGTGCTCCGGGGTCTCGACGTATTCGTATCTCACTCTGGGTCCGGTTCGGGGTCGCCGGATAATCGCCCTCCGGCGGTGCCCCCGCAAGAGTTCCGCCACCCGCGGCGGGTTGCTGGGGCCTCGCGCGGCGCCCTATGTTGCGGGCGCTCCCCCGGCCCCGGCCGGCCACCCGGACATCCGCCGCCGCACGCCATGACCCGCAGCCGCACGCCTCCGCCCGACCTGGTGGTCCTCGCCCGGCGCATCCACCTGCTGGGCGACGCGCCGCCCGTGGCGGCGCTGCTGGTGCGCGGCGGCCGGGTGGCCGCGGCGGGGACGGAGGCGGAGGTGCGCGCGGCGGCGCTCCCCGGCGCCCGCGTGGAGGACCTGGGCGCGGCCGTGGTGACGCCGGGGCTGACGGACGCGCACGTGCACCTGACGATGTGGGCGCTTGCCCGCCGCCGCGTGGAATTGGGCGACGCGCGCACCGTGGAGGAGGGGGTTGAGCGGGTGCGCGCCGCCGCGGCGTCGGGGGGCGGCTGGATCCGCGGGCTGGGGTGGGACGTGCACCGCTGGGGCGGCCTCCCCACGCGGGAGGCGCTGGACCGGGTGGCCCCCGACCGGCCGGTGTACCTGGAAAGCCACGACATCCACACGGCGTGGGTGAACTCGGCGGCGCTGCGGGCGTGCGGGATCGACGCGTCGACTCCCGACCCGGAGGGCGGGACCGTGGTCCGCGACCCCGCCACCGGCGAGCCCACGGGGATCCTGCTGGAGCACGCCAAGCGCCTGGTGGCCCCCTTCCTCCCCGAGCCGTCGCGGGACGAGGTGCGCAGCGCGCTGCTGGACGCGCAGCGCGAGGTGCACCGGCTGGGGATCACCGGGGTGCACTCGGTGGAGCAGCCCACCGGCCTGGCCGACTTCCAGGAGCTGGAGGAGCGCGGCCTGCTGCGCCTGCGGGTGCTCCAGGCGCTCCCCCTTTCCTTCCTGGACGACGCGGTCAGGCTGGGGGTGCGCAGCGGCTTCGGCGGGGAGTGGATCCGCGTCGGCGGGGTGAAGATGTTCCTGGACGGGGCGCTGGGGTCGCGCACGGCGCTGCTGCGCGAGCCGTACGAGGGCTCGGCGGACGACCGGGGGATGGAAACGCTCCCGCTGGCCGACTTCCGCGACGCGGTGCGCCGCGCGGCGGAAGCGGGGATCGCGAGCACCGTGCACGCCATCGGCGACGCGGCGGTGGAGCGCGCGCTGGACGTGCTTGGCGCGGCTCCCCGCGTGGCGGCGATGCCGCACCGGATCGAGCACCTGCAGCTGTGCCCGCCGGAGCTGTGGGGGCGGGCGGCGCGGGCGGGGATCGTGGCGTCCATGCAGCCGGTGCACCTGCTCAGCGACGTGTTCCCCGCGGAGCGCCACTGGGGGCACGCCCGCTCGCGCGGCGCCTACGCCTTCGCGCCGCTGCTGCGCGCGGGGACGACGCTGGCGTTCGGATCGGACGTGCCGGTGGAAACGGTGGACCCGCGGCCGGGATTGTTCGCGGCTACCAGGCGGGTGAGCTGGGACGGCGAGCCCGCGGGCGAGTGGTACCCGGAGCACCGCCTGACGGCGGAGGAGGCGGTGCGCGCCTACACCGAGGGCCCCGCGGCCGCCGCGGGCGAAGCGGACCGGCGCGGCCGGCTCCTCCCCGGCTACGACGCGGACCTGGCCGCCTGGGACACGGACCCGCTGGCCGCCTCGCCGGAGGAATTGCGCGGGATGCGCTGCGTGCTGACCATGGTGGGCGGCGAGACGGTGCACCGGGACGGTGCCGCGTGACGCCGGAGGGATTGGAGCGCGCCGTCGGCTGGCTGGCGGACGCCCGGCGGGTGGTGGCCTCCACCGGGGCGGGGATGTCGAAGGAGAGCGGCATCCCCACCTTCCGCGACGCGCTGGAGGGATTGTGGGAGCGCTACGACCCGGAGTCGCTGGCGACGGAGCGCGGCTTTCGCGCGGACCCGCCGCTGGTGTGGAGCTGGTACGCGGAGCGGCGCCGGCAGATCGTGGCGTGCCGGCCGCACGCGGGGCACTACGCCCTGGCGGAGATGGACGCGCTGCTCCCCTCGCTGGTGGTGCTGACGCAGAACATCGACGGGCTGCACGCCGCCGCCGGCTCGCGCGACGTGGTGGAGCTGCACGGCAGCATCCGCCGGGTGAAGTGCCTGGACGCGCACCACCCCTTCACGGGCGAGATCCCCGACACGGAGGGCGCCCCGCCGCCCTGCCCGCGGTGCGGCTCGCCGCTGCGCCCGGACGTGGTGTGGTTCGGCGAGGTGCTCCCGGAGGAGGCGATGGAGCGCGCCTGGATCCTCGCCGAGATGTGCGACGTGATGCTGGTGGTAGGCACCTCCGGCCTGGTGTTCCCCGCCGCCGACATCCCCCGCGCCGCGAAGGCCGCCGGCGCGCGCATCGTGGAGGTGAACCCCCACCCCAGCGGCATCACCCCCGTGGCCGACGTGTTCCTGCGCGGCTCCGCCGGCGAGGTGCTGCCGATGCTGCTGGAAGGCTTGAAGCGCGCGAAGGCGGAGTCCGGCGGCCCCCACCCGGCGGCCTGAGAGCCGCCACCCTCCCCCAATTCTGGGGGAGGGCTTCCTGACCCTCGCCTCTCGGTGTGTCGTTGTAGTGCCCCCGCGGACGCCAACGCCCACCCCGCGTGAGGGATTTCGGCCCGGAGGGGCGAGACCCGGCGGGGCTGTTTCCGCCGGGGCTCGACTCCGTTGGGCTGCGTTGTTTGCAGCCCTACGGAGCCGAAGCCCGACCCCGGCGCCAGCCGGGGACACGCCCAAACCTGCTTCCCAAAGCAGTAGCAGTTTCGCCCCGCCCCTTGCCCCTCCCCGAACCGCCAAACACTATACTCGCTTCCCCGCACACCGACGCTGCGCACGGCCCGGTCCTTGCCGCGTCGCGCGGGTCACGCATCGCCCGCAGCCCGACATCATGATTCGACGCACCAAGATCGTCTGCACGCTGGGCCCGGCCACCTGGTCGCGCGACCGCATCGCCTCGCTGATCTCGGCGGGGATGGACGTGGCCCGGATCAACTTTTCGCACGGCGACCTCCCCCGTCACGCGGAGACCATCCGCAACGTCCGCGAGGCCGCACGGGCCGCCGGGCGCCCCATCGCGGTGCTGGGCGACCTGCAGGGCCCCAAGATCCGCGTGGGCGTGCTCCCCGAGCCGGTGGAGCTGAGCCCCGGCGACGGGGTGTGGTTCGCCCCCGAGGGGCTGCACGGCCCCGGCGAGCTCCCCACCACCTTCACCGAGCTGGCGCAGGACGTGGAGGTGGGCGACGTGGTGCTCCTGGCGGACGGGCTGATGGAGCTGATCGTGGAGGACGTGGAGGTGCCCCGGGTGAAGATGCGGGTGATCCACGGCGGGACGCTCACCTCCAACAAGGGGATCAACCTCCCGGGCACGCGGGTCAGCGTTCCCTCGCTCACGGAAAAGGACCTGCGCGACCTGGAGTTCGCGCTGGAGCAGGAGGTGGACTACCTGGCCCTGTCGTTCGTGCGCTCGGTGGAGGACGTGCAGGACCTGCTGAGGCGCATCCCCCCGGGCGGGCCGCTGGTGGTGGTCAAGGTGGAGAAGGGGCACGCGCTGGAGAACCTGGAGGCCATCATGGAAGCCTCCGCGGCGGCGATGGTGGCCCGCGGCGACCTGGGGGTGGAGCTGCCGTTCGAGCGGGTGCCGCTGGCGCAGAAGCGCATGATCCAGCTCGCCAACTTCACCGGGCGGCCGGTGATCACCGCCACGCAGATGCTGGAGTCCATGATCGAGAACCCGCGCCCCACGCGCGCGGAGGCCTCGGACGTGGCCAACGCCATCATCGACGGCACCGACGCCGTGATGCTCTCGGCGGAAACGGCCACGGGGCGCTTTCCCATGGAGGCGGTGAAGTCCATGGTGCGCATCGCGCAGGAGATCGAGGACTCGCACATCATCGAGGGCGGGCCGCACTACGACATCCCCCTGGAGCGCCCCACCGACGGCCACACGCCCACGGAGCGCGCCGTGGCCGCCGCCACCGCGGAGGCGGCGCGCCGCCTGAACGCGCCGCTGATCCTCACCTTCACCAGCAGCGGCTCCACCGCGCGGGTGGTGTCCTCGTTCCGCCCCCCGGTCCCCATCCTGGCGCTGACCGACTCGCAGCGCACCTACAACCAGCTGGCGCTGGTGTGGGGGGTGGTGCCGGTGCTGTGCTCGGTGGACGCGGGCTTCGAGGAGATGCTGGCCTGCGGCAAGCACGAGGCGATCAAGCGCGGCCTGGCGGTCCACGGCGACCGCATCGTGGTCACCGCCGGCTACCCCATGCACGTGCCGGGCACCACCAACCTGCTGCAGGTGGAGGTGCTGTGAACGGCAGGGAACAGGGAACAGGGAACAGGGAACAGCCTGCAACGGCAACAGCCGGAGGGCGGGTGTCGTTCGCGGTACGGGGGCTGTTCCCTGTTCCCTTGGGTGGTGGAAGGGGTAGTCCGGGTGGATTCCCTGTTCCCTGGCTCCTCCCGTGAAGCTCCGCTTCCTGGGGACGGGGACGTCGTTCGGCGTCCCCGTCGTCGGCTGCGGGTGCGCCACCTGCACCTCGGCGGACCCGCGCGACCGGCGCACCCGCCACGGCGCGCTGCTGGAGGACGGCGACCGCAGGCTGCTGGTGGACACCCCGCCGGAGCTGCGCCTGCAGCTGGTGGAGGCGGGGGTGGGGCGGGTGGACGCGGTGTGGTACACCCATTGCCACGCCGACCACGTGCACGGGGTGGACGACCTGCGCGTCTTTTCGGTGCGGCGCGACCGGCCGCTCCCGGTGTGGGCCTCGGAGGAGTGCGTGGGCACGCTGCGCGACCGCTTCGCCTACGTGTTCGACCCGGAGATCCGGCCCATCGAGGGGACCACCAAGCCGGAGGCCGAGCTGTCGCCGTTTCGCGCCTACGAGGAGGTGGAGGTGGCGGGCTTCCGCATGCTCCCCCTCCCCGTGCCGCACGGGCTGGTGGAGGCGTTCGGGTTCCGCGTGGGCGACCTGGGCTACATCACCGACGCCAAGCGGCTCCCCGAGCGTACCCGCGAGGCGCTGGCCGGGGTGCGGGTGCTGGTGCTCAACGCCCTCTGGTACGGCAACCCGCACCCCACGCACTTCACCGTGGAGGAGGCGGTGGAGGCGGCGCTGGAGATCGGCGCGGAGCGCACGTACCTGACCCACTTCAGCCACCGGGTGCGGCATGCCGATCTGGAGGCGCGGCTCCCGGCGGGCGTGGCCCCGGCGTTCGACGGGCTGGTGGTGGAGTTCTAGCGTTTCGCCGCAGGGGGCCGCTCCGGAACCCCGCCAAACGGCCGGCGGGTTTCCCTCCGCCGGAGTGAGCCTCGCCAAACAGCCGGCGAGTCTCCCTCCGAACAGACTTCGGGGGGTACTGCGAAACTGCAACGGCAAAGCCCCCTCTCCCAGGATCGGGAGAGGGTGGCGAGCCTCGAGCGAGCCGGGTGAGGGCCTTTGCAGGCTGTCCCCTGTAACCTGTCCCCTGTCCCCTAGCCGTCGACCATGCCAGACCAACCGCTCGTCACCCTGGACTACAACAACATGCTCGCGCCGCGCCTGGGCGGCGGGCACGGGATCGACCCGGCGCGGCTGGACGCGCTGGCGGAGCGCTTCCGCGAGGTCCACGCGGACACCGAGCGGCGGCGCGAGGCCAAGGAGCTGGGGTTCTACGACCTGGCGTACGCCGACGAGGTGGTATCCGAGATCGAGAGCTTCGCGGGCGGGGCGGGGCAGGTGTTCGAGAACGTGGTGGTGCTGGGGATCGGCGGGTCCGCGCTGGGGACCATCGCGCTGCGCACCGCGCTGCTGCACCCGTACTGGAACGAGCTGGACGGCGAGGGGCGCGACTTCTTCCCGCGGCTGTACGTGCTGGACAACGTGGACCCGGCCACCTTCGCCGCCTTCCTGGACCACGTGGACCTGCGCAAGACGCTCTTCAACGTGGTTTCCAAGTCCGGCGGCACGGCGGAGACCATGAGCCAGTACCTGGTGATCCGCGACAAGCTGGAGGCGGAGCTGGGCGAGGGGTACCGGGGGCACATCCTGTTCACCACCGACCCGCAGAAGGGCGTGCTGCGGCAGCTCGCGCAGACCGAGCGCATCGGCACGCTCCCCATCCCGGCCAACGTGGGCGGGCGCTTCTCGGTGCTGTCGGCGGTGGGGCTCTTCCCGGCGGCGATGACCGGCATCGACGTGCGCGAGCTGCTCGCCGGCGCTCGCGCCATGGACGAGCGCTGCCGCGGCGCCGAGCTGCGCGACAACCCCGCGGCCCTGTTCGCCGCGCTCCAGTACCTGGCCGACACGGACAAGGGCGCGCCCATCCACGTGATGATGCCCTACTCCGACCGCCTGCGCGACGTGGCGGACTGGTTCCGCCAGCTGTGGGCGGAGAGCCTGGGGAAGCACAAGAACCGCGCGGGCGAGGAGGTGTTCGCGGGCCCCACACCGGTCAAGTCGCTGGGCGCCACCGACCAGCACTCGCAGGTGCAGCTGTACGTGGAAGGCCCGTTCGACAAGACCATCACCTTCCTGGCCGAGCGCGAGGGCGAGGAGGACGTGCAGATCCCCTCCGCCTATCCCCAGCACGCCGAGCTGGCGTACCTGGGCGGCCACAGCATGGGCGAGCTGCTGCGCACGGAGATGCTGGCCACCGAGGCGGCGCTGGCGCAGCGCGGGCGGATGAACATGACCATCGAGGTGCCGCGGGTAGACGCGCGCTCCCTGGGCGGCCTGCTGATGATGCTGCAGATCGCCACGATCTACGTGTACGGCGGCTGCGCCAAGAACGGCGACGTCTGGCTGCGCGGCGACAGCCTGTACTACGCGCTCAACATGGACCACTTCTACCGCGTGCCGCCGCAGTACCTGTCGGCGGTGTTCGGCACCAACCTGTTTCGCGTGATGACGTGGGTCGTGCACGTGTGGCAGG
>JBEVLE010000382.1:0-2893 GCA_040509335.1 Longimicrobiaceae bacterium | reverse complement strand
CGCACCAGGCGCTCGGCCTCCATCTCCAGGTGGAAGCGCATCTCCTCGTCCATCTCCGCCTCCGCGCGCTCCCGGAAGAGCAGCCCCCGCACGCGCTCGCGCGCCCCCGCCGGCCACCTCACGCCGCGCCTCCCGCCATGCAGTCTCCCCGGAAGCGCCGGGAGAGGCGCGGGGGCGGGGAGACCGCGCTACACCTCGGCACGCAGGGCCTCCGTGGGCTCGATGCGCAGCGCGCGCCGGGTGGGAACGATGGACGCGAGCATCCCCGCGGCCGCCATCAGCGTGGGGCCCGCCGCGAGCAGCACGGCCATGCGGGTGGAGTGGACCCCGCCCGCCAGGGCGACCACCAGAACCACGCCCGCGAGGATGCCGAGCCCCACCTGCGCCAGCGACCGCGAGAAGATCGCCCGGACGATGCGCCGCCGGTCGGCGCCCAGCGCCACGCGGATCCCGATCTCCCGCGTGCGCCGCGACACGGTGAACGACAGGATGGAGTAGATCCCCGCCGTGGCGAGGAGCAGGACCACGCCGCACGCCAGCAGCGCCACCCGCAGCCAGAACCCGTACGTCGCCATCAGGTCCCGCTGGATCCGGTCCAGGGGGAGCACGTCGTACACCCGGATCTCCGGGTCCACGGAGGCGGCCAGGCCGCGGAGCCGGGTGCCGAGCGACTCCGTCCCGCCCGACACGTGCACCGCCAGGTGCACCGGCGCCGCCGCGCCCGGGGCCACGGGGTGGTAGATCCCCGCGCCCTCGCCGGCGTCGCCCATGGTCATCCCCAGGTCCGCGACCACGCCCACGATCTCCAGCCAGGGGCCCGGCTCCGCGTCCGCCGGCGCGTCGCCCTCGTCCGCGGGGAGCGGGTAGCGCACCCGCCGGCCGATGGGGCTGCGGCCCCCCAGCACCCGGTCCACGAACGAGCGGTTGACGACGACCACCCCGCGGCCGGGCTCCAGGTCGCCGGCGTGGAAGGAGCGGCCGGCGAGCGGCGGCGCGCCCAGCACCTCGAAGTAGTCCGCGTCCACCGAGGCGCTGCTCACGCGGTGCCCGCGGGCGGAGTCCGCGGGGACGGCCGCGGCGCCGTCCACCTCGACGCGGCGCTGCGGGTGGTCCATGCGCGGGAGGAGGTCGGCGAAGGTCACCCCGGCCACGCCCGGCTCGGCGGCCAGGCGCCGCTCCAGCGCCGCGAGCACCGCGCGGTGCCGGGCGAGGCGCGCCGCCCGCGAGGTGTCGGCCGGGACGCCCGGCGGCGACTCCCCGTCCAGCTCCAGGCGCGCCGACAGGAACTCCTCCGCGGCGAAGTCCGCCCGCACCGAGCGGGCCGCGACGACGTCCGCTTCCGCCGACAGCGCGATGGGGAGGAAGGCCACGGTGAACGCCACCTGGGTGACGATCACCCCCGTCCACAGCCTGCCGAACCCCGTCCCGGGGCTCCCCACGCCCGCCTCCCGGAGCCGCCCCTGCAGCCCGCGGGTCACCTTGAGCGCGGGGAGGGCGCCCGCGATCCCCGCGCCGACCACCGTGAGCACCCCGGCGTAGAGCAGCGTCGCGGGCGACAGCCCGGCGTGGAACCAGAAGGGGAGCGGCCCCGAAACACTCTCGAGCACGCCCAATCCCCAGCGCAGCCCGATCCCCGCCGCCGCCAGCCCCAGCACCACGGCGACGCCCCCCAGCACCAGCGCCTCGGTGAAGAGCTGCATCACGATGCGGCCGCGGCTCGCCCCCAGGGCGGTCCGCACCACGATCTCGCCGTCGCGCGTCGCCGTCCGCGCGAAGAGCAGCGCGGCCACGTTGGCGCACACCAGCACCAGGAACATCAGCAGCGCCAGGTTCACGGAGTACATCCCCGCGCGCTCCGCCCACCCCACGCGGAAGGGGAAGATCGACTCCGCGTACGGCAGGACCTCGGGGCGCAGGTGCCGGTGCGTGGCGGGGAAGTCGGCCGCCGCGCGCCGGCCGAGCGCCGCCAGCTCCGCCCGCGCCTCGCCCAGCGTGGCGCCGGGCGCCAGCCGCCCGAACAGCTGGATGCGCGGCCCCCCGCCGCGGGGATGGTCGAGCGCGCTCGCCCGCAGCGGCACCCAGATGCCGTGGGAGACCGGGAAGGCGAAGCCCTCCGGCATCACCCCCACCACGGTGCTGGGGACGCCGCCCAGGCGCACCGTGCTTCCCACCGCGCCGGGGTCGCCGCCGAAGCGCCGCCGCCACTCGCGGTGCCCGACCACCACCACCGGCGGAGCCCCGGGCCGCTCGTCCGCGTCGGTCAGCGCCCGGCCCAGGAGCGGCGCCACGCGCGCCACCCGGAACGCCGACGCGCTGACCTCCGCCACCGCCACCGGCTCGGTGAGGCCGTCCCCGGTGGCGAGGTTGCGCTCCACCTGCCGGAAGGCGCCGAGCTGCTCCACGGTCCGCAGCTCCCCCCGCCACGCGGCGAAGTCGTGCAGCAGCCGGCGCTCGGCGCGGTTCGCCGCCGCGTCCCACACGCGGATCCCCACCACGCGGCCGCCCTCGTCCAGCGGGAGCGACGGGTGCGCGAGCTGCGTCACCACCTCGAAGGTGGCCGCCCCCACCGCGATGGCGAAGGCGATGGCCAGGCCGCCCACCAGCGTCAGCCCCGGGTACCGGGCCAGCATCCGCCCTCCCAGCCTGAAGTCCAGCGACAGGCCGCTCACCCACGCCAGCCCGCGCGCGTCCCGCACCTCCTCCCGGTACCGCTCCACCCCGCCGAATGCCACCGCGGCCCGCCGCCGCGCCTCGCGCGGATCCAGCCCCGCCTCGCGCACCAGGCGCTCGGCCTCCATCTCCAGGTGGAAGCGCATCTCCTCGTCCATCTCCGCCTCCGCGCGCTCCCGGAAGAGCAGCCCCCGCACGCGCTCGCGCGCCCCCGCCGGCCACC
>JBEVLE010000381.1:0-4354 GCA_040509335.1 Longimicrobiaceae bacterium | reverse complement strand
GCGGGCTCGACTCCGTTGGGCTGCGTTGTTTGCAGCCCTACGGAGCCGAAGCCCGACCCCGGCGCCAGCCGGGGGCACGCCCAATCCCGCCGTAGCCGTAATCCCTTACTGGTACTGGATGTACAACGGCCTCGGGTGCATCTTGAGCAGGTCCGCCGGCGACATGAGCGGATCGCCCTTCTTGGTGTCGTTGTGGTAGAACAGCTTGAACCCCGTGTACTGCACCGGCTCGCTCACCACGTAGTCCCGGTACGAGTCCCGCTTCAGCCAGGGCGCGCCCCACCCGTCCATGTCCATGACGATCTGCACCTCGGGGCGCAGGATGATGTCGCGCGAGCCCGTGACCATGTTGCGCGTGAAGCGGTGGATGACCAGCACCTTGGGCGGCAGCCGGTTCTCGCGGACGATGCGCGCCAGCTCGCCGGTCACGTAGTTGATGTCGGCGGCCGTCATGGTGCCGATCTTCCGCCCCGGCACGATCCCGCCGCGCATGTAGAACTCCGGGTCCACCGCGAAGTGCACGTCCGGCCGCTTCAGGAACTCCTCGAAGCGCGGCACGAAGTTGCGGATGTCGTCCGTCCCCACCTGCACGTCGATGATGAAGATCCCCTGGCGGTCGTGGATCATCCTGTAGATGGAATCGGTCTGCGAGTCGCGCAGCTGCGCCCGGTACTTCCCCGAGGGGCCGGGGTCGCCCTGCGCCACCACCGTCACCATGTGCAGGCAGGGGATCGCCGGGGTGGACGGGTCCGCCCGCGTCCAGTTCTGCACCTCGCGGTCCAGCCGCCGCAGCATCTCGTCGCGCGGGTACTCGCCCAGCGCGCCCATCCGCTTGGAGTTGGGGTTGCCGTAGTAGCACACGATCCGCTTGTTGGGCAGGATCGCCCCGGGGAGCGCCATGGGCGCGTTCACCGGCCACCCCTTTTCGCGCGCGAAGTCCGGGCTCTCGCCGGCGTTGTAGCGCGGCCGGGGAGCCGCGGCCGTGGCGCTGTCCGCCGGCGGCGCCTTTGCCAGCGAGTCCTTGACGAAGGCCAGGCGCTGCGCGATGGCCTCGGCCACCGTGCGGGTCGCGGTGTCGGCCGGGGCGAACTGCGCGGCGGCCGGGGCGGCGGCGCCGGCCGCCGAGGTGTCTGCCGCGGCGGCCTTGCCTTCGGCGACCTGCGCGTCCGCCTTCTCCGCGTCCTTGTCGCAGGCGCCGAGCGCGAGCGGGGTGGAGAGTGCGACGGCGAGGGCGGCGGCCCGGACGAGGGTGCGGGGGAGGTGGATCACGAAGCGTCTCCTGGGTGCAAAGGGTAGCCGGCGCTCCCGCCGGCTCTGGATGTCGTTCAGTCTACCATACTTGGCGCGTCCGGACCAGCGCCGGGCGCAAACGGTCCGCAAAAGCGGTGCTCGCCGGCGCGCGCGGTCCGCATCCGGCACCGGCTTCCCCGCCGCGGGCCCGCTCGGTAGATTCGGTGCTCCACGGCGGTTTGCGGACACGCGGCGAGGCCCCTTCATGGCGGCACCAGGAACGGACGGAGCGGCGGGGGCCCAGCCGGCTTCCCCCGGCGGCGAGGACGCGTCGCGGCGCCTGTCCGGCCTGCTGGACCGCTGCGCCCGGGCGGAGGCGGAGCTGGCGCGGCTGGCGGCCGCCGAGCAGGCGGCGCGGGCGGAGGCCGAGGCGCTGGCCGCCCGGTCGGCGCGGCTGCAGGCGGTGACCGCCGCGCTTTCGCGCACCCTCACGGTGGAGCAGGTGGCGGAGGTGGCGGCCCGCGAGGGGGCGGAGGCGCTGGGGACCCGCCTGGGCACGGTGTGCGTCCTGGACGGGGGCGGGGAGCTGAGGATCCTGCGCGCGGGCGGCCTCCCGGACGACCTGCGCGAGGCGTGGGCCCGCTTTCCCCTGGACGCCCCGGTGCCGCTGGCGGAAGCGGCGCGCACCGGGGAAGCCGTGTACCTGCCCACGCTGGACGAGGTGCTGGGGCGGTTCCCCGCGCTGGCCCCCGCGGCGGAGCGGCTGGGCGCGCGCGCCTGGGCGGTGCTCCCGCTGTCGGTGGGGGAGCGGCGGCTGGGGGCGCTGTCGTTCTGCTTCGCGGAGGAGCGCGACGTCCCGTCCGCGGAGCGGGGCTTCCTGGCGGCGCTCGCCGACCAGTGCGCACACGCGCTGGAGCGCGCCCGTCTGTACGGGGCGGAGCGGCGCGCGCGCGCCGCGTCCGAGCGATTGCAGGCGCTCACCGCGGCGCTCTCGGAGGCGGCGACCCCCTGGTCGGTGGGGCAGGTGCTGATGGGGCAGGGGGTGGCGGCGCTGGACGCGTACGCGGGGGTGCTGGTGCTGCGCGCGGGCGGCGAGGTGGAGATCGTCGGCTCCATCGGCTACGCGGAAACGGCGTGCATGCAGGAGGGGCGGCGGTGGGCGCTGGACGCGCCCATCCCGGTGGCGGAGGCCGCGCGCACCGGCGAGCCGGTGTTCGTGGAATCGCCGGAGGCGTGGGGGAGCCGCTACGCAGGGGAGCACGCCCGGTCGACGGGCACCAGCGCCGCCTGGGCGGCGATCCCGCTGTGGATGGAGGGGGAGGCGGGGGGCGCGCTGCTGTGGACCTTCGACCGGCCGCGCGAGTTCGACGCCCAGGACCGCGCGCTGATGACCGCGGTGGCGCGGCAGGGGGCGCAGGCGCTGGAGCGCGCCCGCCTGTACGAGGCGGAGCGGCGCGCCCGCGCCGAGGCGGAGCGCGCGGTGCGGCGCATCTCGCGGCTGCAGGAGCTCACCGCGGCGCTGGCGGGGGCGCTCACCCCGTCGCAGGTGGCGCGCGCGGTGGTGGAGCAGGGGACGGCGGCGCTGGGGGCCGAGGCGGGGGTGGTGGTGTTCGCCGTGGACGAGGGCGAGACGCTGGAGGTGGCGGACTCCACCGGCTACCCGGCCGACCTGGTGCGCCCCTGGGAGCGCTTCCCGGCGGCGAGCGACGTCCCCATGGCGGAGGCGTTCCGCACGCGGGAGCCCATCGTCCTGCGCACCCGCGAGGAGTGGAACCGGCGCTACCCCCACCTCCCGAACCGCATCGACTGGCACGCGTCGTCCGCGTCGGTGCCGCTCCTGGTGGGCGACGAGGCGGTGGGCGCGATGGGGCTCACCTTCGCGCGGCACGTGGAGTTCGGGGACGACGAGCGCGAGTTCCTGCTGGCGCTGGGGCGGCTGTGCGCGCAGGCGGTGCGCCGCGCCGGGCTGTTCGCCGCGGCGGAGGCGGCGAACCGGGCCAAGTCCGAGTTCCTGGCCATCATGTCGCACGAGCTGCGCACGCCGCTCACCGCCATCATCGGCTACGGCGAGCTGCTGGCGGACGGGATCACCGGGCCGGTCACCGTCGAGCAGGCGCACCAGCTGGGGCGCATCAAGGCCAGCGCCATGCACCTGCTGGGGCTGATCGACGAGGTGCTCACCTTCGCGCGGCTGGAGGCCGGCCGCGAAACGGTGCGCGCCGAGTCCATCGACGTGCGCGGGGCGGTGCGGAGCGCCGCGGAGCTGGTCGCGCCGCTGGCGGCCGGCAAGGGGCTGGCGCTGCGGGTGGAGGCGCCCCCCGGCCGCGTGTGGCTGGACACCGACCCCGGCAAGCTGCACCAGATCCTGGTGAACCTGCTTTCCAACGCCGTCAAGTTCACCGACGCCGGCCTGGTGGAGCTGTCCGCCGAGGCGCGGGACGGGACGGTGGCCTTCCGGGTGCGCGACACCGGTATCGGCATCCCCCCGGAGCAGCTGGAGCGCGTCTTCGAGCCCTTCACCCAGGTGGAGTCGTCGCCCACCCGCCGCTTCGGCGGCACCGGGCTGGGGCTGAGCGTCAGCCGCCGGCTGGCGCGCCTGCTGGGCGGCGACCTGTCCGCCCGGAGCGTCCCCGGCGAGGGCAGCACCTTCACCCTGGTGCTGCCGCGGGGGGGCGACCCGGCCGCGGAGTGACCCGGCGGGGGCGGCGGAGCATGTTCCTTGCGAGGGGGGCACGGCGTCCCGTCCGGGACCCGATCGTCCGGGAAAACCCCCACGCCGGAGGAAGCCATGCGTCACGTCCTCGCCCTGCTGGCAGCGGTGCTCCTCGCCGCGCTGCCCGCCCCCGCGGCCGCCCAGTCGTTCGTCGAAGCGGCACCCGCCGTGTCCGTGCCCACCGCTCCCGTCCCGGTGACGGACGTGGTGGCGACGGCGCCCGCCCAGCAGGAGAAGGTGCAGGAATCCGCGCGCGCAGAGAGCCTTGCCCGCGACCTTCGCGACGACCGCCAGCTCGCCCAGCGCGGCAGCTTCTGGTGGCTGGTGGGGGTCATCGTGATCGCCGGCGTGCTGCTGGCCGTGCTCCTCGACTGACCCTCGCACGCGGGGCCCCGGCGCCTTGCCGGGGCC
>JBEVLE010000380.1:0-21586 GCA_040509335.1 Longimicrobiaceae bacterium | reverse complement strand
CCCCCCGGGGTGGGCCCCGGGGCCCCCCGCGGGGGCGCCGGGGGCCGCCCCCCCCCCGCCCGGGGGGGGGGCCCCCCCCCCCCCCCCCCCCCCCCCCCGCCTGCTCGATGGCGCGCTCCAGGACGCGCTCCGGCGCCTGCGGCGCCGGGGAAACGGCGGCCGGAGCGCAGGCGGCGCACCCCAGCAGCAGGACCAAGGAGAGAGCACGGCGCATGGCGGAGGAGAGGGCAGGGGGTTGCGGGAGCGCGGACCGGGAAGCCCGGCGCGCGAAGCCGCCGGTGGCGGCGCAGACAGGACGCCGGGAGTGCCGAGGACGTTAGCGCGACCCCCGCGTGAGGGCCCTCACCCGGCGGCCTTATAGCCGCCACCCTCTCCCAATTCTGGGAGAGGGGCCAACTGCTGGATCTGGAGTACGGGCAGGCAGTTGCGTGAGGGATTTCGGCCCGAAGGGGCGAGACCCGGCGGCAGTTTGCCGGGGCTCGACTCCGTTACGCACAGTTTTATCGTGCGTTACGGAGCCGAAGCCCGACCCCAGCGCCAGCCGGGGGCACGCCCAAATCCCGGTGCCGTCCCGTCGTTCAGGCACTCGCGATCGTCTCGTCGGAAGCCGCCCGCATGGACTCCGGGTCCACACCTGCACGCTCGCACCACTTCAGGTACTCGGACGGCGCGATCTCGGACGGCTTGATCTCGCTGCGCCCCCCCCAGAAGACGTTGGTGTAGTCCACCGGGATCCCCGCCTCCTCCAGGTGCCGGTCGATGGCTTCCTTGTGGGCGAGCACCATCTCCTTCTCGGTGCCGTGCGCCACGCCCATGATGTTGACCCCGGCGAACTCCGGCCCGCCCTCGCGCCAGTAGGCGTGCGTCATGACGTGGTGCCGCGCCACCTCCCTGCCGGCCTCCATCTCCCGTCCGGCCGGCACGCGCCAGTGGAAGAGCGCGTTGTAGCGCGTCACCCGGTGCCCGGTGGCCGAGGGCTTGACGTGCTCCAGGAAGGTGGAGAAGCGGCCGATGACGCCCCGCTCGTTGAGGGAGCGCGCCACGCGCAGGAACTCGTCCAGCGGCACGCCGGCCTCCGCCGCCCGCGCCGCCCACGGGTCGTCGCGGATCTCCTCCACCCGGAACTCGCGCTTCAGCGGAACCAGCACCTGCCACTCCAGCTCGTCCAGCTCCACGATGCGCGTGTCCACCACGTCGCCGGGGGCGTCGGTGCGGCTCCCCGGCTCCATGCCGCGGCGGCGCACGTGTCCCACGCCCAGCGTGAACAGCGCCTTCGCCGGGAGCAGCTTGAACGCCTCGGCGCCCACGCGCTCGCGCAGCACCTCGCAGTGCCGGGCCAGCGAGAAGCCCTGCGGCACCTTGACGGTGGTCCACAGGCGGTACTTGCTGCCGCGCGTTTCCGCGTCGGTGGAGCGGATCACCACGTGCCCGGAAAAGGGATCCTCGCGGAACATGTAGGCGAAGGCCTCGTCCAGCCGCTCCTGCGGCACCTGCCACGCCACCAGCGCGCCGGGCGCCAGGTTGGTGGCGAGCAGAGTCTGCCTGACGCGGCGGATGGTCCCCGCGGCGAGCATGGCGCGGATCCGCTCCAGCACCGTGGCGGGCTCCACGCCGGACAGGCGGGCGATCTCCGCGAAGGGCTCCGCCACGAAGCCCTGCACCCGGTCCTCGGACACCTCCAGGATCCGGGAGTTGACGGGGTCCGTCACCTCCACGGGGACGCCCTCGAGCACGCTGGTCTCCATCTCTCTATCCCTGCATCTGGCTCGTTGCCGTGAAACAAAGAGCGGGGCCCGCACGCGCGGGCCCCGCCGTCACCCCTCGCCCGCGCCGGGGCCGGAGCCAGGGCCGGGGATGAGGGTGGTCTTGTACGCCTCGGGGGGCGCGTTTGGCTTGACCCGCACCGACTTGGCGGGGATCCCCACGTTGACGTGGTACGGGCGCACGTCCTTGGTCGCGAGCGCCATGGCCCCCACCATCCCGTTCTCCCCCACGGTGGTCCCCGCGAGCACCGTGGCGTGGTAGGTGATCCGCACCCCGTCGCCGATGGTGGTGACGGCGTTGGTCACGTTGGCCTGGTCCACGATGTCGTGCGTGTGCGAGTAGATGTTGGCGTAGTCCGAGATGGACACGCGGTCGCCCAGCACGATCCCGCCGCGGTCGTCCAGCAGCACGTTGCGGTGCACCACCACGTCGTCGCCCACCTCCAGGTTGTACCCGAAGGAGAACTCCACGAAGTGGAAGGCCTTGAAGTTCTTCCCCACGCGCCGGAAGATGTGCGGCGCGAGCAGCCGGCGGAAGCGCACCCCCAGGTGGACGTTGCCGCCCAGCGGCGAGCGGTCGAACATCTGCCACATCCAGATCAGCGGCTTGCGCGGCTGGAAGAGCGCGTCGTCGCACTCGGCGTAGTACTCGGGCTCCAGCGTGACGCTGCGCGCGTCCATCTGCGCCAGCGCCGCGCGCGCGCCCAGGGGGAGGCGCGCCGGGTCCGCGCCCGCGAGGTGCGGGTGGAAGATCTCCGTGAGCGTGCGCCGGCACAGCTCCCACCGGTCGTCGCCGCGCTCCAGCGCTTCGCCCAGCTCCGCGAGCCAGGCGTCGTACAGCTCCACGGACTCGGCCGCGGGCTCCAGGGGGCGAAGGGGAAGGTAGGGCACGTGCCTGATCCGGACCGGGGTGGACGTCGAACCGCTCTCCAGGGGGGAAACTTGGCCCCGCGGCACGGCGGCGTCAATCGCGGGGCGCGGAGGGCGCCGGCGCGGGAAACATCGCGGCGCCGGCGCGCGTACCAGGGAGTGCGCCGCGCCCGCACGTTGCGGGGGGCGCCCCCGGCGTCCAGATTGCACCGGGGACCCGCGCGCCCGTGCCCGGCATGGTTTCTGCGCGTCCCGGGTCCCGCTTCACGGAGGATACACCGATGCACGACGTGCTCCGCCAACGCCTCATGCGCCACATCGAGGCGCTCCCCGAGGAGCAGCTGTACCACGCGCTCGACTACGTGGAGTTCCTCGCCTCCAAGTACGCCCGCGAGACCGCGCGCGCCCCCTCCTCGCTGCAGAAGTTCGGCGAGCTGCTGGAGGACAAGATGCGCGGGCAGGGGCTGACCATCCGCACCATCCGCGGCACGCTGGGCGCCGTGGGGACCGCGGACCGGGTCTTTTCCGGGCTGGCGGAGGCGGGGCGCTCGCTGATGCGCGAGGTGGAGGAAGGGGTCAAGAGCGTCGCCGCCCCGGCCGCCCCCGGCAGCACCGGCGCGGACCCGGCGGCGAATCGGCCCGCCCTCCCGCGCGACACCTCCGGACCCCGCCCCGCCGAGGGCGGGGGCGCGCCGGACCACCGCAACCCCTGACGGTTCATGGCCAGGTACAGAGACGACGTCCCCCGCTCCCGCTTCGACCTCGACGACGACGAGGACGGCGACGAGCCGCTAGAGCAGGAGGAGACCCCGCCCGTGCCGGCCCCGCGGCTGCGCCGCTTCCGCCGGGACCGCGAGGCGGGGAGCGGCGGCGGAGGCGGCCGCGGCGACACCATGCGGCAGGTGCTGCGCGACCTTCCCAGCTTCGCCAAGCTGCTGGGGCGGCTCGCCGTGGACCCGCGGGTGTCCCGGCTGGACAAGGCCATCGTCCTGGCCGCGCTGGGCTACATGCTGATGCCGGTGGACCTGCTCCCCGACCTCCCGGTCATCGGGCAGGTGGACGACGTGTACCTGATCGCGCTGGCGCTGGACCGGCTGCTGAACAACGCCGGCATCGACGTCCTGCTGGACCACTGGGACGGCGACCCGGAAAGCCTGGAGGCCGCGCTGGCGGCGCTGGACCGCGCGGGCTCCTTCCTCCCGGCGGGGATCCGCAGCCTGCTGGGGCAGCGAGGATAGGAGGGCGGGAGAGCAGGAAGGGCGCGGCGTTGACACCGTCCGCGCCCCTTCCGTATCTTTCCCCATGGAACGCAGGAATTCTCCGACAGCACCCGCGGCGCCCGCCGCCCCGCAGCTCCCGTCCCCCGCGGACGGCGACGCGGGGCGGCGGGCGCCTCACTTCATGGAGGCCCGATGAACCGTCCCGAGGCGCCGTCTTCCCGCTTCGTCGGCGAGGGGCTGACGTTCGAAGACGTCCTCCTCGTCCCCCGGCACTCGCTGGTGCACCCCAGCGACACCGACGTGCGGACGCTGCTCACGCGCACCATCTCCCTCGCCATCCCGCTGGTTTCCGCGGCGATGGACACCGTGACCGAGTCGCGCATGGCCATCGCCATGGCCCGCGAGGGCGGGATCGGCATCGTCCACAAGAACATGTCCATCGAGCGCCAGGCGGCGGAGGTGGACCGCGTCAAGCGCTCGGAGAGCGGGATGATCTCGGCGCCCTTCACCGTCCGCCCCGACGCGCCGCTGCGCGAGGCGGTGCGGATGATGGAGCGCCACTCGGTGAGCGGCTTCCCGGTGGTGGACGAGGACGGCCGGCTGGTGGGGATCCTCACCGGCCGCGACCTCCAGTTCGAGACCGACCTGGACCGCCCCGTCGCCGACGCCATGACCCGCGGCGACGAGCTGGTCACCGCGCCGGCCGGGACCTCGCTGGAGGAGGCGGTCCGGATCCTCCACCGCCACCGCATCGAGAAGCTCCCGGTGGTGGACGGCAACGGCGTGCTCGCCGGGCTGATCACCGTCAAGGACGTCCGCAAGCGCGCGCAGTACCCCAACGCCAGCAAGGACGAGCGCGGGCGCCTGCGCGTGGGCGCCGCCATCGGGGCGCACCCGCAGCGCGACCTGGCCCGTGCCCAGGCGCTGGTGGACGCGGGCGTGGACGTGATGGTGATCGACACCGCGCACGGGCACTCCGAGGGGGTGCTGGACGCCGTGTCGCGCATTCGCGAAGCCTTTCCCGACGCGCAGCTCATCGCCGGCAACGTCGCCACCCGCGCGGCCGCCGCGGCGCTGGTGGAGCGCGGCGTGGACGCGGTCAAGGTGGGGGTGGGCCCCGGCTCCATCTGCACCACCCGCGTGGTGACGGGCGTGGGCGTCCCGCAGCTCACCGCAGTGCTGGACGCGGTGGAGGGCGCCGCCGGCCGGGCGCCGGTGATCGCCGACGGCGGCATCAAGTACTCGGGCGACGTGGTCAAGGCGCTGGCCGCGGGCGCCCACACGGTGATGATGGGCTCCATGCTGGCCGGCACCGACGAGAGCCCCGGCGAGTCGTTCCTGCTGGAGGGGCGGCGCTTCAAGACGCTGCGCGGCATGGGGAGCCTGTCCGCCATGGAGGAGGGCTCGGCCGACCGCTACTTCCAGGAGGGGAGCGACGCCCGCAAGTTCGTCCCCGAGGGGATCGAGGGGCGCGTCCCCTACAAGGGCGCCGTGTCCGACACCATCTACCAGCTGGTGGGCGGGCTGCGCTCCGGGATGGGCTACCTGGGCTCGCCGGACATCGACACGCTCCGCACGGCGACGCAGTTCATGCGCATCACGGGCGGTGGCCTGCGCGAGTCGCACCCGCACGACGTGACGATCACGCGCGAAGCGCCGAATTATCATTCGTGAAGGGGTTTTGAACGGCTTCTGAAGGGCGGGTTCGGGCGTGCCCCCGGCTGGCGCCGGGGTCGGGCTTCGGCTCCGTAGGGCTGCAAACAACGCAGCCCAACGGAGTCGAGCCCCGGCAAACAGCCGCCGGGTCTCGCCCCTTCGGGCCGTAATCCCTCACGCAGTTGGCCCCCTCTCCCAGAATTGGGAGACGGTGGCGAGCCTAAAGCGAGCCGGGTGAGGGCCGTAGTTGCAGGCTGTTCCCTGTTCCCTGTTCCCTGTTCCCTCCAGGTCTTTTCATGGCACGCATTCAACTGCTGCACCTCGCGCACGCGCGCTCCGGAGACAAGGGCGACACCGCCAACGTGGGCGTCATCGCCCTGCGGCCGGAGTACTACCCGGTGCTGGTGGAGCAGCTCACCACCGAGCGGGTCAAGCAGCACTTCGCGGGGATCGTCCACGGCGACGTGGAGCGCTTCGAGCTGCCCAACCTGGAGGCGCTCAACTTCCTGCTGCACAACGCGCTCGGCGGAGGCGGCACCGTGTCGCTGAAGACCGACGCGCAGGGCAAGGTGCTTTCCACGGCAATCCTGCGCATGGAGGTGGAGGTGCCGGACGCGCTGGCGGAGCGGGCGCTCCGCGAGGCCGGGGCGGCGGCGTGACGGCCGGGGAGGAGGTCCTCCTCGTCCGGCGGGAGGGCGGCGTCGCGCGGCTCACGCTGAACCGCCCGGACAAGCGCAACGCGCTGGACGCGGCGCTCATCGCCGCACTCAAGGAGGCGCTGCGCGCGGCGGACGACGACCCCGCGGTGCGGGTGGTGGCGGTGGAAGGGGCGGGCAGGGACTTCTGCTCCGGCGCGGACCTGTCCGCGCTCCGCACCATCGCCGAGGGCGGGGTGATGGAGAACCTGGACGACGTGGAAGGGCTCGCGGAGCTGTTCCTCCTGCCGCGGCGCATGCGCAAGCCCGTGGTCGCGCTGGTGCGCGGGCGCGCGCTGGCCGGCGGGTGCGGCCTGGCGACCGCCTGCGACCTGGTGCTCGCGGCCGAGGGCGCGCAGTTCGGCTACCCGGAGGTGCGCATCGGCTTCGTGCCGGCGATGGTGATGGCCATCCTGCGCCGCAACGTGTCCGAGAAGCGCGCCTTCGACCTCCTGGTGCGGGCGCAGCCCATCGCCGCGGCGGAGGCGGAGCGGATCGGGCTGGTCAACCGCGTGGTCGCGGACGACGCCTTCGCCGCCGAGGCCGACGCCCTGCTGGCCGAGCTGGCGGAGCGCAGCCCCTCCGCGGTGCAGCTCACCAAGCGGCTCCTGTACCACTCGGACGCCATGGGCTTCGAGGCCGCCATCCGCGCCGGCGCCGACCTCAACGTGCTCGCGCGCATGACGGAAGACATGCAGGCGGGCGTGCGCCGCTTCCTGGAAGGAGCGCGCTAGGTGCTCGGCGCCTCCCGCCGCCGGCGCCCCGGCCCGGACCGCTTCCTGTACGCCAAGATGGCGGCGTTCTTTCTGGGCGCGGGCTTCTTCCTCGGCGGCGTGCTGACGGGACGCGACTGGGCGGTGCTGGTGGCAGTGGCCGTGCTGGTGGTGGGGCTGGCGCTGCGGCTCGCGGACCGCAGGGACGCCGACGGGGCGGCGGAGGGCGAGGAGACCGCGGAGGGAGAGGAGTAGGGCCGCCCTCGCGTGAGGGATTTCGGCCCGAAGGGGCGAGACCCGGCGGCAGTTTGCCGGGGCTCGACTCCGTTGGGCTGCGTTGTTTGCAGCCTTACGGAGCCGAAGCCCGACCCCGGCGCCAGCCGGGGGCACGCCCAACCCCGCAGTTCAAAAAGCTTTTCACAACGACGAAACGGCCCGAGCCTTGTGGCCCGGGCCTCTTCGTTTCCGCGGCTTGCCTCAACCGATGTCGTAGCGGCGCGCGGCGCGCTTCCGGTCCTTGTGGCGGCGGCGCTCGGCGGCCTTTTCCTTGGCCTTGCGGGCCTCGCTGGGCTTCTCGTAGAAGCGCTTGCGGCGCATGTCCTTGAAGAGGCCCGAGCGGATCATCCGGCGGCGGAACTGCTTGAGCGCCCAGTCAAGGCGATCGGTCTCGGCGAGCTGAATCTCGACCACGTCCATCCCTTTCGTAGAGTAAATAAAAGAGAAGACCTGCCGTTCGCGTACAGGTCCTCCGCGGCGAGCGCGTGCGGAAATCTCCAGCCCTTAAAACTAAACCCCTGCGCCCGCAAGTCAAGCCGTGCCCCCCAAATGGGCGCGGGCCGGGGAGAGCCCGGCCCGCCCGTTCCCCCCGCCGTCGCCGCCGCTAGTCCGCGTCCGCCGCCATCTCCTCCGCGCCCGCCCCCTCCGACTCCCCGTCCGAGGCGGCCTGCGGCCCCATCCCGCCGCGGCCCATCCCGCCCCGCCGGCGCCCGGTGCGCGCCTCCTTTTCCAGCAGGCACAGGTCGAACACCTCGTCCATGCGGTCCACGAAGTGGAAGGTCATCCCCTCCTTGACGTCCTCCGGCACGTCGCGCAGGTCGCGGCGGTTGCCGGTGGGGAGGATCACCTGGCGCAGCCCGGCGCGGTACGCCGCCAGCGTCTTTTCCTTGACCCCGCCGATCTCCAGGACCTTGCCGCGCAGCGTCACCTCGCCCGTCATGGCGATGTCGTGCGTCACCGCCCGGTCCGAGAGCGACGAGGCGATCGCCAGCGTCACGGCCACCCCCGCCGAGGGGCCGTCCTTGGGCGTGGCGCCCAGGGGGAAGTGGACGTGGATGTCGTTGTCGTTGAAGGCGCTGGTGGCGATCCCCAGGGCCTGCGCGCGGGAGCGGACGTAGGAGTACGCAGCGTTCACCGACTCGCGCATCACGTCGCCCAGCAGCCCGGTGATGATCAGGCGGCCCGTCCCGGGCATCTTCAGCGCCTCGATGAACATCAATTCGCCGCCCGAGGCCGTCCACGCCAGCCCCGTCACCACCCCCACCTCCGGGGCGCTCTCCGCCGCCGTGGCCGTGTAGCGCGGGTAGCCCAGCACCTCCTCGATCATCTCCCGCGTCACCTCCCACCGCTCGCCCTCGCCCTCCGCCTTGGCGCGCGCCAGCCAGCGGAAGATAGCGGCCAGCGAGCGGCGCAGGTTCCCCAGCCCGGCGTCGCGCGCGTAGCCCCGGGTGAGGAAAAGCAGCACCTCGTCCGAGATGGTCACCTCGTCCGCGGCGAAGCCGTGCTCCTCCGCCATGCGCGGGAAGAGCCGCCTGCGGGCGATCTGCACCTTGTCCTCCGGCGTGTAGCCGGCGATGCGGATCTCGATGAAGTACTCGCGCAGGTCGCGGGGGATGCGGAAGAAGTCGTTCGCCGTGGCGATGAAGAACACGTCCGACAGGTCCAGCGGCACGTCCAGGTAGCGGTCCGTGAAGCCGTCGCGCGCCTCGGTGTCCAGGAACTCCTCCATGGCCTCCACCGGGTCGCCCTCCACGTTCCCCAGCCCCAGCTCGTCCACCTCCTCCAGCAGGAACACCGGGTCGCGCACCCCCGCGTCGCGGATGGTGGTGAGCAGCTTGCCGGGCTGCGCGCCGGCGCGGGTGCGGCGCGAGCCCATGAGCTGCGCCTCGCCGCGGCCGCCCAATTCCAGGCGCGCCAGCGGCCGCCCCAGCCCGCGGGCGATCGCCGAGGCGAGCGTGGCCTTGCCCACCCCCGGCGGGCCCACGATGCAGGGGATCAGCCCGTTGAGCTCGCCGCGCAGCCGCGCCACCGCCAGCACCTCCAGCACCCGCCGCTTGGCCTCCTCCAGCCCCAGGTGCTCGTCCGTCATGGCCCGCTCCACCGCGTCCAGGCCGATCTCGCGGTTCCCCGTGGTCGCGGTCCAGGGGACGGCCAGGAGCAGCTCCAGGTAGTTGCGGATCTCGGTGGCGTCGGCGACGCTGGTGCCGGGGGCGCGCAGGCGCTCCGTCTCGCGGCGGGCCACCGCGGCCACCCGCGCCGGGACGCCGGCGCGCTCCACGCGGCGCAGGACCTCGTCCGCCTCACGCTCCGCCGGGTCGATCTCGCCCAGCTCGGTCTGGAGCGCCTGGATGCGCTTGCGGATCTGCGAGCGGCGGTCGGCGGGGCTCTTGGGCGAGGTGTTCTCCGCCGCCTGGTTCCCCACCAGGCGGTCCTCCTCCTCGATGGTCTGCACCCGCTCCCAGGTGTCCTCCAATCGCTCCAGCACGAAGCGCAGGCGGTCCGCCACGTCCAGCCGCTGGAGCACCGCGTCGCGGTCGGGGACGTTGAAGTGGCAGAGCGAGGCCGCCAGGTCCGCGAAGCGCGAGGGGTCGCTCAGGTTCATGCGCAGGATGCGCGGCACCTCGTTGGGGATGCGCTCCACCTTGGCCGCCACCCCCACCACCGTGCTCAGGATCTTCTCGATCAGGCGCTCCGCCTCCGCCTCCTCCGCGGGGACCTCGTCCACGTGCCGGTACGCCGCCGTGTAGAAGCCGCCCTCCTCCATCCGCACGTCCTCCAGGCACACCCGCTGCAGTCCCTGGAGCGTGGTCTGGATGGTGCCGCCGGGAAGGTTGAGCCGGTCCAGGAGGCGCCCCAGCACGGCGATCTTCTGCATGGACTCGGGCTCCAGCGGCGCGTCCGCGGCCGAGGTCTCGTCGGCGATGGAAACGATGCCCACGATCAGGTCCGCAGCGGGGTGCGCGTTCAGCCCCGCCACGTTGGGCTCGTAGCCGATCTGGAGCGCCGTCGCCCCCTGCGGGAACACCACGGTGCTGCGCACGGGGAGGAGCAGCACCCGCTCCTGGGCCTGGGTACCTGTCTTGGCTGGCATCGTCGATCCGGTCTATGCGGTTGTCAGTCCATCACTTGCCGTTCAGGCGGCGGTCCACCCCCCGCAAGAACCGGGCAATCCTTCTGGCGTTGGTCCCCAGGTCGGCCCGCCCCACCCGCGACGCGGACACCAGGTCCACCCGGGTCTGGCCGTTGGCGTCCAGCGACAGCCGGATCCACACGTCGTCCACGAACTTCCACATGCGGGTGCGCGCCTCGGCGTGGATCTCGCCGGCCACCGGCTGCGACTCCAGCACGCTCCAGCCGCGCGCCTCCGCCTCCGCGAGCACGGCGCTCCACACCGCCGCGAAGGGGACGCCGTACGTCCGCCCCCGGAGCCGCGGGTCGTCCGAATCCGGGTCGGTCCAGGCACGGTTCGTGGTCAGGGCGCGGAGCAGGCGCATGGGCGGCTCGGCACGGGGCGGAACGACGGATGGTGGATGCGCCCAATGTACCGCCGCGGGCGGGCCGGCGACAGCGCGGCGCGGCGGATTTGACGGCCCCGCGCGGGGCGTGGTATCCTACGCCCGCCCGCGCCGGCCGGGTACGGAACCTGCTCGCCCGGCGCGGCGCGCCGCGACCCGGCGCCGACACCCGACCGCACCCCCGACGGAGGAGCCAGCGTGAAAGTCGTCATCCCGCTCGCCGGCAAGGGCACCCGCCTGCGCCCGCACACGCACGTCACCCCCAAACCCCTGCTCAGGGTGGGGGACAAGCCGGTGATGAGCTACATCCTGGACGACCTGCGCGAGCTCGGCGTCGACGAGGCGGTGGTGATCACCGGCCACCTCAAGGAAAAGGTCCAGGAGTACATGGAGCGGGAGTACCCGGACTTCCACGCCGTGTACGTGGAGCAGACCGAGCAGCTGGGGACCGCCGACGCCGTGCGATTGGCCGAGCCGTACGCCCACGACGAGCTGCTCATCATCTTCGTGGACACGCTGTTCGACGCCGACCTGTCGGTGGTGAAGACGCTCCCCGACGACGTGGCCGGGGTGATCTGGGCCAAGGAGGTGGACGACTACCAGCGCTTCGGCGTCATCGTCACCGACGAGCAGGGCTACATGCAGCGCATCATCGAAAAGCCCAGCGAGCCCATCTCCCGGCTCGCCAACATCGGGCTGTACTACATGCGCGACTGGAAGCTGCTGTTCGAGGGGATCCGCCACGTCATGGACTCGCCCCCGGGCGGGGCCGGCGAGTACTACCTGACGGACGCGTTCCAGTACATGGTGGACCACGGGGCCAAGATCAAGACCATCGCCATCGAGGGGTGGTACGACGCCGGCAAGCCGGAAACGCTGCTGGAAACCAACCAGCACGTGCTGTCCACCACGCGCGGCAAGCTTCCCGTGGGCGGCACCAACGTCACGGTGCACGAGCCGGTGCACGTGGCCGACGGCGTGGAGCTGGAGGACGCCGAGATCGGGCCCAACGTGACGCTTTCGGCCGGGAGCGTGGTGCGCCGCTCGCGCCTGCGCCACACCATCGTGGGCGAGAAGACCGTCATCGAGGGGAGCGAGCTGTCCGACTCGCTGGTCGGCAGCAACGTCGTCCTCCGGGGCGTCAGGGGAAAGGTGGACGTCGGCGACAATTCCGTCGTCGAGATCACCTGAACTGCTTTTTTACGGCGGATTTGGGCGTGCCCCCGGCTGGCGCCGGGGTCGGGCTTCGGCTCCGTAGAGCAGCAAACAACGCTGCTCAACGGAGTCGAGCCCGCGCAAACAGCCGCGCGGTCTCGCCCCTTCGGGCCGAAATCCCTCACGCGGGGCTCGCGTCGGGCCGCCGTGCAGTTGCAGGCTGTTCCCTGTTCCCTGTTCCCTGTTCCCTCTAGTCCTCCGCCACCCCCGCCACGGCCAGGGCGATCAGCAGGGCGCGCTCGATGCCGCGCGCGCCGCCGCGGTTGGAGTACCACTCGCCCAGCGTGTGCACGCCGCCCGACTCGCCGCCGGCGCCGATGGTGACGGCGGGGATCCCCAGGGAGATGGCGACGTTGGCGTCGGTGGAGGAGGCGGCGAGCTCCGGGGGGTCGCCCAGGGCGCGCGTCACGGCGACGGCGGCGCGCACCAGGGCGGAGTCCGGGTCCGTCTCGCCGGAGGGGCGGTCGCCGATGGTCTCGATGACGGCCGCCAGAGGGTGGGCGCGGCGGGCGCGGCCGCGGGCGCGGTTCTCGGCGTCCACGGCGGACTGCACCGCCGCGCGCACCTCCTGCTCCAGGCGCGCGAGCGGCTGCGGCGTGTCGCTGCGCAGGTCGATCTCCGCCCAGGCCTCCGCGGGGATGGAGTTGATGCTGGTCCCCCCGCCGATGCGCGCCACCGTCACCGCCGAGCGCGCCGCCGGGGGCGGCTGCACCGCGCCGATGGCCACCACCGCGGCGGCGAGCGCCTGCACCGGGTTGGGCGCGCCGCGGTCGGCCCAGGAGTGGCCGCCGGGGCCGCGCACCGTGGCCCGCAGCCGCCGCGAGCCGATGGCGCGGTGCACGATGCGGCCCGTCCCCGAGCCGTCCAGCGACAGGAAGGCCGCCGCCGCGCGCAGCGGCGAGCCCTCGCGGAACAGGTGCTTCACCCCCCGCAGGTCGCCGATCCCCTCCTCGCCCACCGTGGCCGCCAGGAGCAGCGGGCGCACCGTGCGGATGCGCGCCTCCGCCAGCACCCGCGCCACCGCCAGCATCGCGGCCAGCCCCCGGGTGTTGTCGGTGATCCCCGGCGCGTACACCCGGTCGCCCTCGTGCCGCGGGGTGAGGTCCGTCCCCGCGGGGAACACCGTGTCCAGGTGCGCCGACAGGACCACCGGCGCCGCGGCGGGGTCCGCGGCGCCCGGGAGCACGGCGAGCACGTTGCCCACCTCGTCCGTGCGCACCTCCTCCAGCCCCAGCTCCGCGAAGCGGGCGCGGACCCGGGCGCCGCGCTCCTCCTCCGCGAACGAGGGCGCGGGAACGCGCACCAGCTCCACCTGCTCGCGCAGCGTCTCGGCGTCGGTCTCGTGGATGCGTGCGCGCGCCTGGCCGACGGCGCGGTGGGCGAGCAGGACGTTCAGCTGCATGGGCTCCGCTTCGGGAACGTTCGGGGTGCGGAATCATGCCCGCGGCCCCGCCGCCTGTCAATCACGGGGGCGCGGAAGACGCGCCCCCGCGACCCCTGGAGCGGTAAACATGCGTTCCCCGTCGTCAAGTACCGGGTTTCACAAACGCAGGGGGAATGGTATGTTACGGGCGCGCGATCCCGTGGGGCCCATCCCCGCCCCCGCTCCACGGCCACTCCCGGCACTGCGTGTCGCCTCCGGCGCGCGTCCGTGCCTGCCTCCACAAGCCCATGAGGACGGAATGCTCGAGCGCGACCTGATCTTCGATTGGAACACCGCCCCGGGCCAGGACCCCAGGATCAACCGCACGGTCGAGCTGGACGACGAGACGCTGCGCGACGGGCTCCAGTCGCCGTCCGTCACCGATCCCCGCATCGAGGACAAGGTCCGGCTCCTCCACCTCATGGCCGGCCTGGGGATCCAGGCGGCGGACATCGGGCTCCCGGGCGCCGGCCCGCGCGCCGTGCAGGACGTGGAGGTGCTGGCGCGCGAGATCGCCGACGCCCGCCTCCCCATCTCCGCCAACTGCGCCGCGCGCACGGTGATCGCCGACGTGCGCCCCATCGTGGAGGTGTCGCAGCGGGTGGGGATCCCCATCGAGGCGGCCACCTTCATCGGCTCCTCGCCCATCCGCCAGTACGCCGAGGACTGGACGCTGGACCGCATGCTCCGCGCGACCGATGACGCGGTGAGCTTCGCGGTGCGCGAGGGGCTGCCGGTGATGTACGTCACCGAGGACACCACCCGCGCCGACCCCGAAACGCTCCGGGCGCTGTACGGCACGGCCATCCGCTGCGGCGCGCGCCGCCTGTGCCTGGCGGACACGGTGGGCCACGCCACGCCGCAGGGGGTGCGCCGGCTGGTGCGCTTCGTCCGCGAGGAGATCGTGGAGCCCAGCGGCGAGGAGGTCAAGATCGACTGGCACGGGCACCGGGACCGCGGCCTGGCCATCCCCAACACGCTGGCCGCCATCGAGGAGGGCGCGCACCGCGTGCACGCCACCGGCCTGGGCGTGGGCGAGCGCTGCGGCAACACCGAGATGGACCTGCTGCTGGTGAACCTCAAGCTGATGGGGCTGCACGCCCCCGACCTGTCGCACCTGGGCGAGTACGTGGAGCTGGTGGCCGGGGCCTGCCAGGTGCCGCTGCCGTACAACTGGCCCGTGTTCGGGTCGGACGCCTTCCGCACGGCCACGGGGGTGCACGCCGCCGCCATCATCAAGGCCGAGTCCAAGGGCGACGCCTGGCTGGCGGACCGGGTGTACTCGGGGGTGCCGGCGGGATTGTTCGGGCTGCGGCAGCGGATCGAGGTGTCGCACATGAGCGGCATCAGCAACGTGCGGTACTGGCTGGTGCAGCACGGGTACGACGTGTCGGACGACCGGCTCAGCAACCACGTGTTCGAGGCGGCGAAGCGCTGCGACCACACGTTCTCGGACGACGAGGTGCATGCGCTGTGCGCGGAGTTCCAGGCGACGGCGCATTCGGCCGCATAGTTCGTCGCGGGTTCATGTTTGTAAGGACGGGGGCCGCTCCACGGGTTGGGGCGGCCTTCGTCGTCGGGGCCGCTCCGGAGCCGGACGATACTGCCGTCCGTCTCCTGCGCGGGCTCCGGGAACCCCGCACAGCACCTTTGAACTGCGGTGCCGGCGGGTTTCCCTGCGCCGGAGTGAGCCAGCCGAAACTGCCCGGCTGTCTCCCTCCGCAACGGATCATGTGGGTACTGCGGAACGGCGAACGGCAACTGCACGCACACACTCAACTCGAGATCACAGCATGGGCGTAACCGTCTACGGGCTGCCGCACTGCACCACCTGCCAGAAGGCCGTCGCGCACCTGGAGGGCAGGGGCGTGGCCGTCGACCGCTTCCACGACCTCAAGGCCGAGCGCCTCACCGCCGGCGAGGTGCGGCGGCTGGCGGAGCTCGTCGGCGGGCCCGACAAGCTGTTCTCCCGGCGCGCGATGAAGTACCGCGCCATGGGGCTGCACGAGCGCGAGGTGTCCGGGGACGAGATGCTGCGGCTGATGGAGGAGGAGTACACCTTCGTCACGCGCCCGGTGGTCGTCGCCGGGGACCGCGCGACGGCGGGATTCTCCGCGAAGCGGCTGGACGCGCTGGTGGGGGCCGCGGGATAGGCGCCGGGCGCAACGGTGGCGAGGGGACCGGTCCCGTTCGCCCGCCGAATCGCGGACGCCGGCGCGATCCCGCGTGAGGGAGTTCGGCCCGAAGGGGCGAGACCCGCCGGCTGTTTGGCGGGGCTCGACTCCGTTACGCGGCGTTGGTTGCTGCGTTACGGAGCCGAAGCCCGACCCCGGCGCCAGCCGGGGGCACGCCCGAACCCGTAGTTGCTGTTCGCTACACTTTCGGACGCGGCAACGCCGGCGTCTCCCCGACCAGAGAGTACAGGTCGCCCCACAGCCGCGCCACCGGCCGCAGCGACCCGGTGTCCGCGAAAAACGTCCCCTCCACCCGCCGCACCGCCTCCGAGAGCCGCACCCCCAGCACCTCGCCGATCAGCAGCGTGTTGGGCGCCCCTTCCAGCTCCACCTCCTTGAACAGCCGGCACTCCAGCACCGCCGGGCACCCGGCCACGTACGGCGCGTCCACCGTTTCCGCCTGCGCGGACGCGATGCCGGCGCGCTCGAACTCGTCCACCTCGGGCGGATACTCGCCGGAGGTGTCGTTCATGGCGCGGAGCTGCCCCTCGGAAACCACGTTGACGCAGAAGACGCCCGTGTCGCGCACGTTGCGGAGCGTGTCCTTGGGGGCGCCGCCGCGGTGCCCCACGGACACGCCCACCAGGAACGGCGTGGCGGCGAGCGCGGCGAAGTAGCTGAAGGGGGCCAGGTTGCGGCGCCCCTCGGGGGAGCGCGTGGATACCCAGGCGATGGGGCGGGGGACCACCAGCGAGGTGAGCAGCTGGTAGCGCTCGCGGCCGGACAGCTCGGAGGTGCGCAGAACACACTGCGCGCCGCTTCCCGGGACGTCCGGTGCGGTCACGACCCCACGGTCGTCTCGAACACTCCGCGGCCGATGGACATGATGCCGCCCGCGATGAGGAGCAGCGCGAGCGCGACGCCGGTGAGCGCCAGCCCGTAGCGGCGCCGCGGGTCGGCGGCCTTCCTGGCTGCCACGGAAAAGCCGTGCGCCGCGGCGATGGCGAGCAGCATGGTCACCACGTGCCCGATGAGCGCCGGGTAGAACGGCCGGAAGAAGAGCAGCAGGATGCCGAAGACCATCTGCAGGTCGAGCAGCCCGGTGAAGGCGGCGGCCAGGCCGCGCGCGGGGCCATCGAAGGCGCGGCGCGTCAGCAGCCCGAACGCCAGGTACAGCACGGCCAGGAGCCCGACGAGGAGGACCAGGTAGCGGAGCCCGGAGTGCGCGTGGTAAAGGAAGATCATCGTGGTCCCGGTGAGCGTGGACGGATCGCGTGCGACGCGGGCAAGATCGTGCGGGGCGCGGCGGGGCGCCAGGGCTCAGCCGGGGATCACCGCCGTGGCCTCGATCTCCACCCGGGCCCGCGCTTCCAGCAGCCCGGCGACCACCACCACGGCCATCGCCGGGAAGTGGCGGCCGAATATCTCGCGGTAGGCGCGGCCGATGTCGCGGGTGGAGGCCAGGTACGCCTCGCGGTCCGTGACGTACCAGGTGAGGCGCACCAGGTGCTCGGGGGCGGCGCCGGCCTCGGCCAGCACGGCGGCGACGTTGCGCAGCGCCTGCGCGGTCTGCGCGGCGAAGTCGTCGCTGGCGAACTCGCCGGTGGCGGGATCCCACCCGATCTGGCCGGCCGTGACGACGATGCGCCCGCTGGCGGCGACGCCGTTGGCGTACCCTTTCGGCGCGGCCCAGCCGTCGGGCTGGAGGAGCTGCGTTCCCTGCGTCATGCGCAATCCGTGTAGTTGGGGAGTCGCCGTGGTCCGCGCGTGAGGCCCTCACCCGGCGGCCTTAGAGCCGCCACCCTCTCCCAATTCTGGGAGAGGGGGCAGCTGCTGGATCTCGAGTACGGGCAAGTACTTGCGTGAGGGATTTCGGCCCGGAGGGGCGAGACCCGGCGGCAGTTTGCCGGGGCTCGACTCCGTTGCAGACGGTTGTTTCGTCTGCTACGGAGCCGAAGCCCGACCCCGGCGCCAGCCGGGGGCACGCCCGGACCGGCCGTACCAGGCCGTCCGAATCACGCCTCCTGCTCGCGCAGCCGGAACCGCTGGAGCTTGCCGGTCTGCGTACGGGGAAGCGCGTCCACGAACTCCACCTGGCGCGGGTACTTGTACGGGGCGATCTCGCGCTTCACGAAGTCCTGGAGCTCCTTGGCCATCTCCGGGCCGGGTGCGTGCCCCTCGCGGAGCACCACGAACGCCTTGACCACCTGCCCGCGCTCCGGGTCCGGGGCGCCCACCACGCCGCACTCCGCCACCGCCGGGTGGTCCAGGAGCGCGCTCTCCACCTCGGGGCCGGCGATGTTGTAGCCGGCGGAGATGATCATGTCGTCGTTGCGCGCCTGGTACCAGAAGTACCCGTCCGCGTCCATGACGTAGGTGTCGCCCGTGAGGTTCCAGCCGTCGTGCACGTACACGCGCTGGCGCTCGGGGTCGTCCAGGTAGCGGCACCCGGTGGGACCCTGCACGGCCAGGCGGCCCAGCGTTCCCGGCGGCACGGGGTTCCCCTCCGGGTCGATGACGCGCGCCCGGTACCCGGGCACGACGCGCCCGGTGGAGCCGGGGCGGATCTCCTCCACCGGCGAGGCGATGAAGATGTGGAGCATCTCGGTGGAGCCGATGCCGTCGATGATGGCGATGCCGGTGGCCTCGCGGAACGCTTCCCAGGTGGGGAGGGGAAGGGTTTCCCCCGCGGACACGCAGCTGCGCAGCGAGCCCAGGTCGTAGCCCGCGGCCTGCTCGGCCATGGCCCGGTAGGCGATGGGCGCGGTGAAGCAGACGGTGGCGCGGTGGTCCTGGATGGCCTGGAGGAGGTTGGGCGGGGTGGGCTGCTCCAGCAGCAGCGTGGCGGCGCCCGCTCGCAGGGGGAACAGGAGGAGCCCGCCCAGCCCGAAGGTGAAGGCCAGGGGCGGCGAGCCGCAGAACACGTCGTCCGGGGTGGGGCGCAGCACGTGCCCGGGGAAGCAGTCGGAGGCGGCGAGGACGTCGCGGTGGGTGTGCACGGCGCCCTTGGGCTGGCCGGTGGTCCCCGAGGTGAAGGCGATCATCGCCACGTCGTCGGCGGCGGTGTCCACGGCGGCGAACTCCGCCGGCCGGCCGCGCATCCGCGCTTCCAGCGAGCCGGGCTCGTCCGGCGCGCCGAAGCGGACGATGCGCTCCAGGGTGGGCGCGGAGGGGGCGGCGGCCTCCAGGTCGTCGGCGAGGCGCGCGTCGGTGAGGGCGAAGCGCACGCGGGCCTTCTGCGCGGCGTACGCCAGCTCGCGCTGGCGCAGCAGCGGCATGGTGGCGACGCAGATGCCGCCGGCCCGCAGCACGGCGAGCCAGCAGGCGGCCATCATGGGGTTGTTGGGCCCGCGCAGGAGGACGCGGTTGCCGGGGACCAGCCCCAGCTCGTCGCGGAGGACGCCGGCGATGCGGCCGGTGATGTCCAGCAGCTCGCGGTACGTCCAGCGGGTTCCCGCCGCGAGGATGGCGGGGCGGTCGCCGCGGCCGGCCCGCACCTGGCGGTCCAGCAGCTCGGCGGCGCAGTTGAGGCGCGGCGGGTAGTCCAGCTCGGGGAGCCCGGAGTAGTCGAGCGTGGGACACAGCTCCGGGGGCGGCAGGTGGTCGCGCGCGAAGGTGTCCACGTGCGCGCTGGCGACGGGGGTCGCCCGCGGGATCGCGTCAGCCATGGCCCGCCTCTCCTTTGGCCTGGGGTCTGCCGGGCGCGCCGGGGAGCTGCCCGGCGATGACCAGCTTCTGGATCTCGGAGGTGCCTTCGTAGATGCGCAGCGCGCGGACCTCGCGGTACAGCTGCTCCACGGGGGCGTCGGCCACCACGCCCCGCCCGCCGAGAAGCTGCACCGCGGAGTCCACGACGCGCTGCGCGGCCTCGGTGGCGTACAGCTTTGCCATGGCGGCCTCGCGGGTGACGCGCTCCGCGCCGGCGTCGCGCGTCCACGCGGCGCGGTACACCAGCAGCGCGCTCGCGTCGATGTCCACCGCCATGTCGGCGAGGCGAGCCTGGGTGAGCTGGAAGTCGGCGAGCGGCTTGCCGAAGGCGTGTCGCTCGCGGGTCCACGCCAGCGCTTCGTCCAGCGCGCGCCGCGCGAAGCCCAGCGCGGCCGCGCCCACCGTGGAGCGGAACACGTCCAGCGTCCCCAGCGCGACGCGCAGCCCGCCGCCGGCCTCGCCCACCAGCGCGTCGGCGTCCACGCGGCAGCCGTCGAATTCGACGGTGCCCAGCGGGTGCGGCGCGAGGGTGCGGATGCGCTCGCTCACGCGCAGCCCGGGGTTGTCGGCGTCCACCACCAGCGCCACGAAGCCGCGCTCGCCCGCCTCCGGGAAGCGCGCGAACACGACGTAGTGGTCGGCGATGCCGGCGTTTGAGATCCACGTCTTGCGCCCGTCGATGACGAAGCCGTCGCCGTCGCGCCGGGCGGTGGTGCGCATGGCCGCGACGTCGGACCCGGCCTCGGGCTCGGACAGCGCGAACGCGGCGATGGCCGTCCCCACCGCCACGGCGGGGAGGTAGCGCCCCCGCTGCGCGTCGCTCCCGAAGAGCGAGATGGGCCCGCACCCCAGCCCCTGCATGGCGAAGGCGAAGTCGGCCAGCCCGGAGGCGCGCGCCAGCGTTTCCCTCACCAGGCAGAGCGTCCGCACGTCCAGCCGCGGCCCGATGACGCCGAAGGGCGCCGGCAGCGCGCACCGCACCCACCCGGCGGCCCCCAGCCGCCGCACCAGGTCGCGGCACGCGGCGTCCACGTCGCCGTGGTCGGGCTCGCGCACCGCGGGCTCGGAGGCGATCCACGCCTCCAGGTCGTCGACCACCTGCCGGTGCACGTCCTCGAAGAACGGCCAGCGCAGAAACGTACGGTCAGCCATGCGGTCTCTGTCTCCCGGAGTGCGAAGTCTGGACGACGCGGCGCCACCCGCGTGAGGGATTACGGCCCGAAGGGGCGAGACCCGGCGGCAGTTTGCCGGGGCTCGACTCCGTTGCAGACGGTCGTTTCGTCTGCTACGGAGCCGAAGCCCGACCCCGGCGCCAGCCGGGGGCACGCCCGACCCCCTCTCTTCTCAGTTGCCTTCAAAAACCGGCTTCTCTTTCTCCACAAAAGCTCGGTACGCGCGGGCGAAGTCCTCGGTCTGCATGCAGATGGCCTGCGCCTGCGCTTCGGCCTCGATGGCCTCGTCCACGCCCATGGACCACTCCTGGTGCAGGCAGCGCTTGGTCATGGCGTGCGCGAAGGTGGGCCCCGCGGCGAGCTGCCGCGCGAGCTCCATGGCGTCGTCCAGCAGCCGCCCGGGCTCGGCGAGGCGGTTGTAGAACCCCCAGCGCTCGGCCTCCTCGCCGCCCATGCCGCGCCCGGTGTAGAGCAGCTCGCTGGCGCGCCCCTGCCCGATGATGCGGGGGAGGAGGGCGCACGCGCCCATGTCGGCGCCGGACAGGCCCACGCGGGTGAACAGGAAGGCGACGCGGCTGCGCGCGGTGCCCAGCCGCAGGTCGCTGGCCATGGCGAGGATGGCGCCGGCCCCCACGCACTGCCCGTCCACGGCGGCGACGATGGGCTGCGGGCACGCGCGCATGGCCTTGACCAGGTCGCCGGTCATGCGGGTGAAGGCGAGCAGCTCGTCCATGCGCCCGCCCTCCTTCATCCTCACCAGCGGCCCGATGATGTCGTGCACGTCGCCGCCGGAGCAGAAGTTCTCCCCGGCGCCGGTGAGGACGACGACCTTGACGTCGGTGGCGAAGGCGAGCTGGCGGAAGGTGTCGCGCAGCTCGGCGTACGACTCGAAGGTGAGCGGGTTCTTCCGCTCGGGGCGCGAGAGCGTGACGGTGGCGACGGGGCCGTTGGTCTCCCAGCGGAAGTGGACGGGACGGAGGTCGGCGGCGAGGAGCTTGGTGGTCATCGATCCTGGCGTGTGCGTTCCGAAAGTGTTTCGTGCGAGCCGCGGGAGGCCCCCACCCGGCTCGCTTAGTACACGTGCACGCAAATATCGGGACGTATGCGTCGTCGGCGGCTATATTCATCGTCCGAAAGGAGGTGGACATGCCGCGATCGAGTCCCAACGTCGTTCTCCTCTCGGATG
>JBEVLE010000379.1:0-5760 GCA_040509335.1 Longimicrobiaceae bacterium | reverse complement strand
GGCCGCCCCCGCCGGCGTGCCTCAGGAGATGATGCCCAGGTGGCGTCCCACCCGCGCGAAGGCGTCCAGCACCTGGTCCAGCTGGTCGCGCGTGTGCGTGGCCATGACCGAGGTGCGCAGCCGGCACGCGCTCTCGGGGACGGCGGGCGGGAGGACGGGGTTGGTGAACACGCCCGCGTCGAAGAGCGCCTTCCAGAAGATGAAGGTGTGCTCCATGTGCCCCGTGGACACGGGGATGATGGGCGTTTCCGACTCGGCGGTGTCGAAGCCCAGCGACTGCAGGCCGCCGCGCAGGTAGCCGGCGTTGTCCCACAGGCGCTCGCGCCGCTCCGGCTCGCGCTCCATCACCTCCAGGCACGCCAGCACCGTGGCCACCGCCGAGGGCGGCATGCTGGCGCTGAAGATGAGGGTGCGGGCGTGGTGCTTGAGGTAGTGGACCACGTCGGCCGGGCCGGCGATGGCGCCCCCGATGGAGGCGAACGACTTGGAGAAGGTGGCCATGACCAGGTCCACCCCCTCCTCCAGCCCGAAGTGCTGGGCCGTGCCCCCGCCGTGCTCCCCCAGCACCCCCACGGAGTGGGCGTCGTCCACCATCACCCGCGCGCCGAACTCCTCGGCCAGCGCGACGATGGCGGGGAGCGGGGCGATGTCGCCCTCCATGGAGAAGATGCCGTCGGTGACCACGAGCATCCCCTTGCCGGCGTGGGTCTCCAGCAGCCGGCGCAGCGCGTCCATGTCCGCGTGGGGGTAGCGCGCCATCTCCCCGCCCGCCAGCATGGACGCGTCCACCAGCGAGGCGTGGTTCAGCTTGTCGTGGATTGCGACGCTGCCGCGCCCCACCAGGGTGGAGATGACCCCCAGGTTGGTCTGGTAGCCGGTGCTGAACACCAGCGCCGCCTCCTGGCCCATGAGCTGCGCCAGGCGCACCTCCAGCTCGCCGTGCAGGTCGAGCGTGCCGTTGAGGAAGCGGCTCCCGGTGCAGCCGGTGCCGTAGCGATACAGCGCCTCGCGGGCGCGCTCCAGGACGTACGGGTGGTGGGTGAGGCCCAGGTAGTTGTTGGAGCCGACCATGATCTTGCGCTCGCCGCGGATCACCACCTCGGTGTCCTCGGAGCTCTCGATCGGCTGGAAATAAGGATACAGGCCGCGGTCGATCATCTCCCGGGCCGCCGTGAAGCGTCGGCACCGGTCGAATAGGTCCGCGGACTTCCGTACCGTCTGGATATTGGTCGCCATCAAAGCCATCCGTTGGTTCGGTACCACCGGGCCGTGCGCTCGACGCCCACGGCCAGCGGCGTCGCTGCGCCGGGCGGGAGGAGCGCCTCCGAGCCGGACAGGTCGCAGACCCACCCCTCGGCAAGCATCTCCTCCGCCTTTTCCCGGTTGAAGGCCGGCGTGAAACCCGCCACCCGGCCGATCCCCTCCGTGGCCGCCGCCGCCGCCCGAACCAGCGCGGGGGGAAGACCGATGCGGAGGGGACGCCTGCCCAGCGCGAGGGAGATGGCGTCCACCAGGGCGTCCATCGTGTGCTCCACCGGCTCCGCGACGGCGTACGTCGCGGGCGGCGCCCCCGCCGCCCCCTCCAGCGCCAGCGCCAGGTCGGGGGCGTAGATCATGTGGAGCCGGCGCTCGCCCGCGGGGGTGGGCGCGATCCCGCGCTGCACCATCCTGAAGTACGTGAGGAGCGCACGGTCGCGCGGCCCGTACACCGCGGGGGCCCGGACGATCGTGGTCTCGATCCCCTCGGCTTCCAGGGCGCGGATCCGCCGCTCCCCTTCCAGCTTGCTCCTTCCGTACCCTGTCAGCGGGCGCGGGGTTTCACCCGCCCCCCGCGGCGCGCCGCCCCGCATGGGCCCGCAGGCGGCGTAGGAGCTCAGGTACACCAGCCGCCGCGGGCGCGCCGGGGCGCGCAGGAGGCCCTCGGCCACGGCCGCCGTCCCTTCCGCGTTGGCGCGGAGGTACGCGGCCTCGCTGGGCGCGGCGACCACGGCCGCCAGGTGGAAGACCACGTCCACGCCGTCCGCGCCGCGGGCCACGGCCGCCGGGTCCGCCAGGTCGCCGACGACGCGCTCCACGCCGTGCCGCTCCAGGTGCGCAACCTCGCTGGTGGGGCGCACGAGCGCACGGAGCCGCCAGCCGGAGGAGGACAACCGCTCTACGAGATGGCTCCCCACGAAACCGGTGGCTCCGGTAATCAGTGCGGAGCGGCTCACCTTTGGGGAGTCAAGATGCGCGGGAAAGGCAAAAAGCGCAACAGGATGCGGGTACTGGAAGGCCGCCCGCGCCCCGGAAAGCGCGGACCTGGCGCAGTAAATATGCGGCGAAAGGGGCAGGAAGTCACGGGTCACGGCTCCGGACCCGTCCACTTTGCGGGGAGCGGCGGCTACGGCTCCGACTCGCGCCACCAGTCGCGGGCGGCGGCGAAGAGCGCGTGGAGCCCTTCCGCGTCGCCGCGCGCGAGCGCGTCGTGCAGCTCGTCCAGGCGGGCGCGCAGCTCCGCCACCGCCCCGGCGAGCGGAGCGGCGTTGTCCAGGGCGATGGCGGTCCACATCTCGGGGGAGCTGCCGGCCAGGCGGGTGACGTCGCGCCCGCCGGGGCCCAGCTCGGCGCGGGGAACGCCGGCGGCGGCGAGCGCGCGGGCGAGGGTGACGGAGGCGAGGTGGGGGAGGTGGCTGGTGCGGGCCAGGAGGAGGTCGTGCGCGGCGGGGTCCACGGTCTCGGGGAGGGCGCCCAGCGCGGACCACAGCTCGCGCGCGAGGGCCAGCGCGCCCCCGCCGGCGGAGGGAGCGGGCGCGAGGAAGACGCGCCGCCCGGCGAACAGGCCGGCGCGCGAGGCGTCCCACCCGGACAGGTGCGAGCCCGCCAGCGGGTGCGAGCCCACGAACACCCCGCCGATCCCCAGCGCCTCCGCCGCGGCGCACACGCTTGCCTTGGTGCTCCCCACGTCGGTGACCAGCCGGGCGGCGCGCAGCCGCGGGGCCAGCTCCCCCAGCACGGCGGCGGCCGCGGTCACCGGGACCGCGGCCACCACCAGCTCCGCCTCCTCCACGCCCTCCAGCCCCGGCCCGAGCGCGGCGTGCACCGCGCCGTCCCGCAGCGCACCCGCCACGCTCGCCTCGTCGCGGTCGTGCCCCAGCACGCGCACCCCCCGCGCCGCCAGGTCGCGCGCGAGCGACCCGCCCACCAGCCCCAGCCCCACGACGGCGGCGGTGCGGACGATCACGAGGGGATAGGGAACAGGGGACAGGTTACAGGGGACAGCCTGCGAACGGCAGCTGCGTGAGGGATTACGGCCCGGAGGGGCTCGACTCCGTTAGCGAGCGTTGTTTGCTCGCTTACGGAGCCGAAGCCCGACCCCGGCGCCAGCCGGGGGCACGCCCGAACCCGCCGTCCGAAGCTCACTCCTCTTCCACCTGCGCGCGCCGCGAAAGCCCGATCAGGTGCCAGAACAGCGCGCGCATCTCCTCGTCCACGAGCCCGGCCTCGCGGGCCAGCGCCCCCGCCCGCCGGACGACCGCGGCTTCACGCGCGGGGTCCAGCGTCGGAAGGTCTGCGGCGCGTTTCGCCTTCCCGACCTCCCGGGCCAGCCGGACCCGCTCCGCGACCAGGGACACGATCTCCCGGTCGATCCGCTCGATCTCCCCGCGGAGCCGTAGCAGATCTGGCCCGGCGGAACTCGCCTTCGCCGGGTCGCTCATGCCGCCTCGCGTTCTGCGTCATCTTTCATCTCCGGGAGCGTGCGTCCGGCGGCGAGCGCGAAGGGACGGAGGCCCCGCATCAGCTCGGCGAACGCCGCCGGGCCGAGCGACTGGTCCCCGTCCGAGAGCGCCTTTTCCGGACACGGGTGGACTTCTACGATCAGGCCGTCGGCGCCCGCCGCCACGGCCGCGAAGGACAGGGGTGCGACCAGGTCGGCGCGTCCGCCGGCGTGGCTGGGATCCACGATGACGGGGAGGTGCGTTTCCGCCTTGAGGACGGGGATGGCCGCGACGTCCAGCGTGTTGCGGGTGGAGGTCTCGAAGGTGCGGATCCCCCGCTCGCAGAGGATGACGTCGTGGTTGCCCTGCGCCATGACGTACTCGGCCGCCATGAGCAGCTCCTTGAGGGTGGCGGAGAGCCCCCGCTTGAGCAGGATGGGCCGCTGCACCCTCCCCAGCTCGGAGAGCAGGGAAAAGTTCTGCATGTTGCGGGCGCCCACCTGGAGCACGTCGGCGTACTCGGCCACCAGCTCCACCTGGCGGGTGTCCATGACCTCGGTGACCACGGGGAGCCCGGTGCGGGCGCGCACGTCGGCGAGCAGCAGGAGCGCGGCCTTGCCCATCCCCTGGAAGGCGTAGGGCGAGGTGCGCGGCTTGAAGGCGCCGCCCCGCAGCATCCCCGCCCCGGAGGCCTGGATGGCGCGGGCGGTCTCCTCCAGCATCTCGCGCCCCTCCACCGAGCAGGGGCCGGCGATCACCGCCAGGGCGCGCCCGCCGATGGAGGCGCCCACGCGGTCGCCCACGCGGATCACGGTGGGCTCGGCGGCGAACTCGCGCGAGGCCATCTTGTACGGCTTCTGGATGGGGGTGACGGACTCCACCCCGGGGAGGGCGCGGAGCGCGGCCTCGGGGAGGACGGTCTCGTCGCCGATGCACCCCATGACGATCCGGTGCTCGCCGCGCGAGATGTGGGTGCGCAGGCCGTACACCTCCACGCGCTCGCGGATGGCGTCGAGCTCGGAGTCGGTGATGTCGGGACGGGTGACGATGATCATGATTCCTCCAGTCGGCGCTCGGCTTCCTTGACGGCGTGGAAGAGCTGCTCGAAGGAATCGACGACGAACAGCACGTCCTGGAACCTGTCGATCTCGAAGGGCTGGCCCATCACGGCGTCCAGGTCGAAGGGGCGGCGGTCGCAGCGGGGCCCCAGCGCGTTGGCCGCGTCCCCGATGGAGGAGATCAGCCCGCTCCCGTACACCTTGGTCCGCCCGTCCTCGCGCACCAGCCCGAACTCCACGGTGAACCAGAAGAGGCGGGCCATGCGGGTCATGTCCTCGTCGCTCCGGGCCTTCATCGCGGCCTTGCCGAAGGCCTGGAGGAAGTCCCCGAACACCGGGTCGGCGTGCAGCGGCACGTGGCCGAAGACGTCGTGGAAGATGTCCGGCTCGGGGAGGTACTCCAGCTGCTCGCGCGGCCGGACGATGATGGTGGTGGGGAACATCCGCTGCGCCAGGCAGCCGAAGAACTCCCGCGCCGGGATGAAGCCGCGGACCGCCATGGACCGCCACCCGGTGCGGGCGCCCAGCCGCCGGTTGACGTCGGCCAGCTCGGGGACGCAGTCGCGGCGCAGCCCGATGGTCTCCGCCCCTTCGAGGAACACGCGGCTCCCGGTGTGGAGCAGCTCCTTCATGCGCCGCTCGTAGAGGATGCCCCAGGTCTCGTGCTCCTCGGGGGTGTAGGCCGCCCAGTCCTGCACGGTGAAGATCCCTGGATCGACGCCGGCTTCCTCTGCGACTGCTTGCATCAGGACCTCCCGGGCTCTCGCCCCGGACAAAGGCGATGGAATCTCGGGCGCACTCCCATGGGGGAGCGGCCGTGTGGTCTGTGGCGGGAAATGTGCCGGTGTCTCCAGGCAACTATAGATCTGAATGAGACAGGCGTCAAGCACTTCGTAGAAGCGCCGGTGGCTGCTGGAGATAGGAAACGCCCCCGAAACGAACGTCGGCCGCCTGGCCCCCGCTTGTGTTTCCCGGCCCCGGCCCCGGACGTGGGGCGCGGGTGC
>JBEVLE010000378.1:0-7900 GCA_040509335.1 Longimicrobiaceae bacterium | reverse complement strand
CAGGCCAGCACCAGCGGCAACTCGTGGCGGCGCCCTCGGGGGTCCCGGAAGTCCGGCACTTGAGCAAGTGCTTCAAGCAGTGTCATGCCAGAAATTTACTGGCATAACCAACAATGAAACAACCCTACGGCTGCGCCGGGGTCGGGCTGCGGCTCCGTAGCAGACGAAACAACCGTCTGCAACGGAGTCGAGCCCCGCCAAACTGCCGGCGGGTCTCGCCGCTTCGCGCTCGCAACCCTCACGCGGGCATCGCGCTGGCGTCGGCTAGGGCCCCCACCCGGCTCGCTTAGGCTCGCCACCCTCCCCCAATTCTGGGGGAGGGCTTCCTGACCCTCGACTGCCGATGTGTCGTTGTTGTTCTCCCCTTCCCCCCTTGCGGGGGAGGGGGCCGGGGGGAGGGGGGTCGCCGTTGCCGTGCCGTGCTCCCCCTCTCCCCTCGTGGGAGAGGGGGCCGGGGGGTGAGGGGGGCCACCCCAGCGGACGCCAGCGCCCATCCCGCGTGAGGGATTTCGGCCCGGAGGGGCGAGACCGCGCGGCTGTTTGCGCGGTCTCGACTCCGTTACGCAGCGTTGTTTGCTGCCCTACGGAGCCGCAGCCCGACCCCGGCGCCAGCCGGGGGCACGCCCGAACCCGCCGTTCAAAGCCGTTAAAGCAGTTCGGGATCAGTCCGCATCGGACGCCCCGAGCATGCGCGCCACCTCGTCGTCCGAGAGCGTCCCGAGCCGGTCCAGCTCCTCCCCCGCCTCCCACGATTCCAGCTCGCCCGAGGCCGCCGCGGACTCCATCCACTCGGCGACCCCGGCCACCGTGGTCCGCTCGAACAGGACGCGCACCGGCACGTCCACCCCCAGGTCCCGGTGCAGCCGGGCCGCGACGCGGGCGGCGAGCAGCGAGTGGCCGCCCTCGTCGAAGAAGTCGTCGTGCACGCCCACGCGGGGAACCCCCAGCACGTCCGCGAACACGGCCGCCACCCCCGCCTCCAGCGGATTCCGCGGCGCCGTGTACTCGCCCTGCGAGCCGGCGCCGGCGGGCGCGGGGAGGGCGCGGCGGTCCACCTTTCCGCTCCCGGTAAGCGGAAGCGTCTCCAGCGCCACCACGAACGAGGGGACCATGTACGCGGGAAGCCGCTCGCCCAGCCAGGCGCGCAGCTCCTGCGCCGCCGTCGCGGGCTCCGCCCCGCTTGCGGCGACAAAGTAGGCGGCGATCCGGCGGTCGCCCGGCGCGTCCTCGCGCACCACGGCGACCGCGGCCCGCACGCCGGGGTGGGCGCGGAGCGCCGCCTCCACCTCGCCCAGCTCGATGCGGAAGCCCCGCACCTTGACCTGCGTGTCGGTGCGCCCGAAATACTCCAGCTCCCCGTCGGCGCGCCAGCGCACCCGGTCGCGCACCCGGTACATCCGCGCGCCCGGCTCGCCGAAGGGATCCGGGAGGAACGCCTCGGCCGTCCGCTCGGGCCGTCCGGCGTACCCCCGCGCCAGCCCCTCGCCCGCCAGGTACAGCTCTCCCAGCGCGCCCACGGGCACCGGCTCCAGCGCGCCGTCCAGCACGTACGCCCGCGTGTTCGCCACCGGGCGGCCGATCGCCACCCGCGCGGCGCCCCGCTCCACCACGGAGCAGGTGGAGTAGGTGGTGTCCTCCGTGGGGCCGTACAGGTTGCGCACCGTCCGCACCGTCCCCAGGGCGTACAGTTCCGCCGCCAGGTCGGCCGGCAATTCCTCGCCGCCCAGGCTCAGCGTCCGCACCGACGCCGGGATCCCGCCGCTCCGCAGCAGCTCCGCCGCGGCGGTGGGGACCATGCTGGCGTGGACCACCGGCTCGTCGACCGCCGCCAGCTCCAGCGCGTTCTCCACCATCACCAGCCGCCCGCCCCAGCACAGCGTCCCCCACACCTCCGCCACCGACACGTCGAAGCCCACCGAGGTCGCAAAGAGCACGGCCGAGCGGTCCTCGTCCGGCACGCTCCCGCGCAGCCAGTGGAGCAGCGAGACGACGGACGCGTGGCGGATCATCACCCCCTTGGGCCGCCCCGTGGACCCCGACGTGAAGATGACGTGCGACAGGTTCTCCGGAAGCGCGCCGCTCTCCGACGGCGTGACGGGCCCCGCGTCCGCCTCGCCCCCGGGCGCGTCCAGGACCAGCGCGTCCGTCCCCGGCGGGAGCACGCCGACGAGCGCGGCGGAGGTCAGCACCAGCGACACCTCCGCGTCCTCGCACATGCGGGCCAGCCGCTCGCGCGGAAGGGCGGGGTCCAGCGGGACGTAGGCGCCGCCCGCCTGGAGCACGGCGAGCATGGCGACGACCAGCCGGGGCGTGCGCTCCAGGCACACGCCCACGCGGCTTTCCGGGCGGACGCCGCGGCTCCGCAGCGCGTGCGCCAGGCCGGCGGCGCGCCGCTCCAGCACGGCGTAGGTGAGCGCGTCGCCGCGGTGCGACACCGCGACCGCTCCCGGGGTGCGCGCCGCCTGGGCGCGGAACAGGTCGTGGACGCACTCGCCGGCGAAACCCTCGCGCCGGGTGTCGTTCCACTCCTCCAGCACCCGCCGGCGCTCGGCGTCCGGGAGCGGGTCGAGCCGGGCGAGGGGGGCGCCGGGGTCCGCCGCGGCGGCGTCGAGCAGGCGCAGGAAGGCGCCGGCCAGGCGGGCGGCGGTCTCCGGGAGGAAGCGGCGGGCGTCGTACTCCAGCGCGCCCCGCACCCCGCCGTCGGCCTCCTCCAGGAACCAGTGCAGGTCCACCCCCGCGCCGCCCACCTGCACCGGGAGCGGCTCCATCGCCAGCCCCGGCACCTCCAGGCGCGCCGCGGGGGCGCGGTGCAGGTCCAGCGAGGCGTGCACCAGGGGGATGCGCCCCGCCTCCCGGGCGGGCTGGAGCTCCTCCACCAGCCGGTCGAAGGGGAGATCCTGGTGGCGGTGCGCCTCCAGCACGGTTTCGCGCACCTCCGCGAACAGCTCCCAAAAGGTGCGGGCCGCCGAGCCGCGGAAGCGCAGCGCCAGCGTGTTGGCGAAGCTCCCCATCAGCCGCTCCGTTTCCGTGCGCGTCCGCCCGGCGACGTTGGAGCCCACCACCAGGTCGTCCTGCCCGGCATGGCGCCGCAGCAGGAGCAGGTACGCCGCAAGGAGCGCCATGTACAGCGTGCCCCCGCCCTCCGCGGCCACGGCGCGCAGCCCGCGCACGGTCGCCTCCGGGATGGTCACCGGGTGAATCCCCACGCGGAAGCTCCCGGCTGCCGGGGGGAGGTCCGCGGGGACGTCGAGGTCTTCCGGCGCGTCCTCCAGGTGGCGCCTCCAGAAGTCGAGCAGCCCTTCCAGCGCCGTCCCCCGCAGCCGCTCCCGCTGCCACGCGGCGAAGTCCGCGTACTGGAGGTCGGGCTCGGGGAGCGGCGACGCCTCGCCCCGCGCGAACGCGGTGTACAGCGCCGCCAGCTCGTCCAGCAGGATCCCGGACGACCAGCGGTCCTGGACGATGTGGTGCATGGCGATCACCAGCACGTGCTCCCGCGGGCCCGCGCGCACCAGCAGCGCCCGGAACCCCGGCTCGCGCTCCAGGTCGAAGGGGCGCGCCGCCTCGGCGCGGGCCAGCTCGAGCGCGCGGTCCGCGGCGCCGGGCCCCTCGCCCGCGTCCTCCTCCGCGAGCGCGGCGCCCCGCGCCGGGAGGACGACCTGCACCGGCCCGTCCTCCCCCGGCGCGAACACGGTGCGCAGCACCTCGTGCCGCCGCACGATCTCGTCCAGCGCGCGGCGCAGCGCGGCGCCGTCCAGCTCGCCGCGCAGGCGCAGCGTGACCGGGACGTGGAACAGCTTCGCCTCCGGGTCCAGCCGGTCGTGGAGCCAGATGCGCTGCTGCGCGAACGAAAGGGGTGCCGGATTCGCGTCGCCGCGCGGGGGGATGCGCTCCGCCGGGGCGCCGGCGAGCGGGTCCGCGCCGCCGTCCCCACGCTCCCGGGCAATCGCCTCCGCCAGGCGCGCCGGGGTGGGGGCGGCGAAGAGCGCCCGCAGGGGAAGCTCCACCCGGAAGCGCTCGTTGACGGCGGCGAGGAGCTGCGTGGCCACCAGCGAGTCGCCGCCCAGCTCGAAGAAGCCGTCGTCCGCGCCCACGCTCCCGATCCCCAGCGCCCGCCCGAACAGTTCCGCCAGCGCCGCCTCCAGCGCGCCGCGCGGCGCCACGTACCCCGCCGCCGACGCGGGCCGCGGGTGCGCGGCCCGTTCCTCCTCCGCGCCGCCGCACAGCCGGGCCGCCTCGCCCAGGACCGCGTCCTCCCACCCCGCCGCCGGCACGTCCACGCCGCGCGTGCGTACCCCCGGGTGCTCGCGCTCCACCACGCCCAGGATCGCGCCGAGCATCGCCTGCCAGGGGGCGGGCGCGCCCGCCCCGGGCGCGCGGGCCGCCGATAGGAGCGCGCTCCCCTCGCCCAGGAGCCCCGCCGCCCCGGCGGCGCGCGCCCAGCGGAGGAGCCCGCCGGGGCCCGCGTCCAGCCCCTCGTCCAGCGCGGCCAGCGTGGCCTCCCCCGCCCCGCCCTCCGGCGGCAGGTGCACGGACAGCAGCGGAGCGTCCCACCCTCGGCCGCGGAGCGCGCCGGCGAGCCGCGCGTGGTCCTCCGCGGAGGCGGGGCGCACCGTGACCGTGTCGCCCCCGTCGTGGAAGGCGCCGCCGCCCTCCACCCGCACCACCGTGGCGCCCGCCGCGCGCATCCGCTCCACCAGTTCCGCCCCCTCCGCCCCGCCGAAGACCACCGCCCGCCGCCCGGCGAGCGCCTCCGGCGCCGCGTCCGATTCCGCCGCGGCACTGCCCCAGGCCGGGGCGGCCGCCGCGTCCTCCGCGCGCGCCGAGGTGTCCAGCCAGAAGCGCCTGCGGTCCAGCGGGTGCCCGGGGAGCACCACGCGGCGGCGCCCCTCCGCGCTTCCCTGGCGCGTCCAGTCCACCCGGACGCCCCATCCCCAGAGCTGCCCCAGCGCCCCCAGCAGCACCTCGCGATCGCTCCCCGGCTGCTCCGCGTGGCGCAGGCACGACGCCACCCGGCGCGCTCCCTGCTGGCGCGCCCACGAGCCCAGCGTGGCGCCGGGGCCCACCTCCAGCAGCACCGGCTCGTCCTCCTCGTCCGCGCCCAGGCCGCGCAGCGTGTCCACGCACTCCGCGAAGCGCACCGGGGCAACCAGGTGCTCCACCCAGTGCTCCACCGACTGCGCCGCCTCCGCCCGCAGCCACCCCCCGCCGGTCCCCGTCGCCAGCGGGATCTCCGGCGCGCGGCGGCGCACGGCGGCCACCGCGTGCCGGAAGGGCTCGCGCAGCGGTTCCAGCAGCCCCGAGTGGAAGGGGTGCCTCACCGCCAGCGGGAGCACCGCCGCCCCTGCGGCGCGCGCCCGCTCCCCGAAGCGCTCCACCGCCTCCGCGCTCCCGGCCACCACGCACGAGCGCGGCGCGTTGACCGCCGCCAGCCAGGGCGCGTCCGCGTCGCGCGCCATCTCGTCCAGCAGTTCACGCGTCTCGGCTTCGGAGAGCGTCGCGGCCGCCATGCGACCCTCCACCGGCTCCAGCAGCTCGGCGCGGCGCACCACCAGGGTGAGCGCGTCCTCCAGCGAGAACACCCCGGCCACGCACGCCGCCACGTACTCGCCCAGCGAGTGCCCGGCGACCGCCCGCGGCTCCACGCCGCGGGCGCGCCACGCCTCCGCCAGCGCCCAGCCCACCGCGAACATCGCCGGGTGGCCCAGGCGCGCCCCCGCCAGCGGGCCCTCCGGCGAGCCGCCGCCGCGCAGCAGCGCGCGCAGGTCCGGGCCGCTCCCCGTCCGCGGTTCCTCCGGCGAGCCGCCGCCGCGCAGCGCCGCGCGCAGGTCCATCCCCCACCCGTCGCGCAGCACCGCGAAGCAGCGGTCCATCGCCGCCCGGAACGCCGGCTCCGTCTCGTACAGGCCGCGCCCCATCCCCGCGTACTGCGTCCCCAGCCCCGAGAAGAGGAACGCCACGCCCGGGTCCGATTCCGCCGCCCGCTGCGTGGGCACCCGCGCGGCGTCGCCGCCGCGCAGCAGCGCCGCCGCCTCCGCCGGGGTGGCGGCCACCAGCGAGCGCCGCCAGGGGAAGGCGCGGCGCCCGCGCTGCAGCGTGAACGCCGCGTCGGCCAGCGACGCTTCCGGCGCGCGCTCCAGGCTGTCCGCCGTGGCCGCCGCCAGGCGCTCCAGCGCCTCCGGCGTGCGCGCCGAAAGCACCATCAATTCCGGCCCGCCGTCGCTCGTGGGCGCGGCGCGCGGGGGGGGCGCCTCCTCCAGCACCACGTGCGCGTTGGTCCCGCCCACCCCGAAGGCCGAGACCCCCGCGCGGCGCGGCGTCCCCGCCGGCGGCGTCCAGGCCCGCAGCCGGTCCGCGACGAAGAAGGGCGACTCCGCGAGGCCCAGGCGCGGGTTGGGCTCGCTGAAGTGCAGCGTCGGCGGGATCTCGCCGTGCTCCAGCGCGAGCACCGCCTTGATCAGGCTCGCCACCCCGGCCGCCGCGTCCAGGTGCCCGATGTTCCCCTTCACCGACCCCAGCGCGCAGAAGCCCCGCTCCTCCGTGCCGAAGGCGCGGGTCAGCGCCGCCACCTCCACCGGGTCGCCCATGGGCGTCGCGGTGCCGTGCGCCTCCAGCAGGGTGACGCTCTCCGGCGGCACGTCCGCCACCGCCTGCGCCATCGCCACCACCTCCACCTGCCCGTCCACGCCGGGGGCGCTGTACCCCACCTTCGCCGCCCCGTCGTTGTTCACGGCCGAGCCCAGGATCACGGCGTGCACCCGGTCCCCGTCGGCAAGCGCGTCCGACAGGCGCTTGAGGACCACCACCCCCACCCCGCTCCCGCCCACCGTTCCCTCGCCGGCGGCGTCGAAGGCGCGGCAGCGGCCGTCGCGCGAGAACACCCCCTCTCGGGCCAGGTACCCCGCGCGCAGCGGGGCCCCCGCCGCCACCCCGCCGGCCAGCGCCGCGTCGCACTGGAAGTCCAGCAGGCTCTGGCACGCCAGGTGGACGGCCACCAGCGAGGTGGAGCACGCCGTCTGCACCGACAGGCTGGGGCCGCGCAGGTCCAGCTTGTACGACGCCAGCGTCGCCAGGAAGTCCTTGTCGCTGCGGATGCGGTTCTGGAGCAGGTCCCCCGCGCGGTTCCCGTGGCGCGCCACCAGGTGGAGCAGGTAGGTGTTCATCCCCGCCCCCGCGAACACCCCGATGGGCCCCGGGAAGGTGCCGGGGTCGCACCCCGCGTGCTCCAGCGCCGCCCACGCCTGCTCCAGGAAGAGCCGGTGCTGCGGGTCCAGCAATTCCGCGTCGCGGGGCGGCAGGTCGAAGAACTCCGCGTCGAACAGGTCGGCGCCCTCCAGGTGGCCGCTCGCCGGGACGAAGTCGGGGTGGCGAAGGAGCTCCGGGTCGTTTCCCGCCTCCAGCAGCTCCGCCTCCGTGAAGCGCGCGATGGACTCCACGCCGCCGCGGAGGTTGCTCCAGAACGCCTCCACGTCGGGGGCCCCCGGGAACCGGCAGGCCATCCCGACGATGGCGATTCTTTCCGGGCCCTCGTAGCTGGTGTCGCTCATCGGCTCTTGGATCTTTTGGAAGCGGTTTGAACTGCTGGTTCGGGCGTGCCCCCGGCTGCGCCGGGGTCGGGCTTCGGCTCCGTAAGCCCGCAAACAACGCGGGCTGACGGAGTCGAGCCCCCGCAAACTGCCGCGGGGTCTCGCCCCTTCGGGCCGAAATCCCTCACGCGGGGGTGGCGCTGGCGTCCGCGGGGGCCCCCACCCGGCTCGCTTAGGCTCGCCTCCCTCCCCCAATTCTGGGGGAGGGCTTCCCGCAGGTCAGGGCTGTTGCCGTTGCGATCTGCGCCGGGAGGTCGGGGGAGGCTGCGCAGGAGGTGCGTTGTTCGAAGCCAGCGTGATCCCGCCCCCACACGGAG
>JBEVLE010000377.1:0-7204 GCA_040509335.1 Longimicrobiaceae bacterium | reverse complement strand
GCTGCCAGCCTGGTTGGCCGCCTCGAAGCAGAGCGTGCGCGTGGTGGCGGCGCGGTTGGTCACCGCCAGGCCGTTGCTCCAGATCCCCCCTGGCGCCACCGCCTGCTCCGCCACGTCCCAGGAGATCGTGGGGGCGTCCTCGACCGGAGCCGCCGAGCGCCGGTCCCCCCCTTCCGGCCCCGTCAGCGAGGACCTCACCCGGGGCAGGAGTGCGTGCTGGCCGGCCTTCATCGTCCTTCCGCGAGGGACGACCCCGGCTCTCGCTACCCCGTCCTCCCCCGTGGAGCCGGGGCGCACCCGCGCCACCGCAGCAACCGTGCTGGTGAGGATGCCGAGAAGAAGCAGAACCGCAGAAAGGAACCGGCGGGCTCGAAGCGGACGGATGCGAAACATGAAGGGAGGCTGCCAATGAGGAGAGGGAGGCCACAACCGTGAAGTCGCCCTCCTCAGGGCGAGACTCGAGCCAATCACCCCCTCTTCGCATAAGCGCTTATGCAGCAATACGGTACCGAGAAACACCCATCCGCATTCCGAACCCCGTTCTCGCATTCCTGCGAGCCGGTGCGGTTGCCCGACGCACACGGGTCCAACACCCCGCTGCTGTTTCGGCCATTCTCAGCATTGAGAGGCCGCACTCTCAACTTTGCAGGTTGTCCCGCCCGTGATCACGCTGGAGTCCGGCCCCTTCCCCGACCTCCAGCTGTCTACGTTGACCCGGGTGTGCTCAGGGGCTGGGACCTGAACCGCGCCTGGCACCGGCGCGTCGGTTCCGAAGCAGATGTCTGCCACTGACAGGAAGCGAGCGACGCTGAGCCGCTCAGCAGGTGTCGTCGACACTACGACGGATGTTTCTCACCTTCCAATCCGAGCTCCCCGGCGATTCCCCGCATGGCCTCTATGACGAACTGGACGTGCTCCTTCAGATCCACGCCCAATTCTTTCGCCGCGGACTCCACCTCGCCCCGGTCGACGCCGGCGGCGAACGCCCGGTCCTTGAACTTCTTGTTATCGAACTTCATTGTCGCAATCACTCGCAAGACATTGCGAGGGCTCCGCTTACCCGCCGCTCCGGGAGTCCTGCTTCCTTTGCGCGGCAGCCCTCAGTGGCACGCGATCCCGAGAAAATGCCCCGCCGGAGCATGCAAGCTCTGGCAGGGCATCTACTTGCGGAATCTGCTACTGGCGATGAGAGCGGAGCCGGTTTTCTGCCAGAGCCATGCCCGAAGCAGGTCATGCCTTCCGTGGGCGGCCCGAGGGCTTCTTCCGCCTGGGAAGGTGCGGCGGAAACCAGCCCGCGTCAAACTCGGCGTCCAGCTCCTGCGGCGAGGGAGCCGGCCAGCGTGGGCTCTGCGCCTGCGGTGCTCCAGCCTTCGTTGACTCCCCCGGCTGAGGGGAAGATGAACAACGTTTTACAACCCGCACTCCCATAATCGCTGGTACCGCCACCGGGGGCTGCTCAGGGCCCCGGCCCTTGGGTCGCCGGGTGAGAGCCTGCTTTGAAAGCCTTTCCCTATTCCGCGCGAAGCGCCGTCATCGGGTCCGTGCGGGCGGCGCGGCGAGCCGGGAGCCAGCTCGCCAGCAGTGCGACGGCGCAGAGCGCCAGAGGAACCGCGGCGAACGTCAGCGGGTCGGTGGGGCTCACCCCGAACAGCAGACTCTCCAGTACGCGCGTCATGACCAGCGCCCCGGCGAGGCCGGCGGCGATCCCCAGCGCCACCAGCGCCATCCCCTGGCGCAGCACCATCCGCAGCACGTCACCGGCGCGGGCGCCAAGCGCCAGCCGCACCCCGATCTCGTGCCTGCGCTGCCCCACGTGGAAGGCAAGCAGGCCGTAGATCCCCACCGCCGCGAGCACCATCCCCAGCACCCCGAAAGCCCCCACCAGGACCGCCGCCAGCCGCTGGGGGAAGAGCGCCAGCCCGATGGTCGCCGGGAGCGGCATCGCCTCCCGGAGCGGCACGTCCACGTCCAGCTCCGCCACCGCTCGTCGGACCGCCGCGAGCGCAGCGGCCGGCTCCCCGCGCGAGCGCACCAGCACCGTCGCCTGCTCGACCGGTTCCTGGCCTATGGGGAGGTACAGGAAGGACGCCGGATCCTCCCCCGGCTGCTCGTACTTCCCGTCGCGCGCCATACCCACCACCTCACGGTCCTTGCCCTCCACCCGCAAGCGCTTCCCCACTGGGCTCTCCCCCGGCCAGAGGCGCCGCGCCAGGCGCTCGTTCACCACCACCACCGGCGGCGAGCCCGCGCGGTCGGTCGCGGCGAAGCCGCGCCCCGCCACCAGCGGGATGCGCAGGGTGCGGAAGTACCCCTCGTCCACGGAGACGAATTGCTCCCGGCGCGGCCGATCAGAGAGGCGACCGGGGGCGTCGACCTCCAAAGTCGTCACGTTCCCACTCAGCGGCGCGAACCGCGCCATCCCCACCGACACGGTCCCCGGGGACCCCGCCAGCCGCTCCACCAGCCGGCGCTGGAAGGCCGCGGCGCGCGCGCCGTCGTACCCGTGGGCGCGGAGGTCCAGCGTCGCCGTCACCACCCCCTCCGGCTCGAACCCCAGGTCCGCGGCCAGGGCGCCGCGAAGCGCCTGCACGAATAGCCCCGCCGTCACCAGCAGCAGGAGCGACATAGCCAGCTGTGCGACCACGAACGCGCTGCGCAGCCGGGTGCGTCCCACCGCCCGCCCGGCGCCGCCAGCCCGGAGCGCGGGGAGCAGATCCGGCCGCGACGCCCGCAACGCGGGCGCCAGCCCGAAGGCCACCCCCGTCCCCAGCGCCAGGAGGAGCGCGAAGCCCAGCACCCGCACGTCCGGCCCCAGATCCAGCGCCACCCGCACCGGGAGCGGCGGCTGGAAGGCGGAGGCCGCCTTCGCCAGCCACAGCGCGAGCAGCAGCCCGCCCGTCCCGCCCACCACGAACAGGAGGAGGGTCTCGGTGAGGTGTTGCCGCACCAGCCGACCCCGCCCGCCTCCCACCGCCAGCCGGATCGCCACCTCCCGGCGCCGCACCGTGGCGCGGGCGAGCAGCATCCCCGCCACGTTGGCCCCCGCAATCAGCAGCACCAGCCCCGCCGTGGCCAGCAGCATCGCCATGAACCCGGTCACCGGCCCACGCATGTCCGTCGGCACCCCCGAGAGCCGCTCCAACCGGACCGCGTCCGCGCGCGTGGTCTGCGCGTCCTCCGGCTCGATCCGGCGCGCCGCCACGGTCAGCGCCGCCTCCGCCTGCTCGCGCGTAACCCCCGGCTTCAGGCGCCCGAAGAGCGTCAGCCCGATTTGCGGCCCGCGGGTCCCGTTGCCGGCCCACGGGTTGAGCCGCTCGTGCAGCACGATGGGGAGCCACACGTCCGGCAGCACCCCCACGAACGTCCCCCCGAACCCGCGGGGAGCCACCCCCACCACCGTGGTGGGGTGGCCGTTCAGGTGCACCGTGCGCCCCACCACTCCCGGGTCGGCCCCGAAGCGCGTCCGCCAGAGGTGGTCGCCGATGACCGCCACGGCCGGCTCCCCCGGACGGTCCACGTCCACAGAGAAGTAGCGTCCCAGTGCGGAGTGGATCCCCAGCACCTCGAAGTAGTTGCCGGAGACGTAGGTGGCGAGCACCGCCTCCGGGCTGCCCCCGGCCCGGAGCGCCACGTCGCCCATCCCCTGCGCTGCGAGCCCGGAGAGCACCGCCCCCGAGGCTTCGCGGTACGCCAGGTAGCGCGGGAGCGAGAGCGGCCCTCCCTCCGCCTCCCCCCTCTCACGGACCTCTTCCACGCCCACCAGCCGGTCAGGGTCCGCCACCGGGAGGGGACGGAGGAGGACGGCGTTGACCAGTGTGAAGATGGTGACCGTGGCCCCGATGCCCAGCGCGATGGTCAGGACGGCGGCGACGGAAAACGCCGGGTTCTTCAGCAGCACTCGCACGCCGTAGCGGAGGTCCTGCAGTACCCCCTCCATCACGCCACCTCGAAGCCGTGCCGCTCCGGTTCGGAGAGGGTGGGGGTGATCAGGGCCGGTGCGGGCGAGCCCCCTCCGGTGAACAGCCGCGGGCAGCGCTTGCGGGTGCTCCTGCATGGAACGATCACGAAGTTTCTACTGTCAGTCGTTCGAGGAAGGCGTCGCCTGCATCCGGCCGGGGCGCGGGTCACATCCATGTCGCGCGCAGGGGAGGGGCACCGGGCGCGTGGACCGGCTACGCCAGGATCCCGTCTCCTACGAAGCGACTGAGCAGGACGCGGACGGAGCGGGGCGGTGTGAAGGGCCGGCGCGCATGCGCGAATGCGATGTTGTCGACCAGGAGGACGTCTTCGGGCTGGTAGTCGAAGCAGACCGCGGAGTCCACCGCCGCCTCCAGCACCTCCTCGACCACCTCGTCGGGAATCGGAGTGCCGTCGCCATACGTCACCGACCGGGGAAATTCCCCGTCGCAGAGGCTCAGCAGGTCCTCCCGCGTCTCCTCGTCCAGGACGGCGGGATGGTGGAGGAGGATCTGGTTGAAGAACAGCTTTTCGCCGCTCTGCCGATGCCGCACGACGGCGGGGCGCACGGTCTCGATCCGGAGTCCGTCGTCGTCGCGCCAGAACCACTGCGTGCCGTTGTCCCGGCACTGCTGTTCCACCGAGGCGCGCTCGGTGGTTCCGAAGAAGCGCTCCCACGGCACGTCGAGCCCGGGGATGAAGTTGCGGACGTAGCGTAGGCCGCGCGCCGAGAAATCGTCCCGGAGCTTGGACGGTAGTCGCTGGAGCATCCCGTCGCAGGGGAGCAGCGGCGTCTCGCCGTCTCGGGCCGCGGGGACCTGGCAGTAGAAGCAAATGCGCTCGGGCCAGGTCGGCGTGTGCGACGCCTCGTTGTGGAACAGGATGGCGCGGTCGGCGGGATACGGCGTGGCCTCCTGCACGAAGTTCGTGTTCGGCACCTTGTGCGAGAGGTCGCCGTACTCGGTGTTGAGGTCGGGAACGAGCGCCAGGATGGCGCGCTCGAACTGGGCGGGCGATCCCACCGAGAAGCCTCGGAAGAGCAGCAGAGGGTGGGGCGCGGACCGCTCGCGCACGGCAGGAGCGTTTTCCGTGAGCCACTCCACGAGGTCCTGTCCCGGCGCGGAGGGGCGCAGCACCTGGACGAGACGTTCCTCCTCGGGATCCACCTTCCGCACCCCGGCCAGTGCCAGCAGGTCTTCTCTCATCGTTCCATCCATGGGTTCGAGGTGGCGGTCTTCGGTGGAGGCGCAGACAACCAGTGTCCGAATGTACGCGGCTTCAAAAGATGCGCGAGGCCGCCCGCGCAGGCAAGGACACGGACCGTCCCGTCCTGCGCGGCCGGCCTCTATCCGAGTACCCGCTCCACCTCGCGGGCGAGCACCTTCACCTGCGGCTCGCGGACCACGGTGTAGTGGGTCCCCGGGATGGTGCGGACCTTCACCCCGCCCCGGACGACGCGGTCCCAGCCGACGGTCTTCTTCTCGAGGAGCCGCTCGGCGAGCTTGCGCTCGCTGGCGCGAAGCAGGGTGGCGCCCCCGCCGTAGCTCTCCGGGCGGTAGTCGTACGTCGCCTTCACGTTGATGCGGAAGATGCCGTACAGGTCCTGCAAGCGCTCCATGTCCATGCCTGCGGGGAGCAGTCCCGCCGTGCGGGCGCTGCCCAGCACCGCCGCCAGGTACGCCACCTCCCCCACGTCGCGCCAATCCGGGTCCGCCGAGGGCAGCAGTTCGGCCGGGAGCCCGAGATCCTGCGCGAACATCTGCACCACCAGGCTCTCGTTGCGCGGCATGCTCTGCTCCGGGTCGCGCAGCCAGGGGACCTGGGAGTCGATGAGCACCAGCCTTTCCACCGTCTCGCCGGCGGCCTCCAGCTGCCGCGCCATCTCGAACGCGATCACGCCGCCCATGGACCACCCGCCCAGCCGGTACGGCCCGGACGGTCGTGCCCCGCGAACTTCCGCCAGGTAGTCGCGGGCCATCTCCTCGATGGTCCAGTTGGGCTTCTCGCCCTGCTCGGTGCCGCGTGCGCGGAGGCCGTACACCGACTGCTCCGCGTCCAGGTGCCTGGCGAGCACCGCGTAGGCCATCACCGACCCGCCCACCGGGTGCACCAGGAAGAGCGGGGTGCGGCTCCCCCCGGGGCGGATCGGCACCAGCAGCGGCATCGCGCCTCCGCCGCCCCGGCGCACTTCCTCGGCTAGCATCTCGACCGTGGGAGCCCTGAAGAGCATTGCCACCGGGAGGCGCACGGCGGTGGCCTTCTCCAGCTTGGAGACGAGCTGCACCGCGAGCAGCGAGTGTCCCCCCAGGTCGAAGAAGCTGTCCCGCAGCCCCACCCGCTCGACTCCCAGGACCGCCGCGAAGATCTCGCCGATGGTGGTTTCCAGCGCGTCGCGGGGGGCCACGTGCTCCCCCGCCCCCTGCGGCGCCTCCGGCGCGGGAAGAGCCCGCCGGTCCAGCTTGCCGCTGCGGGTGGACGGGAGCTCCTCCATCACCACGAACGCGGAGGGGATCATGTGCTCCGGCAGGCTCGCCCCCAGGTGCGCCCGCAGCTCCGCCACTCCCGGGGCCGCCTCGCGCGGGACCAGGTACGCCACCAGACGCCGGTCCCCCGGCGCGTCCTCGCGCGCCACCACCGCGGCCTCGCGCAAGCCGGGGTGCGCCAGCAGCGCGGCCTCCACCTCACCCGGCTCGATGCGGAAGCCGCGCACCTTGACCTGCTCGTCCGCCCGGCCCAGGTACTCCAGCGTCCCGTCCCACAGCCAGCGCACCACGTCGCCCGTGCGGTACAGCCGCGCCCCCGGCTCGCCCCCGAACGGGTCGGGGACGAACTTCTCGGCCGTCAGGGCCGCCCGCCCCAGGTAGCCGCGCGCCAGCTGCGCGCCCCCCAGGCACAGCTCCCCGGCGACCCCCGCCGGCACAGGCTCGCCCCGCCGGTCCAGCACCAGGGCGAGGACGCCGTCCACCGGGCGGCCGATCGGCACCGTCGCCCCCTGCGCGGGCGCGGCGTACCGGTGCGCCGTGGCATCGATGCAGACCTCCGTGGGGCCGTACAGGTTCACCACCTCGCATCCCAGCGCCGCCCGGGCACGCTCCGCCAGCCCTGCCGCCAGCACCTCGCCCCCGCAGAAGAGCCGGCGCAGCCCGGCGCGCCCCACCATCCCGCCCTCCTCCAGCAGGGCGCGCAGCAGCGACGGGACCACCTGGAGCACGGTGATCCGCTCCGCCTCCACCGCGCGGGCCAGCTC
>JBEVLE010000376.1:0-2825 GCA_040509335.1 Longimicrobiaceae bacterium | reverse complement strand
CTCGCGCTGCTGCTCGCGGGCGCCGCCTGCACCCGCGCCCCCGCCCCGCCCGCGGAGGGCACCGCCGACGGTCCGGCGCCGCGCGCCGCGGCCGGCGTCCCGGCGAGCGCGTTTCCCGCCCCCGCGCGCCCGGTGGCGGACATCGTCACCGACACCTGGTCCAGCGAGGACGCGCGCGACCGCGCCGGCGAGGCCGAGCGGGTGATGATGATGCTGGGCGTGGGCCCCGGGATGCGCGTGGCCGACGTGGGGGCGGGGAGCGGCTACTACGCGGCGCGGCTGTCGCCGCGGGTGGGGCCCACGGGGCGGGTGTACGCGCAGGACATCGTCGCGGACTACCTGCGGAAGCTGGGCGCGCGCGTGCGGCGCGAGGGGCTGGGCAACGTGACGCTGGTGCTGGGCGACCCGCACGACCCGCGGCTCCCCCGCGACTCGGTGGACCTGGCGCTGCTGGTGCACATGTACCACGAGGTGGAGCAGCCGTACGCCCTGCTCTACAACCTCCGCCCCGCCCTGCGCCGGGGCGCGCGGGTCGCCGTGGTGGACCTGGACCGCCCCACCGGGCGCCACGGGACGCCGCCGGCGCTGCTGCGCTGCGAGATGGCGGCGGTGGGCTACACCCCCGTCGCCCTCCGCGACCTGGGGCCGGAGAGCGGATACCTGGCCGTGTTCGAGCCGCCCCCGCCCGGGGCGCTCCCCTCGCCCGGCTCCATCCGCGCCTGCCCGGCGCCCGCCGTGGGGGGCGGCCGGTGACGCTCCCCCGCGACCCCTGGTTCTGGCCGGCGCTGCTCGCCGCCGTGTCCATGGCGGTGCTGTTCGCGGACGGCGTGCGCGGGGCGATGTCGCTGCGGCGGCTGCACCAGGTGCCGCCGGTGCCGGACGCCGAGGCGCCGCCCGTGTCGGTGGTGATCGCCGCGCGCGACGAGGAGCGCGGCATCGAGCACGCGCTGGCCTCGGTGCTGGCGCAGCGCTACCGGCCGCTGGAGGTGGTGGTGGTGGACGACCGCTCCGCCGACGCCACCGGCGCCATCCTGGACCGCATGGCCGCGGCCGACCCGCGCCTGCGCGTGGTGCACGTGGCCGAGCTGCCCGCCGGGTGGCTGGGGAAGAACCACGCGCTGCAGGTGGGCGCGGCGGAGGCCGCCGGCGACTTCGTGCTGTTCACCGACGCGGACGTGGTGATGGCGCCGGACACCCTCGCCCGCGCGATCGGGCTCATGCAGGCGGAGGGGATCGACCACCTGGCGGCAGCGCCGCGGGTGGAGATGCCGTCGCTGGCGCTGCGCGTCTTCGTCGTGCTGTTCTCGCTGTTCTTCGCCATCGCCTTCCGCCCGTGGAAGCTGCGCGACCCGCGCAGCCGCGCGCACATCGGCATCGGCGCCTTCAACCTGGTGCGGACCGGGGCGTACCGCGCCGCGGGCGGGCACCTCCCCATCCGCATGCGCCCGGACGACGACCTGAAGCTGGGGAAGCTGATGAAGAAGCACGGCTTCCGTCAGGACTTCGTGGTCGCCACGGAGTCGCTGCGGGTGGAGTGGTACCGGACGTTCGGGGAGCTGGTGCGCGGGCTGATGAAGAACGGCTACGCGGGGATGGACTACCGGCTCTCGTGGGTGGCGGGGACCACGGCGGCGCACCTGCTGGTGTTCGTCCTCCCCTGGGTGGCGGTGTGGCTCACGGCGGGCGCGGCGCAGCTCCTCTTCGGGGCGGCGGTGGGGCTGGCGTTCGTGATGTACGCCGGGGCGGCGCGGGCGCAGGGGGTGAGCCCGCTCTACGGCGTGCTCTTTCCGGTCGCCACGCTGGTCTTCCTGTACATCGTGTGGCGCGCGGCGGTCGTGACGATCGCGGCCGACGGGATCGACTGGCGGGGGACGCACTACGCGCTGGACGAGCTGCGCGCGAACGAGGTGTAGGGGAGTGGGCGGAGAACTATGCGGCCGTGCCGGTGGTCACCGGAGGGGCCGAGAGCGCCGTTCGGCGAACACCTGGTTGGCGGGGATCAGCTCGGCCGTGCCGGCTTCCAGTTCGGCCAGGCGGCGCCGGATCTCCTCCTCCCAGGCACGCTCCACCTCGGGCGGATCATCGACGGCGTCCTGATCCAGGCTGGCGATCAGACGCCGGTTCACTCGCGGATCGGTCATGGCAAGAAGAGCTGCGCCAGCGCGGAAAGGACTTCGTCCTGTGTCTGCTCATCGAGCCGGCCGAGCCGCTTGATCAGCCGGAGCTTGTCCAGGGTGCGGATCTGGTCGAGAACCACCTGACCCTCCTTGCCGTCGAATCGGCAAGCGATTCTCGTCGGGTAAGGCCGCCCCTTGGTCGTCATGGGCGCGACGATCACCGTCCGGATCGAGCGGTTCATCTCGTCAGGTGAGACTACCAGGCATGGGCGCGTCTTCTGGATCTCGCTCCCGACCGTCGGGTCGAGGTTGGCGAGGAAGACGTCGAAGCGCTTTACGACCACTCCCACTCCTCATCGTCCCACGTCCCTCCTGATCCGACCACCTCCGGATCGAGCAGAGCGTCGTCCCCGTGGGCCGCCATCGATCGGAAGGCTTCCTCCCAACCCTCACGAGGACGCTCGGCCGCACGGATCACGATCTGCCCGGCCTGCGCCTCAATCTCGACCTCCGTTCCAAGGCCGCTCTGCTCAAGCAGCGGTTTGGGAATTCGCACACCCTGCGAATTGCCGATGCGGACGATGCGAGCCTTCATAGTCCCTCCCTTGCTAGGTGACCACAATGTAATCACCCGCTTCCCGGGGAACAACCGCTACGACACCCGCTCGGCCGACCAGCCGGATGTAGATGGCCGAGAGCCCGGCCGCG
>JBEVLE010000375.1:0-2961 GCA_040509335.1 Longimicrobiaceae bacterium | reverse complement strand
CGGCCGCCGCGACCTCCGCCGGCACCTGCACCACGGACGACACGTCGAAGGCCGGAGCCAGGGCGGCGAGCGCGCCGCGCTCGAGCCGCTCCCGCGCCGCCGCCGCGTCGCCCGGGAGGGAAGGGAAGACGGGGACCAGGCCGCCGGCGAGGGCCTGCGCCAGCCGCGACCCGACGTCCGCGAGCGCCCGGTACGTGGCGCCGTCCAGCACCGCGATGGCGGCCGCGACGGCGGGCGCCAGCACCTCGTCCACCGCCGCGAGGTACGTCCGCGCCCAATCGTCCAGGTCGATCCCGGCGAAGGCCTGGTCGGCGTACGTGGCCTCCAGGGTGGCCGGGTCCAGGGTGGGCACCCGGGCGGTGCCATCCACCAGGCCGCTGCCCAGCGGCGCCGGTGCGAAGCAGGGTGCACCGCCCCCCGGGAAGGCGACGTGGATGCCGTGCGCGGCGCTCCGTCGGACGCCCCACGGCACGGTGCTCCCCGGGAGCCCCGGCGCCCCGGGAGTGCCGTGGCGCACCGCCAGCCGCGCCGTTCCGTCCGCGCCGTCGAAGCCGGCGAAGGCCGCCTCGAACCCGGCGGCGAAGCGGGCGAGCCCCGTGCCGCCGGGGACCGGGCCCAGGTCGGGAGGCACCGGCATCGCCGCCGAGACCGTTGCCGGCGACCGGGTGAGCGCCCGCGGATGCACCCGCTCGGGAGGGCGCGACAGCGCGAGCGAGACCGCCACGGGAAAGATGTCGTCCGCGCGGCGCGCCAGGCCGGCGGGGTCCAGCCCGATCATGATCTCCACCGACACCGGGGCCGCCGCGACGTCGGCGAGGACCGCCTGGAGCTGCGCCACCGCCCGGCCGGCGAACGCCGCCAGCTCCCCCCGGATCGCCGCGCCGTCGCCCACCGTGCCGTCGTCGTCGGGGAGCACGGACTGCGTGACCGCCAGGGCGGTGCCGGGGTCGGCGAGCTGCGCCGCGGCGGTGGCGTACCGCAGGAGCGCCTCCCGCGCCCGCTGCTTCGCCCCGTCCCCGTCCTCCGGCGCCGCGCCGCCGCCGGTCACCCGCGCGGGGTCGAACACGAACGAGAGCACCAGGCCGGGCGGGGCATCGGCGGAGGGCGGGGCGAACCGGTACGCGGCACGCACGCCCGGCCACTCCGCCGGGGGGAGGAGCGGATCGGTGAGGAGCAAGGAGTTCCGTGGGATGAGGGTGTCGCTCTCCGGCGGGCCGCCGGCAGCGTGGTCCGGTGCGGTCCGGACCGGAGGTCGGGGAGGGTGAAGGGTGGCGGGTGCAGTGTATCCCCCCGCCCGGGCCCGGTCAACGACGTCGAGCGAGCCCGGCGGGCGCCTTCCGCGTACTTCGTATCGCCGTCGCGCTACTCTTCCTCGTCCCCCTCCTCCGGCGCGCTGGCCCGGCTCAATTCCTCGAAGTCCTCGTCGTCGAGCTCCAGCCCGGCCGCGGCCACGTTCTCCTCCAGGTGCGCCACCTTGCTGGTGCCGGGAATGGGGAGCATCACCGGCGAGCGGCGCAGCAGCCACGCCAGCGCCACCTGCCCCGGCGTCGCGCCCAGCTTCTCCGCGATGCGCGCCGCCGGGCCGCCCTCCTCCGCCAGCGGACCCGCCGCCAGCGGGTACCAGGGGATGAAGGCGATCCCCTCGCGCTCGCAGTAGTCCAGCGTGGCCTCCCAGCCGCGGTCCGCCAGGTTGTAGCGGTTCTGCACCGAAACGATGGGCACGATCCGGCGGGCGTGCTCGATCTCCTCCACCGTCACCTCCGAGAGGCCCACGTGGCGCACCTTGCCCTCGTCGCGCAGGTCGGAAAACGTCCCGATCTGGTCCTCCGCCGGGATCCTGGGGTCGATGCGGTGCAGCTGGTACAGGTCGATGTGGTCCAGGCGCAGCCGCTTCAGGCTCCCCTCGCACTGCCGGCGCAGGTGCTTCGGGTGGCCGTTCATCTCCCACTGGTCCGGGCCCGAGCGCTCGAACCCCGCCTTGGTGGCGATCACCAGCCCGCGCGGGTACGGGTGCAGCGCCTCCGCGATCAGTTCCTCGCTGACGTTGGGACCGTACGAATCCGCCGTGTCTATGAGGTCCGTCCCCAGCTGCACGGTGCGGCGCAGCACGCGCAGCGCCTCGTCGCGGTCCGCCGGGGGGCCCCAGACGCCCTTTCCGGTGATGCGCATGGCGCCGAATCCCAGGCGGTGCACGGGGAGGTCGCCGCCCAGGGCGAAGGTGCCCGCGCGGCGGGCGTCGGGGGTCGCGGAGCTCGGTGTCGGCATTGGTCGTCCATCTGCACGGGTCGGGGGTGTCGCGAGCCGGCGGCCTGCTGCACGAACCGTGCGTCGGCCGCGGGACCCGCCGGGCCGCGCACTGGCACGCTCCTCGCGGCCCGCGGCGGCGCCACGCAGCGTCCTCGCAACCCTGCACCGGAGCCGCCCATGCACCGCAAGCACATCCCCGCCGCGCTCGGCCTCGCGGCGCTCGCGCTCACCGCCGCCTGTGGGGGCGGCGACGATCAGGCCGGGTCCGGCGACCAGCCCTCCGGCGGCGCCCCGGAAGCCCCGGCGGCCACGCCGCCGGCCGGCGGGACCCCCGCCGTGGCCGCCAACCTCCCGCCGGGCGTCACCCCGCAGATGGTGAGCGAGGGGAAGCAGATCTTCACCGGGCAGGGGATCTGCCAGACGTGCCACGGGCCCGACGCGAAGGGCACCGCCATGGCGCCCAACCTCACCGACGGCACGTGGATCAACATCGACGGCAGCTACGACGCCATCGTGAACCTGGTCAACACCGGCGTGCCGCAGCCCAAGGAGCACCCGGCGCTCATGCCTCCCAAGGGCGGGTCCGCGATCAACGACCAGCAGGTGCGCGCCGTCGCCGCGTACGTGTATTCGCTGAGTCACAGCTAGCGTTTGCGGGGCTGGCGTCAGCGGGGCCGCTCCGGAGCCCGGCGGAAACAGCCCCGCCGGTCTCCT
>JBEVLE010000374.1:0-10061 GCA_040509335.1 Longimicrobiaceae bacterium | reverse complement strand
CGCCCCCGCCCGCGCTTTTGCCGTTCCGCAGTACCCACACGATTCGGTTCGGGGGGAGACTCGCCGGTAGTTTGGCGAGGCTCACCCCGGCGAAGGGAAACCCGCCGGCCGTTTGGCGGGGTTCCCGGAGCCCGCGAAGGAGACCGGCAGCAGTACCGCCGGGCCCCGCAGCGGCCCGCAGAAGCGAGACGAAACGCTCAGATCCCGTACAGCGGCCGCAGCTTGCCTTCCAGATACGCCAGCAGCGGCTCCGGGGACGGCGGCCGGCCGGTGACACGCTCGCACAGCTCCGGCGCGCGGAACAGGCTGCCGTGCCGGTGCACGTTGTCGCGCAGCCACCCCAGGAGCGCCCCGAACTCGCCGCGGGCGAGCTGCGCGTCCAGCCCGGGGAGCTGCGCGCGGACCGTTTCCCACAGCTGCGCCGCGTACACGTTGCCCAGCGTGTAGGTGGGAAAGTAGCCCACGGCGCCCATGGACCAGTGGATGTCCTGGAGGCAGCCGACGCGGTCGTCCGGCACCTCCACCCCCAGGTCCTGCCGCATCCGCTCGTTCCACGCGCCGGGGAGCTCGCGCACGGGCAGCTCGCCGTGCAGCATGCCTCGCTCCAGGTCGAAGCGCAGCATGATGTGCAGGTTGTAGGTGGCCTCGTCCGCCTCCACCCGCGTGGTCCCCGGCTCCACCGCGTTGAGGAAGCCGAACGCCTCGTCCACGGTGGTTCCCGCGAGCGCCGCCCCGAAGCCCTCCCGCGCCACGGGGAGCGCCCACTCCCAGAAGGGGCGCGAGCGGCCCACCATGTTTTCCCACAGGCGCGACTGGCTCTCGTGGATCCCCAGCGAGACGGCCTGCGCCAGCGGCTGCCCGAAGGCCTCCGCCTTGGGGAGCCCCTGCTCGTACATGCCGTGCCCCGCCTCGTGGAGGCACGACACCAGCGAGTCCAGGAAGGCGTCCTCGCGGTAGCGCGTGGTCATGCGGGTGTCGCCCGGCCCCATGCTCTCGCAGAAGGGGTGGGTGGACACGTCCAGCCGCCCCGCGCGGAAGTCGAAGCCGATCGCCCCCAGGATCCTGCGGTTCAGCGCCTCCTGCGCCGCCACGGGCACCCGCACCGCCGCCAGCCGCGCGCCCGGCCGCACGCCGGAGCGGGCGACGTCCGCGATCAGCGGCGCCAATCCCGCCCGCAGCGCCCCGAACACCCGCCGCACCTCGGCGCTGGTCATCCCCGGCTCGTACTCGTCCAGCAGCGCGTCGTACGGCTCGCCGCCCGCGGGGACGCCGTAGCACTCCGCCTTGGCGCGGTTCAATTCCAGCACCCGCTCCAGCCAGGGGGCGAACGCGGCGAAGTCGTCCCGCTCGCGCGCGTCCTTCCACGCCTCCAGGGCGCGCGACGAGGTTTCCGCGAAGGCGCGCACCAGCGAGGTGGGGAGCCTGGTCGCCAGGTCGTACTGGCGGCGGATCTCGCGCAGGTTGGCGGCCGCCGCCGGGTCCGCGGCCAGCGCGGCGTCGCCCTCGCAGCCCTCCAGCAATTCCGCCAGCCGCGGCGACGTGCGGCGCTCGTGCACCAGCGCGGAAAGCGCGGCGAGCTGGTCCGCCCGCAGCGCCGCGGCGGCGGGGGGCATCATGGTCTCCTGGTCCCACCCCAGGGTGGCGCCCACCGAGGCAAGCACCGCCGCCTCGCGCAGCAGGCCGGTCAGCTCGGCGTAGGGCGCGGGGGCCTCCGCCTCCCCGGCGGACGCGCGGGTCTCGGTCGTCGCCATCGTTCGGTCGCTCGGTTCGGGTCGGGTGCGCTCGGAGCTCACACGTGCAGGGCGGGGGCGCCGCCCTCCAGCTCGCCCGCGTGCCGCTCCAGCACGGGCCGCACCCACTCCTGCAGGAACTCGTCCACCTGCTCCGGGGCGCGCCCCACGTACAGCTCCGGGCGCAGGTCCTCCTCCAGCTCCGCCCGCGTCACCCCGAACGCCGGGTCCCCCGCGATGCGGTCCATCAGGTCGTTGGGGCGGCCGTGCTGCTTGACCTCGCGCCCCGCCGCGATGGAATGGACGCGCACCCGCTCGTGCAGCTCCTGCCGGTCGCCGCCGCGCTTGGCCGCCCGCATCATCAGGTTCTCCGTGGCCATGAAGGGGAGCTCCTCCATCAGGTGGCGGCGGATCATCTCCGGGTACACCACCATCCCCGAGGCCACGTTGTGCACGATCAGCAGCACCGCGTCCGTCGCCAGGTACGCCTCCGGCACGGCGATGCGCTTGTTGGCGCTGTCGTCCAGCGTGCGCTCGAACCACTGCGACGCAGCCGTGAACGCCGGGTCGATGGTGAGCGCGATCACGTGCCGCGCCAGCGCCCCGATCCGCTCCGAGCGCATGGGGTTGCGCTTGTACGCCATGGCGCTGGAGCCGATCTGGTGCTCCTCGAACGGCTCCTCCACCTCCTTGAGGTGCGAGAGCAGGCGCACGTCGTTGGCGAACTTGCTCGCCGACTGGGCCACCCCCGCCAGCGTCGCCAGGCAGGCGTAGTCCGTCTTGCGGGTGTACGTCTGGCCGGTCACGCCGTAGAGCCGGTCCGCGAAGCCCATCTTCTCCGCCACCAGGCGGTTGAGCCGCTCCACCTTGCTCCCGTCCCCCTCGAACAGGTCCACGAACGAGGCCTGCGTCCCCGTGGTGCCGCGCACCCCGCGGAAGCGCAGCGTGTCCAGGCGGAACTCGGTCTCCTCCAGGTCCAGCAGCAGGTCCTGGATCCACAGCGTCGCCCGCTTCCCCACCGTGGTGGGCTGGGCGGGCTGGAAGTGGGTGAAGCCCAGCGTGGGGAGGTCGCGGTGCTCCCGCGCGAACTCCGCCAGCGCCGCCACCGCGTTCACGATGCGGCGGCGCACCAGCTTGAGCGCCTCGCGGTGCTGGATCAGGTCGGTGTTGTCGCCCACGTAGGCCGAGGTGGCGCCCAGGTGGATGATGGCGCGGGCTTCCGGCGTCTGCTCGCCCAGGTGGTGCACGTGCGCCATGACGTCGTGCCGGAGCTGCTTTTCCAGCTCCGCGGCCCGCTTCAGGTCGAAGTCGTCCAGGTGCGCGCGGATCCCGGCGATCGCCTCGTCCGGGATGGGGAGGCCCAGCTCCTTTTCCGCCTCCGCCAGCGCCAGCCAGAGCCGGCGCCAGGTGCCGAACTTGAAGGCCGGCGAGAAGATGCGCGACATCTCCGGGGAGGCGTAGCGCTCGGTCAGCGGGTTGCTGTATCGGTCGATCGACATGGTTTTTCTGCTTCGTCGTCTGAGTTGGGGCCGCTCCGGAACCAGCCCAAACAGCCGGCGGGTCTCCCTCCGCAACGGATCATTTGGGTACGACGGGAACTGCGAACGGCGGGCCCCCTCCCCCGGCCCCTCCCCCGCAAGCAGGGGAGGGGAGAACTGCACCGGCCGTGTCGTGCTCCCCCTTGCCCCCGCTTGCGGGGGAAAGGGGGCCGGGGGGATAGGGGGCTGCCGTTGCAGGCTGTTCCCTGTTCCCTGTTCCCTGTTCCCTATTCCCTGTTCCCTGAGCCGTACCGCACCTCCCGCAAGAAAAGCCCCTCCGGCGGGGCGGGGGGCGAGGTTTCCAGCCCCGGCGTCCGGGCGAGGAGCGCGGCGACGTCGCCCTCCGGGCGGACGCCCAGGCCCACGTCCACCAGCGTCCCCACAAGGTAGCGCACCATGTGGTGCAGGAAGCGGTTGGCGGTGACGTGGAACTCCACGCCCACCCCCTCCCACTCCGCCCAGCGCGCCTCCGCCACGATGCAGCGGTCGCCGCGCTCCTCCTGGCCCGCCTTGGCGAAGGCCTTGAAGGAGTGGTCGCCCACCAGCACCCGGGTGGCGCGCTCCATGGCGGCGCGGTCCAGCGGCTTGCCCAGGGGCCAGCACCAGCGGGCGCGGAAGGGCGAGTGCGCCTCCGGCGCCAGGCCCACGCGGTACACGTACGAGCGCGCCACGGCGTCGTAGCGCGGGTGGAAGCGCGGCGCCGCCTCCGCCGCGTCGGCGATCCACACGTCGCCGGGGAGCAGGGCGTTGAGGGCGCGGCGCAGCGCGTGGGGCGTCCACTTGAGCGGCGCGTCCACGGCGGCCACCTGGCCGGTGGCGTGCACCCCGCGGTCGGTGCGCCCCGAGCCGATCACCCCCGCGGGGCGCGCGAACAGGCGCGACAGGACGCGCTCCAGCTCGCCCTGCACGGTCCTCCCCTTCGCCTGCACCTGCCAGCCGAAGAAGTCGCGACCGTCGTAGTGGACGGTGAAGCGGATGCAGTGCGTTTCCGTTGAGCTCACGGGCGACAAGCTACCCGGCCCCTCCCCGGTGTCAAGCGCGCGCCGCGGCGCGATTGACAGTCTCCGCGGGGCGTGGGTATGATCCCGGACCCGCGCCGCGAGAGCGCGTTCCACCCGCACCGACGGCCCGATGTCCACCGTTCCCCCGGCCCGCATCCCACCGCCCCGCCCCCGCCGCGCGAGGGACGCCGCATGAGCGACGGGCTGCTGTCCGGCGAGGCCGCCGGGATGTCGCTGGGCGAGCTGGTCCGCGCCGCGACGGTTCGCCCCCTCACCGCCGCCGAGGCCGAGCGCGCCTTCGGCGAGGTGATGGGCGGCAACGCCACCCCCGTGCAGATGGCGGCGCTGCTGGTGGCCATCCGCGTCCGCGGCGCCGTGCCGGACGAGGTCGCGGGCGGCGTCCGCGCGCTGCGCCGCGCCATGGTCGCGGTGCCGGTGGACTCCACCGCGGATCTGGTGGACACCTGCGGCACCGGCGGCGGGGCGCTCACCACCTTCAACATCTCCACCGCCGCGGCGCTGGTCGCCGCCGGGGCCGGGGTGCGCGTCGCGAAGCACGGCAACCGCAGCTTCGCCTCGCGCTGCGGCAGCGCCGACGTGCTGGAGGCGCTGGGCGTGCGGCTGGACCTGTCGCCCGAGCAGGAGGCGCGCGTGCTGGAGGAGGCCGGCATCGTCTTCATGTTCGCGCCGCTGCACCACCCCGCCATGCGCCACGTGGGCCCGGTCCGCCGCGAGCTGGGGATGCCCACGCTGATGAACGTGCTGGGCCCGCTCACCAACCCCGCCATGGCCCGCCGCCAGGTGGTGGGCGTCTCGGACCCGGGGCTGCTGGAATTGATCGCCGGGGGCCTGCGCGAGCTGGGGCACGAGCGCGCCCTGGTGGTGCACGGCGAGCCGGGGATGGACGAGCTGAGCCCCATCGGCCCCACGGCGGTGATCGAGCTCAGGGACGGCGAGCTGACGCGCAGCACCCTGGACCCGCGCGCCGAGCTGGGCTGGGAGCCCGCCGACGTGGAGGGGCTGGGCGGGAGCGAGCCCGAGGAGAACGCCCGCACCATCGAGCGCGTCCTGCGCGGCCGGATGGGCGGCTCCGCCCGCGCGGCCGTGGCGCTGAACGCCGGCGCCGCCATCTACGTCGCGGGGCGGGCGGAAACGCTGGTGGACGGGGTCCGCGTGGCCGAGGAGGCGCTGGACGGCGGGGCGGGGTGGACCGCGCTGGAGGCGCTGCGGGCCGCGACGAGGCGCTAGGCCGCGTACGCGATCCCGCGACCTCGGGGCGGTTGACCCGAACGCTCCCGTCCGTGTAGATTCGCCCTCACATACGGAGTGGGGACGGCCCCACTCTCCCGAACGCACGTGGGGACGGCCCCGCACCAGGCTCGCAGGCGAGTCGTGGCGTGGGGCTTTCTGCTTCTCGACGACCCGTCCCGCCCGGAGGAACACGGAACATGGACAGGCAACCGTCCGGAATCAGGCCGGAATCGTGGCTCGTGGCGGCGGGGCGCCCCTCCGGGCCCGGGGCTCCGCTGAACGCGCCGCTGGTCCCCGCGTCCACCTTCGTCCTCGGCGGCGGGCGCGGCTACTCGCGCGACGACGGCACGCCCACCTGGGAAGCGCTCGAGGACATCGTCGGCGGGCTGGAGTCCGGCAGGGCCGTGGCGTTCGCCACCGGCATGGCGGCAATCGCCGCGGTGTTCGACCAGCTCCCCGTGGGTGCCGTCGTGGCGCTCCCCGATGACTGCTACCAGGGCGTCGCGGGGCTTGCAGCCGCGGGCGCCGAAAAGGGGCGCTGGTCGGTGCGGCGGGTGGCGGGGGACGACACGGCCGCCTGGATCCGCGCCTGCGGCGACGCCGACCTGGTCTGGCTGGAATCGCCCTCGAACCCGCTGCTCACCGTGGCGGACCTGGAGGCCGTGTGCGCGGCGCCGCGCAGGCCCGGGGCGATCGTGGCGGTGGACAACACCTTCGCCACGCCCCTGAACCAGCGGCCGCTCGACTTCGGCGCCACGGTGTCGCTGCAGTCGGCGACCAAGCTCATCGGCGGCCACTCCGACCTGCTGGCGGGGGTCGCCACGACCGGGGACGACGCCCTGTGGCACGCCCTCCGGCGGTCCCGTGAGCTGACCGGCGCCACGCCCGGAACGCTCGAAGCCTTTCTCGCCGTCCGCGGCGCGCGCACGCTGGCCGTTCGCCTGGAGCGGGCCCAGCAGACGGCCGGCAGGCTCGCGGAGCGGCTCGAGGGGCACCCGTCGGTCGCCCGCGTCCGGTACCCGGGCCTCCCCTCGCATCCCACGCACGAGATCGCCAGGCGCGTGCTCCGGGGCTTCGGGACCGTCGTGTCGTTCGACCTTGTCGGCGGGGCCGAGGTGGCGGACGCGGTCTGCCGGAACATGAGGCTGGTCCGCCACGCCACCAGTATCGGAGGCGTGGAATCGACCATGGAGCGGCGGGCCGCGGTCCCGGGACAGGAGCACCTGCCGCCCTCGCTCCTGCGGCTCAGCGTCGGGATCGAGAACGCCGAAGACCTGTGGGCCGACCTCGACTCGGCCATCCGCTCCGCCGCGCCGTGAATCGTCGCTCCGCGTAGTCCGTCCACGTGGAGCGGGGACGACCCCGTTCCCTGTCATACGCACGTGGGGACGGCCCCACACCGGACCTGGAGGTGGGTCATGGCGTGGGGTCTTCTGCTGCTCGCGGGCCTGCTGGAGGTCGGGTGGGCCGTCGGGCTGAAGTACACGGACGGGTTCACCCGTCTGTGGCCGTCCGTCGGCACGGCGGCCGCGCTGGTCGCCAGCATGGCACTCCTCGGCGGCGCGCTGCGAACCCTGCCTCTGGGCACGGCGTACGCGGTGTGGACGGGGATCGGGACCCTCGGCACGGCGATCCTCGGCATGGTGCTCCTGGGCGAGCCTGCCGGCGCGATGCGGCTGTTGTGCATCGGGCTGATCGTGGCCGGGATCGTCGGGCTGAAGCTCGCATCCCCGGTGTAGGCCGCACGCGGGTGCTGTTCGGGGTGTTGGTGAACTGCGGGGTTCGGGCGTGCCCCCGGCTGGCGCCGGGGTCGGGCTTCGGCTCCGTAGCAGACGAAACGACCGTCTGCAACGGAGTCGAGCCCCGGCAAACTGCCGCCGGGTCTCGCCCCTTCGGGCCGAAATCCCTCACGCGGGGGCCGCGCTTGCGTCCGCGGGAGGCCCCCACCCGGCTCGCTTAGGCTCGCCACCCTCCCCCAATTCTGGGGGAGGGCTGACCGGAGGTCAGGCGCAGTTGCCGTTTTGGGATCTGCGGCGGGAGGTCGGGGGAGGCTGCGCAGGAGGTGCGATGTTCGAAGCCGGCGTGATCCCGCCCTCGCACGGAGCGTGGGCGAGTTTCGCACTGACGGAGCAGCCGCCCCCGGCCGACCCCATACTCGGAGCCAGGTCGGAGCGGCTCGCCGTAAAAATGCCGGCCACGACCGACGGATTCAAACCATGGAGCGTTGCGGATGACCGAAGGTGAGGGCAGGGAGGTGCTGGGGATCCTCGGCGGGATGGGGCCCCTGTCCTCCGCCGAGTTCCTGAAGACCATCTACGAGTGCACGCTGGGCGACCAGGAGCAGGACTCGCCCACCGTGGTGATGCTGTCGGAGCCGGCGTTCCCCGACCGGACCACCGCCTTCCTGGCGGGCGAGGACGACTCGGTGCTGGAGATGCTGGTGCCGGCGCTGCAGCGGCTCCGCGACGCGGGGGCCACGCGCATCGTGATGTGCTGCATGACCGTGCACCACCTGCTGCCGCGCGTGCCGCAGGAGCTGCGCGACCTGGTGGTGTCCATGCCGCGGCTGCTCACCGAGCTCCTGCTGGACAGGCGAGGGCGGTACCTGCTCGTGTCCTCCAGCGGCACGCGCGCCTTCCGGCTGCTCGAGCGCGAGCCGCTCTGGGAGCAGGTGCGCGACCGCGTGGCGCTGGCCAGCGACGAGGACCAGGCCGTCATCCACCGCGACCTCATCTACCCCATGAAGCGGCCCTGCGACCTGGACGCGCAGGTCGTGCTGCTGGAGCACATGCTGGACCGGTACGGCGCCGACGGGTTCGTGGTGGGGTGCTCCGAGGTGCACATCCTCGCCAAGCACGTGCGCGCCACCGGGCGGACGTGGAGCTGCGTCGACGGGTTCCGGCACATCGCCGAGGGGCTCGCGGCCGCGCCCGCGGCGGGGGCGCCGGCCGGCGGAGGAGCGGCCGGGGACGGCGCGCCCTTGTAGCGTCCCGAGTTGTCCGATAAAATATGACCGGCCCGCGGGGCGGGAGCCGCCGGCTCCCGCCCGGCCGCGCCGGCCCGCTCCGTTCTCCGGCCCGTCCACGCCGACGGCGCTTCACCCTCCGCAGGACGTGCAATGCACCGACGACCCACCCTCCTCCGGCTGGCGCTCCCGCTCTGCGGCACGCTGGCCGCAGGCGCCGCCGCCGCGCAGCAGCCCGCGCGCCCCGCGCCCACCCCCGCCGCCGAGCTGCGCACCCCGGTGCTGCAGGCCTCGCGCGCCACCGGGGGCATCCGCGTGGACGGACGCCTGGACGACGCCGCCTGGGCCGCCGCCGAGATCGCGAGCGACTTCGTGCAGACCCGCCCCACCCCCGGTGCGCCCGCCAGCCAGCGGACCGAGGTGCGCATCGTGTACGACGACGCCGCGCTCTACGTGGCGGCGCGCATGCACGACGACCGCCCCGACTCCATCGCCGCCCCGCTGGCGCGGCGCGACGTCGCCAGCGGCCTGTACTCCGACTGGTTCGACGTGCTCGTGGACAGCTACCACGACCGCCGCACCGGCTTCCGCTTCGCCGTGAACCCGCGCGGCGTCCGGCGCGACGTGTACCACTCCAACGACGCCAACGAGGACGCCAGCTGGGACCCCGTGTACGACGTCGCCACGGCGGTGGACTCGGCCGGGTGGACCGCCGAGTTCCGCATCCCCCTGTCGCAGCTGCGCTTTCCCCGCGCCGCCGCCGGCGCCGAGCGCACCTGGGGGGTGAACTTCTCGCGCACCCTGGCCCGCCGCGACGAGATCGCCTTCTGGTCCGAGCTGCCGCCCAACTACACCGGGCTGGTGTCGCGCGCCGGCGACCTGCGCGGGCTTGTGGGGATCGGCACCCCGCGGCGGCTGGAGGTGGTGCCCTACACCAGCGCCCGGCTCACCCGCGAGCCCGGCGAGTCGCGCGACCCCTTCTTTTCCGAGAACGAGGTCGCCGGCTCCATCGGCGCCGACGTCAAGGCCGGCCTCCCCGGCGGGCTGACGCTCAGCGCCACCATCAACCCGGACTTCGGGCAGGTGGAGGTGGATCCCGCCATCATCAACCTGAGCGCGTTCGAGACGCGGCTCGAGGAGAAGCGCCCCTTCTTCGTGGAGGGGGCGAGCAACTTCCGCTTCGCCCCGAGCGTGATGGGGATGGGCGCGGCGACGGGGCTCCTCTACTCGCGCCGCATCGGCCGCGTCCCCCAGCTCGGCGTCCCGACGGAGCCGTCGGACGTACCCGGAACGACGGGGATCCTCGGCGCCGCGAAGATCTCGGGGAAAACGGCGAGCGGGTGGTCGCTCGGGATCCTCGAAGCGGTGACGGGGGAGGAGAGCGGCCGGTATCTCGAGACGGGTGGGCTGCGCCAGACGGCGGTGGTGGAGCCCATGACCAACTACTTCCTCGGGCGCGTGAACCGTGAGATGCGCCAGGGTCAGAGCGCGATCGGCGGAATCTTCACGGCTGTCAACCGCGACGTCGGCGCCGAGCGCGTGGATCAGCTGCTGCGCTCCTCCGCATACACCGGCG
>JBEVLE010000373.1:0-7279 GCA_040509335.1 Longimicrobiaceae bacterium | reverse complement strand
CGGAGCTGCTGCGCTCGGGCGGGATCCCGCCGAGCGTGCGGACGCTGAACCTGGGCGGCGAGCCGCTGCCGGCCGACCTGGCGCGGGCCCTCTACGCCCTGCCGACGGTGAACAAGGTGGGCAACCTGTACGGGCCGACCGAGGACACCACGTACTCGACGTATTCCATCGTGGAGCGGGGCGCGCCGCAGGTGTTCGTGGGGCGTCCGGTGGCGAACACGCGGGCGCTGGTGCTGGACGCGGAGCTGGAGCCCGTGCCGCTGGGGGTGGTGGGCGAGCTGTACCTTGCCGGCGACGGGCTGTCGCGGGGGTACGCGGGCGCGCCTGAGCTGACGGCGGAGCGGTACGTGCCGAACCCGCACGGGCCGGCGGGATCGCGGATGTACCGGGTGCTGGACCGGGTGCGGTGGCGCGCGGACGGGGAGCTGGAGTACTTCGGGCGCAAGGACTTCCAGGTCAAGGTGCGGGGCTTCCGCATCGAGCTGGGGGAGATCGAGACGGCGATACGCGCGTTCCCCGGCGTGCAGGATGCCGTGGTGGTGGTGCGCGAGGACGCCGCCTCCGGCGTGCCGGGCAACCGCCGCCTGGTCGCCTACTACACGGGCGCGTCGGCCGCCGCCGCGGGCGACCTGCGGGTCCACCTGCGGGACGCCGTCCCCGAGCACATGGTCCCGTCCGCGTTCGTGGCGCTGGAGGCGCTGCCGATGACACCCAATGGCAAGGTGGACCGCCTCGCGCTCCCGGCCCCGGAAGGGCGCCCCGAGGGCGGCGAGGAGTACGTGGCGCCGCGCACCCCCACCGAGGAGGCGCTGGCCGCCATCTGGGGCGAGCTGCTGGGGATCGAGCGCGTGGGGGCCAACGACAACTTCTTCGACCTGGGCGGGCACTCGCTGCTGGTGGTGCAGCTTCACGCGCGGCTGCGGGAAACGCTGGCGCCCACGCTGTCGGTGGCCGACCTGTTCGGCATCCGCACCCTGGCCGACCTGGCGCGGCAGGTGGACGCCATGCGCGAGACGGAGGACGACGGCGCCTCCCAGGAGGAAACGCTGAACCGCGCCGACGCGCGCCGCTCGCGGCTGGCGCGGCAGCGGACCGCGCGCACCTCGCGCCAGCACGCGGAGGACGACGCCGAGGATGAGTGACGCGTTGCGTGAACCGGCCGGGAGAGTGCATCTTCAAGCGGGCGTAGAATCAGACAGGCATTGTGGAGACGGCCTGCTGCACCATGCCTTCGGGGCACAGGCCCGCCGCACCCCGGACGCGGCGGCTGTCGCCGCGCCGGACGGGACGCTGACCTACGCGGAGCTGGAGGCTCGCGCCGCCCGCCTGGCGCACGCCCTCCGCGCGCTCGGCGCGGGGCCGGAGCGCAGGGTGGGGCTGATGCTGGAGCGGGGGACCGGGGTGCTCGCCGGGATCCTGGGGATCCTGGGGGCGGGCGCCGCCTACGTGCCGCTGGACCCCGCCGCCCCGCCCGCCCGGCTGGAGCAGCTTGGCGCGGAGTGCGGGCTGGTGGCCGCCGTGTCCCAGACGTCGCTGGGCGGGCGGGTCCCCCTGCCGGCGGAGCGCGTGGTGTGCCTGGACGCCGACGCCGGCGCGCTCGGGGCGCTCCCCGCGGCGATGCCGGCCGTGGCGATGGACCCGGAGTGCGCGGCGTACGTGATCTACACCTCGGGCTCCACCGGGCGGCCCAAAGGAGTCACGGTCTCGCACCGCGCGGTGCTGGACCTGGCCGCCGCGCTGGAGGCGGAGGTGTACCGCGGCCTCGGCGGGCCGCTGCGGGTCAGCTTCAACGCGCCGCCGGTGTTCGACGGCTCGGTGAAGCAGTGGATCCAGCTCCTCCGCGGCCACGCGCTGCACGTGGTGCCGGAGGCGGCCCGGGCCGAGCCGGCGCGGCTGCTTGCCTGGATCGCCGCCCACGCCGTGGACGTGCTGGACTGCACCCCCACCACGCTCCGCGCCCTGCTGGCCGCGGGGCTGGGGGCGCCGGGGGCGCGCGCGCCGCGGCTGGTGCTGTCCGGCGGCGAGGCGCTGGACCCGGCCACGTGGGCCGCGCTGCGGGATCTCCCGGGCACGCGCGTGTGCAACGTGTACGGCCCCACCGAGTTCACCGTGGACGCCACCGCCGGCTGGACCCGCGACTCGCCGGTGCCGGGGATCGGGCGCCCGCTCCCGGGGACCGGGCTGCGGCTGCTGGACGCCGGGCTGGACCCCGTGGCCGGCGGCGAGCCGGGCGAGATCTGCCTGGCGGGGGAGCGGCTGGCGCGCGGCTACCTGGCCCGCCCCGACCTCACCGCCGAGCGCTTCGTCCCCGACCCTTTCGCGGACCGGCCGGGGCGGCGGATGTACCGAACCGGCGACCTGGCGCGGCGCGCGGGCGACGGGTGGCTGGAGTACCTGGGGCGGACCGACGACCAGGTCAAGATCCGCGGCGTGAGGATCGAGCCGGGCGAGGCGGCGGCAGCGCTCCGCGAGCACCCGGGGCTGCGCGACGCCGCCGTGGTGGCGCGCTCCGACGGGCCCGGCGGCGAGGCGCGGCTGGTGGCCTACACCGTGGCCCGCGCGGGGGCGGCGCCCTCCGCGGGCGAGCTGCGCGACTGGCTGCTGGAGCGGGTCCCCGCGCACCTGGTGCCGGCGGCGTGGGTGGCCATGCCCGCGCTCCCCGCCACGCCGGGCGGCAAGCTGGACCGCGCCGCGCTCCCTGCCCCCGCGGCGGCACGTCCGGCGGGGGCGCACGTGGCGCCGCGCACCCCCACCGAGGAAGCGCTGGCGGCGGTGTGGGCGGAGGTGCTGGGGACCGAGCGGGTGGGCGTGCACGACAGCTTCTGGGAGCTGGGGGGGGACTCCGTCCTCCTGGTGCGGCTCCATGCGCGGCTGGAGGAGCGGCTGGGGTGTGCGCTTTCCCTCCCCGACCTGTTCGGGGTGCGCACGCTGGCAGGGCTGGCGGCGCGATTGGACGGGGAGGCGGAAACGGCGGAGGACCAGGCGAGCTACGGCAGGGCCGACGCGCGGAGGGCGCGCGCGCGGATGCGATGGGCGGCCCGCTCCGGAGCGGGCGCGAGAACCAACCTCGAGGAATGCGAAGATGAGCAACGCGGGTGAGACGGACGGCCTCACGGGCCAGGAGATCGCGGTCGTCGGCATGGCGGGCCGCTTCCCCAAGGCGGCCAGCGTGGAGGAGTTCTGGCGCAACGTCCGGGAAGGGCGCGACTGCATCTCCCGCTTCACCGACGAGGAACTGCTCGCGGCCGGCGTCGCCCGCGAGGACCTCCAGGACCCCCACTACATCCGCGCCGCGGGGACGCTGGAGGGGGTGGAGCTCTTCGACGCCGCCTTCTGGGGGCTGGCCCCGCGCGAGGCCGCGGTGATGAACCCGCAGCACCGCCTGTTCCTGGAGTGCGCCTGGGAGGCGCTGGAAAACGCCGGCTACGACACCGCCAGCTTCGCCGGGCGCGTGGGCTCCTTCTCCGGAGCGGAGCTCAACAACTACTGGATGAACCTGGTGTCCAGCACCCGCGTGGACGGCGGGCTGGACGTGCGGCTGGGAAACACCACCTCCAACGTGGCGACCCGCGTCGCCTACGAGCTGAACCTGGAGGGGCCCGCCATGAACGTGCAGACGGCGTGCTCCTCGTCGCTGGTCGCCGTGCACCTGGCCGTGCAGAGCCTGCTCGCCGGCGAGTCGGACCTGGCGCTCGCCGGCGGCGTTTCGGTTTCGGTGCCGCAGGGGGTGGGGTACCACTGGGCCGAGGGAAGCCCCATGTCGTCCAGCGGCCAGTGCCGCTCGTACGACGCGGACGCGCGCGGCGCCGTCCCCGGGAGCGGGGTGGGCGTGGTCGTGCTGCGGCGCCTGGAGGACGCCCTCGCCGACGGCGACACCGTGCACGCCGTGATCCGCGGCTCCACGGTCAACAACGACGGCTCGGCAAAGATCGGCTACACCGCGCCCCGCAAGGACGGGCAGGCAAAGGCCATCCTGGAGGCGATCGCGCTGGCCGGGGTGGAGCCGGACAGCATCACCCTGGTGGAGGGGCACGGCTCCGCCACCGAGCTGGGCGACCCCATCGAGGTGGAAGCGCTCACCCAGGCCTTCCGCTCCGGCACCGAGCGCACCGGCTTCTGCGCGCTTGGCTCCGTGAAGAGCAACGTGGGGCACCTGGACTCCGCCGCCGGCGTCACCGGGCTGATCAAGACCGTGCTGGCGCTGGAGCACGGCGAGCTGCCGCCCACGCTGCACTTCGAGAAGCCGAACCCAAAGATCGACTTCGGCCGCTCGCCGTTCTTCGTCAACACCGAGCTGCGCCCCTGGGCCACGGACGGCGCCCCGCGCCGCGCCGGCGTGTCCAGCTTCGGCATGGGCGGCACCAACGCGCACGTGGTGCTGGAGGAGGCCCCGGAGGCCGCGCCCTCCGGCCCCACGCGCCCCTGGCAGCTGCTGGTCCTGTCCGCCCGCACCCCCGCGGCGCTGGAGGCCGCCACCGACCGCCTGGTGGAGCACCTCAGGTCGCACCCCGAGCAGGACTTCGCGGACGTGGCGCACACGCTGCGCGTGGGGCGGCGCCGCTTCGGCCAGCGGCGCGTGCTGGTGTGCCGCGGCCGCGAGGACGCCATCGCCGCGCTGGAAGCGCGCGACCCGCAGCGCCTGCTCACCCTGGCGGAAGACTGGGACGGCCGCGGCGTGGTCTTCCTGTTCCCCGGCCTGGGCGACCACTACGCCGGGATGGCGCGCGGGCTGTACGAGGCGGAGCCGGTCTTCCGCAAGGAGGTGGACCGCTGCGCCGCGCTGCTGCAGGCGCACACCGGCGCCGACGTCCGCGAGGCGCTCTTCGCCGGCGAGCCCGCCCCCGAGCAGCGCGCCGGCGCGGCGGACTCCGCCCCCGCCGGGGGCACGATCGACCTGCGCGGCATGCTGGGGCGCACCGGCGACGCCGACCTGCGCGACAACCCGCTGGCCCGCACCGAGATCGCCCAGCCCGCCGTGTTCGTGGTGGAGTACGCCCTGGCCCGCACGTGGATGAGCTGGGGAGTGCAGCCCAAGGCGATGATCGGCCACTCGCTGGGCGAGTACGTGGCCGCCACGGTGGCCGGGGTGATGTCGCTGGACGACGCGCTGGGGCTGGTGGCCGAGCGCGCCCGCCTGATCGCCGAGCTCCCGGCGGGGGCGATGCTGGCCGTGCCCATGGACCCGGCCGCGGTGAAGCCGCTGCTGCGGGACGGGCTGGCGCTGGGCGCGCACAACGCCCCGGGGCTGTGCACCGTGTCCGGCCCGCCGGAGGCCGTGGCCGCGCTGGAGGCCGACCTCGTGGGCCGCGGCGTCGCCTGCCGCCGGCTGAACGCGTCGCACGCCTTCCACTCGCCCATGATGGACCCGGTGGCGGAGCGGCTGGCCGAGCGCGTCCGCCGCACCAAGCTCAAGGCCCCCAGGATCCCCTTCGCCAGCAACGTGACGGGGACGTGGATCACCGCCGAGGAGGCCGCCGACCCCGAGTACTGGACGCGGCACCTGTGCCGCACGGTGAGGTTCGCGGAGGGGATGGAGGAATTGCTGCGCGACCGGAGCCGCGTGCTGCTGGAGGTGGGTCCCGGGCGCACGCTGGGCACCTTCGCGCTCCAGGCCGGGGCGGGGGAAACCTCGGTGCTGGCCTCGCTGCGCCACGCCTACACCCGGCAGGCCGACCAGTCGTTCCTGCTGGAAACGCTGGGCCGGCTGTGGATGGCCGGGGTGAAGACCGACTGGGCCGGCTTCGCGGCCGGCGAGCGGCGCCGCCGCGTCCCGCTCCCCACCTACCCGTGGGAGCGGCAGCGCTACTGGATCGACCGGGTCCCGGGCGCCGCCCTCGCGGGCGCCGAGCGCCGCGCCGGCCCCGACCGGCGGGTGAGCGTCCCCACCTGGCGGCGCGCCCTCGCCGCCGCCCGGCCCGGGGAGGGCCGGCTCGCCGGCACCCGCTGGCTGCTGTTCGTGGACGGGGCGGGGCTCGGCGCGGAGCTGGCGAGCCGCCTCGCCGACGCGGGCGCGTGGGTGGCGACGGTGGAGCCGGGCGAGCGCTTCGAGCCCGCCGGCGAGCGCGCCTTCCGCGTGCGCCCCGGCTCGGGCGACGACTACCGCGCCCTGCTCTCGTCGCTGCGCGCCGCCGGCGCGGTGCCGCGCGACGTGGTGCACCTGTGGAGCGTGGGCGGAGCGCAGGAGGGGAGCGTGGGGTCGGCTCGGGCGGCGTACGAGCGCGGCTACGCCTCGCTGCTGCTGCTGGCGCGCGCGCTGGAGCACGACGGCGCCGAGGAGTCGCGCATCCACGTGGTCGCCGACCGGCTCCACGAGGTGTCCGGCGGCGAGGTGGTCGATCCGGCCCGCGCCACGCTGCTGGGCCCCTGCGCCACCATCCCCGCGGAGTTCCCGGGGATCGGCTGCCGGGTGGTGGACGTGCGCGTGGGCGCCGACGCCGCGGGTCTCGCCGACCACCTCCTCGCCGAGCTGGCCTCGGGCGAGGCGGGCGACGCGCCGGTGGCGCTGCGCGGCTGGCGGCGCTGGACGCAGGCCGCGCAGCGGGTCCGGCCCGCCCCGGCGGACCGCTCCCCCTTCCGCGAGGGCGGCGCCTACCTGTTCGCCGGCCGGCTGGGCGAGAGCGCGCTGGAGCTCGCCGGGCACCTGACCCGCACCAAGCGCGCGAAGCTGGTGCTGGCGCTCCCGGCGGACCTGCCGCCGCGCGCCGAGTGGGAGCGGCTGGTGAGCTTCCTCCAGCCGGAGGACCTCGCCGCGCGCGTCATCCGCGGGGTGCTGGCGCTGGAGGAGGCGGGCGCCGACGTGCTTGTGCTCACCGCCGACTTCGCGGACGCCGCCGCCGTGGACACGGCGCTCGCGGAAGCGCAGGGGCGCTTCGGCGAGCTGCGCGGCGCCTTCTACACCCAGGCGCTGGAGCCCTTCGGCGGGACCGACCCCGCCGGCGCGGACGGGCGGTTCCGCTCCCTGGCGGAGCGGCTGGACGCGCTGGAGGCGGCGCTGGACCGGCTGCCGCTGGACTTCTGCCTGGTGCAGACCTGGATCCCCGCCGGGGGGACGGAGCGCACCGGCCCGCTGGCCGCCGCGCACCTGGCCGCCGCCGTGGCCCGCCGCCACGACGACGGGCACCCGGTCCCCTGGACGGCGGTGACCTGGGACCGCTGGCAGCCGGTGGAAGCGTCGTGGCTGGCGCCCGCCGACGCGCGCCGCAAGGCGGTGGCCGAGTGGCTGGCCGCGGTGGAGCGCGTGCTCGCCGTCCCCGCCGGGCCCGAGGTGCGCGCCGGCTCG
>JBEVLE010000372.1:0-11522 GCA_040509335.1 Longimicrobiaceae bacterium | reverse complement strand
CGGCGAGGGCGCGGCCGGTGTGTCTCTGGGGGTCCCGGGGTGTGTTGTCGGCCGGTACGGACGCAACGGTGCGGGCGGCCCCGGCCGGCGCGCGTGGGGATGCCCTCCCGCGGGGCGGGAGCGCGGACGGCCGGGCCCGGGAGGGCGGCCGCCAGGACGGGCTCTTGCTTCGGTGTGGGGGAACGATACCGGCGGGCCCGGCGCCCGGCAACCCTGGAAAAAAGGGTGCCTGCCGGAAAGGATTTCCGGGTCCGCCCCGGGGCGGCAGCCGCGGGTGCCGGGCGGCGCTCTCCGTGGAGCCACGCGGGGAATCCCGCGGGATCGGGGCGCGGCGCCGCGGCGGGCGGCGTCCCCCCGCGCGGTTGAATGGCAAGGACGGCGCCACGCCACGGGCGTTGCGGATCAGGCCCCTCGCAGCCGCTCCAGCGCGCGGTCGTCCACCACCGTGGGCCCGCGGGGGATGCGCTCCACCGCGAAGCGGCTCACCAGCTCCGGCGCCTCCACCTCCTCGCCCGGCGCGGCCAGGCCGCAGGTGGAGGCGAGCCACCCCGCCACCCGCGCGGGGGCGGCGCCCGCCTCGCGCAGCTCCGCCAGCGACACGGCGCCGTGCCGCTTGGCGAGACGCTCGCCGTCCGCCCCCAGCATCAGCGGCACGTGCAGGAACTCCGGGGGATGCAGCCCGAGGGCGCGGTACAGGAGCAGCTGCCGGGCGGTGGAGGGGAGCAGGTCGGCGCCGCGGACCACGTGGGTGATCCCCATTGCCGCGTCGTCCACCACCACCGCGAGCTGGTAGGCGGCGACGCCGTCCTTGCGCCGCACCACGAAGTCGCCGGTCTCCGCCTCCGGGTCGAAGGCGGCGTCGCCCTGGAGCAGGTCGCGGAACCCCACCCGGCCCGGGGCGACGCGGAAGCGGAGCGCGGCCGTCCCCCCCGCGCCGGCGGGGCCGGGCGGGCGCTCCCGGCAGCGGCCGGGGTAGCGCGGGCCCTCGTCGGCGGGGCCGTGGGGGGCGCTGGCCGCCGCGGCGATCTCCCGCCGCGAGCAGAAGCACGGGTACAGCAGCCCCGCCGCCTCCAGCCGCGCCACGGCCGCCGTGTAGTCCGCCTGCCGCTCCGACTGGAGGTAGGGCGCGTGGGGCCCGCCCACGTCGGGCCCCTCGTCCCAGTCCAGCCCCAGCCAGCGCAGGTCGTCCAGCTGCGCCTGCATGTAGCCGGGGCGCACCCGGGCGCGGTCCAGGTCCTCCACCCGCATGACGAAGCGCCCGCCCGCGGCGCGCGCGTGAAGCCACGCGAGCAGGGCGGTGCGGGCGTTTCCCAGGTGCAGGCGCCCGGTGGGGCTGGGCGCGAAGCGGCCTCGGACGGCAGGGAACAGGGAATCCACCCCGACTACCCCTTCCACCACCCAAGGGAACAGGGAACAGCCTTCGAACTGCACGACAACGCCGGCCGTACCGCCGTTGCCGTTGCAGGCTGTTCCCTATTCCCTGTTCCCTGTTCCCTGCCGTTCACAGCCCTCCCAGCATGTCGTCGATCCTGGCCTCCAGCGACGGCTTGGTGTCCCCCGCGAGGGCGGTCTCCAGCAGGTCGGCCAGCTCCTCGGCGAAGTCGTCCGGGAACTTGCGGCGCAGGCGCACCAGCGGCGCAAAGGCCAGCAGCACCGTGCGCTCCGCGCCGTCCTCCGCCTCGTCGTCCTCGTCGCCGCCGCCCAGCCCGCGCCAGGCGTCGGGGTCGGTGCTCCAGGGCTCGGCGGGGGGACGCTCCTCGTCGCCGTGCGCCTCCTCGGCCTCCTCGGGGTCGCCGTGCATGGTCACCGAAAGCCCCACCATGGCGTGGATCTCGCCGGCGTCCTCCGGCTCCTCGGCCAGCAGCCCCAGGCGCACGGGAGCCAGCGTCGCCTCCTCCAGCACCGCCACCGTCTGCGGGGGGAGGATGGCGCGGAAGCTGGGGCGCTCGTTGCCGGCGACGTAGAACGCCACGGGGATCAGGTCGGAGTCCTCGGGGACCAGCCCCTCGGGGTCCACCTCGCGGATCTCCAGCTCCACCGGCTCTTCTTTCAGGTATACGTGCATCCGTCCCTCGGGTCGCTGCTGGGGGCGCTCCCCCGCTCCCGGCCCGCCCCGTTGCGGGCCGTCGCGCGCTCATACCCCCACCGGTTCCACACGATCCGGGGTCGCGTGGCGGGAGGCTTGCAGGAGGGACGGCGCTCGCGACCCCACGGTCGACCTCCACCCCACTGCTCCGGGCCATGCAACCTGGTTCCCCAACCCTCGTCCGGGACCCGCTCCGTGTCGCGGCCGTCCGCCGCACGGAGCTCCTGGACACCGCCCCGGAGGAGGTGTTCGACCGGCTCACCCGGCTCGCCGCGCGCATCCTGGGCGTCCCCGCCACCTTCCTGTCGCTGGTGGACGCCGACCGCGACTTCTACAAGAGCTGCTTCGGCTTCCCCGAGCCGCTGGCGAGCGAGCGGGAGCTTTCCGGCACCACCTTCTGCCACTACGCCATCGCCTCGCGCGAGCCGCTGGTGATCCCCGACACGCGGGCCGACCCGGTGTATGCCGGGGTGCCCACGGTGGAATCGCTCGGCGTCGCGGCGTACCTGGGAGTGCCGCTGGCCACCGCGGAAGGCGAGGTGATCGGATCGTTCTGCGCCATCTCGATGGAGCCGCGGGAGTGGAGCGACGGCGACGTGGAGGTGATGCGCGAGCTCGCGGTCTCGGCCATGCGGGAGATCGAGCTGCGGCAGGCGGCGGCCGAGATCGAGCGCCTGGCAGGCATCGAGGTCCGCGCGGCCGAGCGCGCCCGCGAGCAGACGCAGCGCATCCTGGCGAGCATCACCGACGCCTTCTTCGCGCTGGACGGGGCGTGGCGCTTCACCTACCTCAACGACGAGGCGGAGCACCTGCTGGCCCGCACGCGCGGGGAATTGCTGGGGCGGAGCGTGTGGGACGAGTTCCCGGAGGCGGTGGGATCGCCCTTCTGGGAGGAGTACCGCCGCGCGGCCGCGGAGCAGCGCACCGTGCAGTTCCAGGCGTTCTATCCGCCGCTGGACGCGTGGTTCGAGGTGCGCGCCTTCCCCTCGCCGGACGGGCTCTCGGTCTACTTCCGCAACATCGACGAGGAAAAGCGCGCGGACCAGGCCCGCCGCGCCAGCGAGGAGCGCTACCGCTTCCTGGCGGAGACCCTTCCCGCGCAGGTGTGGACCGCGCTCCCCGGCGGGGCGCTGGACTACGTGAGCGACCGCACCGCGGCGTACTTCGGCTCGCCCCCGGAGGCGGTGGTGGGCGACGGCTGGCAGGCGATGCTGCACCCGGACGACCTGCCGGGCGCGGGCGAGCGCTGGGCCCGCTCGCTGGCGAGCGGGGAGCCGTACGAGACCGAGTTCCGGCTGCGCCGCCACGACGGCGCCTTCCGCTGGCACCTGGCCCGCGCCCAGGCCATGCGCGACGCGGAGGGGCGCATCACCCGCTGGTTCGGCGTCAACACGGACGTGCAGGACCACAAGGAGGCGGAGGAGGCGCTGCGGCGGAGCGAGGCGGACTACCGCTTCATGACCGACGCCATCCCCCAGCTGGTGTGGACCACGCGGCCGGACGGCTACCACGAGTACTACAACCGCCGCTGGTTCGACTACACCGGGCTGGACCTGGAGGCCACGCGCGGCGCCGGCTGGAACGACGTGCTGCACCCCGACGACCGGGAGCGCGCCCGGGTCCGCTGGCAGCACTCGCTGGACACCGGCGAGCCGTACTCCATCGAGTACCGCTTCTGCCGCCACGACGGCGCGTACCGCTGGTTCCTGGGGCAGGCGCTGGCCCAGCGCGGCGAGGACGGCGCCGTCGTGGGGTGGTTCGGCACCTGCACCGACATCCACGACCAGCGGGAAACGGCCGCCGAGCGCGACCGGCTGATCGCCGCGCTGGACACCGAGCGCACCCGGCTGCGGGAGATCTTCCAGCAGGCTCCGGCCTTCATCGCCACGCTGCGCGGGCCGGAGCACGTGTTCGAGACCGCCAACCCGCCGTACCGCCAGCTGGTGGGGCACCGCGAGGTCATCGGCAAGCCGGTGGCGCAGGCGCTCCCGGAGGTGGTGGGGCAGGGCTTCGTGGAGCTGCTGGACGGCGTGTTCCGGAGCGGCGAGCCGTTCGTGGGGAGCGAGGTGCGCATCGAGCTGCAGCGCCTCCCCGGGGGCGCCGCGGAGGAGGCGTTCCTGGACTTCGTGTACCAGCCGCTCCGCGAGGCGGACGGCTCCATCTCCGGGATCTTCGTGCACGGCGTGGAGATCACCGCGCAGGTGCGGGCGCGGCACGAGATCGAGCGCAAGGCCGAGGAGCTGTCCCGGCTGGCGCGGGCGCTGGAGGCCAGCAACCGCGAGCTGGACCAGTTCGCGTACGTGGCCTCGCACGACCTCAAGGCGCCGCTGCGGGGGATCGCCAACCTGTCGCAGTGGATCGAGGAGGACCTGGGCGACGCCGTCCCCGCGGACACCCGCGAGCACCTGGAGCTGATGCGCGGGCGCGTGCACCGCATGGAGGGGCTGATCGACGGCATCCTCCAGTACTCCCGCGCCGGACGGGTGCGCGAAAAGCCGGAGCCGGTGGAGGTGGGCGCGCTGCTGGACGAGACCCTGGACCTGCTTTCCCTTCCGGAGGGCGTGGCGGTGGAGGTGGGGCCCATGCCCACGCTGGTGGCGGAGCGGCTGCCGCTGCAGCAGGTGTTCATGAACCTGGTGGGGAACGCGGTCAAGTACACCCGCGGCCCCGGCGCCCGCGTGGAGGTGTCGGCCGCGGAGCGCGGGGCCTTCTGGGAGTTCGCGGTGCGCGACAACGGCCCGGGGATTGCCCCGGAGTACCACGACCGTATCTTCGGGATCTTCCAGACCCTGGCGGCCCGCGACAAGGTGGAGGGAACCGGGATCGGGCTCTCGCTGGTGCGCAAGCTGGTGGAGAGCCGGGGCGGCCGGGTCTGGGTCGAGTCCGCCGAGGGGGAGGGCTCCGCCTTCCGCTTCCTGTGGCCCGTGGAGCCCGAAGCCGGAGACTGAACCGTGGTGGGAGAGAAGATGCTCAACATCCTCCTGGTGGAGGACGACGAGGTGGACGTGATGAACGTCCGCCGCGCCTTCAAGAAGAACAACATCGGCAACCCGCTGTGGGTGGCGGGGAACGGCCTGGACGCGCTGGCGCTGCTGCGCGGCCCGGAGATCCCGCGCGAGCGCCGGCTGGTGCTGCTGGACCTCAACATGCCGCGCATGAACGGCATCGAGTTCCTGCGCGAGCTGCGCGCCGACCCGGAGCTGGGGCTCACGCCGGTGGTGGTGCTCACCACCTCGGACGACGAGCGCGACCGGGTGGACGCGTACCACCTCAACGTCGCCGGCTACATCCTCAAGCCGGTCACCTTCGTCAGCTTCGTGGAGGCCATGGCGACGCTCAACAAGTACTGGACGCTGGTGGAGATGCCGTGACCCCCCCGGCGGCGCCCCCCCGCGGCACCCCGCGCCCCCGGCGCTGAATGGACGGGGAGCGGCTCAGGATCTTGGTCGTGGACGACGACGCGGTGGACCGCATGGCGGTCCGCCGCGCGCTGCGCGCGTCCGGCACCGACGCGGAGGTGGCCGAGGCCCAGGACGTGGACTCGGCGCTCGCCGCCCTGCGCGCTTCCGCCTGGGACTGCGTGCTCCTGGACTTCCAGCTCCCCGGCGGCGACGGCGGCCGGGTGCTGCGCGAGGCCCGCGCCGGGGGGATCGACACGCCGGTGGTGATGCTCACCGGCCAGGCGGACACCCAGACCGCCGTGGAGCTGATGAAGGCGGGCGCGGCCGACTACCTGGGCAAGGCGTCGCTGACCCCGGAGCGGCTGGAGCGGAGCATCCGCCACGCGGTGCGCGTGCACCGCGCCGAGATGCAGACCCGCCGGGCCGAGGACGCCCGCCGCGAGGAGGAGGAGCGCTACAGCCTGGTCACGCGCGCCACCAACGACGTGATCTGGGACTGGGACCTGGCCACGGACGAGATCCGCTGGAACCCGGCGCTCGGGCGGGTCTTCGGGCACCCGGCCGGCACCGTGCTCACCCCCGCGGAGTGGTGGTACGGCCAGGTCCACCCGGACGACCGGGAGCGCGTGGTGGGCGGGATCCACGCGACCATCGACGGCGGCGGCGAGGTGTGGTCGGACGAGTACCGCTTCCGGCGGGCGGACGGCTCGTACGCGGAGGTGCGCGACCGCGGCTTCGTGGCGCGCGACGCCGAGGGGCGCCCGGTGCGCATGATCGGCTCCATGGAGGACTTCACCGAGCGGCGCCTGGCCGAGCGCGCGGTGCGCGAGGCGGAGGAGCGCACGCGGCTGGCGGTGGAGTCGTCGGGGGTGGGGACGTGGGACTTCGTCCCGCAGACCGGGGAGCTGCGCTGGTCGGAGCGCTGCAAGGCGGCGTTCGGGCTCCCGCCGGAGGCGGAGGTGGACTACGCCACCTTCCTGGCCCGCGTGCACCCGGAGGACCGCGAGCGCGCCGACGGCGTGGTGCGGGCCGCTCTGGACCCGGCGGGCACCGGCGACTACGCCGTGGAGTACCGCTCGCTGTGGCCGGACGGCACCGTGCGCTGGATCATCGCCAAGGGGCGCGCCTCGTTCGAGGGCGAGGGCCCCGCCCGCCGCGCGACCCGCTTCCTGGGGACGGTGCTGGACATCACCGACCGCAAGCGGGTGGAGGAGGAGCGCGAGCGCGCCCTGGAGGCCCGGGACCGGTTCTACGCGGCGATGAGCCACGAGCTGCGCACCCCAATCAACGCCATCCTGGGCTACAACGACCTGCTCCTGGCCGGCATCTACGGCCCGCTGGGCGACGCGCAGCAGGCCGGGCTGGAGCGCGGGCAGCGCGCCGCCCGCCACCTGCTGGAGCTGGTCAACGACGTGCTGGACCTGTCCAAGCTGGAGGCGGGCAAGATGGAGATCCAGCCGGAGGAGGTGGACGTCCCCGAGCTGGTGGAGGAGCTGTTCGTGACCGTGCGCCCCATGGCGGAGGACCGCGGCTCGGAGCTGCGCACCTCGTGCACGGCCTCCACGCGGCGGATCGTGACCGACCCGCGGCGGGTGAGGCAGATCCTCCTCAACCTGCTTTCCAACGCCATCAAGTTCGGGGAGGGGCGGCCCATCGAGGTGCGCTGCGGCGACGCGCCGGCGGGCGGGGTGAAGGTGGAGGTGGTGGACCGCGGGAGCGGGATCGCCACCGTGGACATCCCCCGCATCTTCGACGAGTTCGTGCAGCTCCCCGCCGCGGCCCCCGGGGGGACGGGGCTGGGGCTCCCCATCTCGCTGCGCCTGGCGCGGCTGCTGGGGGGCACGCTGGAGGTGGACTCGGAGCCGGCGGTGGGGAGCACCTTCCGCCTCCTCCTCCCCGCGGCGGCGCCGGCCGCGGAATCGGCGCCGCCGCAGCCCGGCGCCGCGCCGGCGTAGCGCCCCGCACCCGCAGAGGCCCGCATGCTCCCCGTGGTCCACCCCGACCCCCGCGCCGCCCGCCTGGAGCGCGCCCTCCGCCAGCAGGTGCGCGGCGAGGTGCGCTTCGACGCCAAGAGCCGCCTGCTGTACAGCACCGACGCCTCGCTGTACCAGCTCGTGCCGGCCGGCGTGGTGCTCCCCCGCGACGCCGCCGACGTGCGGACGGCCCACCGCCTGGCCGCGGAGCACGGCGTCCCCGTGCTCCCCCGCGGCGGCGGCACCGCGCTCGCCGGGCAGACGGTGGGGGCCGCGCTGGTGCTGGACTTCGGCAAGTACATGAACCGGGTGCTGGAGGTGGACCCGGACCGCCGCCGCGCCCGCGTGCAGCCCGGGGTGCGGCTGGACCGCCTGAACCGCGCCGCCGCACCGCACGGCCTGCACTTCGGGCCGGACCCGGCCACCATCCGCCAGTGCTGCGTGGGCGGGATGATCGGCAACAACTCGTGCGGCGCCCGCTCGCTGGCGTACGGCAAGACCGGCGACCACGTGCACTCGCTGGAGTGCGTGCTGCACGACGGCGCGGACGTGCGCTTCGGCCCGGTGGCGCGCGGCGCGGTGGCGGCCATGCCCGGCCGCGAGGGGGAGATCGCGCGGGAGGTGCTGGGAATCCTGGAGCCGCACCGCGACTCGGTGCTCGCCCGCTACCCCAGGATCCCGCGCCGCGTTTCCGGCTACAACTTCGACCACGTGCTGGAGGCGCCGGAGCTGAACCTGGCGCAGCTGGTGGTGGGCTCGGAGGGGACGCTGGCCACCATCACCGAGGCGGAGCTGGGGCTGGTGCCGCTCCCCGGGGCGCGCGCCCTCGTGCTGCTCAGCTTCCGGGGGCGGTGGGACTCCATGGACGCCATCCCCCGCATCCTCCCGGAGGCGGGCCTCTCGGCGCTGGAGATCGTGGACTCGCGGGTGCTCCAGGGCGCGCGCGAGCTCCTGGAGTTCCGCGCCACGGCGGCGCTGGTGGAGCCGGACGCGCTGGGGGTGCTGTTCTGCGAGTTTTCCGGCGACACGGCGGAGGAGGTGGCCACGCTGGCGCACGACTTCGCGGGGCGCGCCCCCCGCCTCCCGGGCGCGCCGGTCCCCGGCGTGTTCCTGGACGCGCGCGTGCAGACCGCGGCGTGGGCGCTGCGGCAGGCGGCCACCGGGCTGCTGTACCGCACCACCCCCACGCGCGACATCAAGCCGCAGGAGTTCGTGGAGGACACCGGCATCCCCCCGGAAAAGCTGGGCGCCTACACCCGCCGCTTCGAGGAGATCGTGGGCCGCCACGGCACCACGCTGGGCTTCTTCGGCCACGCGGGGCACGGCTGCCTGCACATCCGCGTGGACCTGAACCTGAAGCGCGGCGACGACGTCCGCCGCATGCAGGCCATCGCCGGCGACATCGCGGAATTGGTGGTGGAGTTCGGGGGCTCGCTTTCCGGCGAGCACGGCGACGGGCTGGCGCGCTCGGAGTTCCTGCCGCTGATGTTCGGCGCCGAGGTGATGGAGCTGCACCGCCGGGTCAAGCACGTCTTCGACCCCGAGGGGCGCATGAACCCGGGCGGCAAGATCGTCCCGCCGCACCAGCGCATGTCGGACAACCTGCGCTTCGGCGAGGCGTACGCGGCGACGGCGCCGCCCACGTGGTTCGACTACTCGGAGGACGGCGGCTGGGACAAGGCGGTGGAGAAGTGCAACGGCATGGCCGTGTGCCGCAAGCTGGACGCGGGGACCATGTGCCCCTCGTTCATGGTGACGCTGGAGGAGGAGCACACCGTGCGCGGCCGCGCCAACGCGCTGCGCGAGGCCATGCGCGGCAATCTCCCCGGCATGCGCAGCACGGAGGTCAAGGAGGCGCTGGACCTGTGCCTCCAGTGCAAGGCGTGCAGGACGGAATGCCCGGTGGGGGTGGACATGGCCCGCTACAAGGCGGAGTTCCTGGCGCAGCACTTCCGCGAGACGGGCACGCCCAGGGAAGCGCTCTTCTTCGGGCGGATCCACGACTTCGCCAGGGCGGGGAGCCTGGCGCCGGGGCTCGCCAACCTGGGGAGCAGCCTGTTCGGCGGGGCGATGAAGGCGGCGGCGCACGTGGACCCTCGCCGCAAGCTCCCCACGTTCGACGCGCGCCCCTTCCGCCGCGAGTGGCGGGGCGGCCGCGGCGGCTCGCCGTCCGGCGGCGACGCGCGGCCCGCGGTGGTGCTGTTCGACGACACCTTCCACAACTTCTTCCAGTCCGCGCCGCTGCGCGCCACGGCGGCGGTGCTGGAGCGGGCCGGCTTCCGGGTGGTGCTACCGCGGCGGCAGGTGTGCTGCGGGCGCGCCGCCATCTCCAAGGGGCTGCTGGACCACGCCGTGGACAAGCAGCGGGAACTGGTGGATGTGCTGGCCCCCGAGGTGGAGCGCGGCGCGAAGATCGTGGGGGTGGAGCCCAGCTGCATCCTCACCCTGCGCGACGAGCTCCCGGACCTGGTGCGCGACCCGCGCGCCCGGGCGATCGCGGGGGCGGCGATGATGCTGGAGGAGTTCCTGCTGACGGTGCCGGGGTGGAAGCCGGGGCGGCTGGAGCGGCGCGCCGTGGTGCACGGGCACTGCCACCAGAAGGCGATCGTGGGGATGGAGCCCACGCGCGAGGTGCTGGGTCGCGTGGAGGGGCTGGAGTTCGCCGTGCTGGACTCCGGGTGCTGCGGGATGGCGGGGTCGTTCGGGTACGAGCGGGGGCACTACGAGGTGTCGCGGGCGGCGGGGGAGCGGGTGCTCTTTCCGGCGGTGCGCGGGGCGGCGCCGGACGACCTGGTGGTGGCGCCGGGGTTCTCCTGCCGCTCGCAGATCGGCGACTTCTGCGAGGGGCGCGGAGCGATCCACACCGCGGAGCTGCTGGCGATGGCGAGGTGAGAGGCGAGATGAGCGACACCAGCCGGAAGCGGCGCAGATCCAGGCGAGCATTTATCGCGGGATGACGGGCGACGAACGCCTGAGACTCGCGGTGGAGATGAGCGTGGCTGCCCGTGAGCTGACGCTGGCGCGTCTGCGTGCCCAGCATCCGGACTGGTCGGACCGGGAGCTGAAGCGCGAGCTGCTGCGCTACGCCTTCGGTTCCGCTCCGCTCCCCGAGCCCCTGCGCTGACAGCGTAAGACAGCATCTAACGCGTAATCGGTTCGCTGCGCACGCCGAGCTCGCCCTAGACGCCTTCGCCCTGCCGCCTGCCCCTCTCCCCCCTCCCCCTCCGAGTTCCCCATGCTCTTCGCCCACCTGCTGGCCTCCGCCCTGGTCGTACTCTTCCCGCTCTGGGACCTGTGGGAGGCCCGTCGGCTCCGCGAGGCGGTCCGGCCCGGCGCGAAGTCGCCCATCTACCTGCGCATCATCGCCATCCTGTGGCTCTTCGCCTGCGCGGCTCTCCTCGTCTTCCCCCTGTCGAGCCTGCTTCGCGCACCCCTGTCCCTGGGAAGTGGGTTTCCGCCATCGACCGCGTGGATCATGGCCGCCGCGGCCTGCGTGGGACAGCTGCTGCCGGTGGTGCTCGCACGGTTCGACCCCGGCCTCCGGGCCCGGCTGGCGGCCGCCTTCGACGAGATCGGCTACCTCCTGCCGCGCACGGCGCGCGAGAAGCTTCTCTTCGCGGGCGTGTCCGTCACCGCCGGGATCACGGAAGAGCTGATCTACCGCGGCTTCCTGATGCGCTACCTGGCCGCCGGCCCCTGGGGGCTGTCCGCGGTGGCGGCGCTGGCGGTGTCTTCGCTGGCCTTCGGGGTGGCGCACGCGGGCCAGGGAGCGAAGGGAATGCTCCTCACGGGCGTGGTGGGCCTGCTGATGGGCGGCCTGTACCTGGCCTCGGGAAGCCTGCTGCTGCCCATCCTGCTTCACACGCTGATCGACCTGCGCGCGCTCGCGGTGTCCCATCTCGCCCGGCGCGAACCGGTGGGCACGGCAGGCCCATGAAGGAGCGGATCGTGCGGACGGGAGATGTGAGCCGGCCACGGAGGCGAAGGCGGGCCGGGGCCGACGTCCGCCGGTCGACGCGATTGACGCAACCCCCGCGGCGGGGGGGGGCGGCCCGCCCGCGC